>CALUIE010000096.1 GCA_944320605.1 uncultured Phocaeicola sp. | reverse complement strand
GGAGCTATTCTGATATATGTAATCGGACGTTTCCTTATCAAACAAATAGGCAAACTTCTTACAAAATTCCTAGAAAGGCGCAAACTTGAAGTCAGTGTCAAGACATTCCTGAAAAGTCTTTTAAGCATTACACTTAACCTAATCCTTGCATTTGCAGTAATAGCCCGTCTGGGTGTTGAAACCACAAGTTTTGCAGCAATACTTGCTTCTGCCGGTGTCGCTATCGGTATGGCTCTTTCAGGCAATCTCTCAAATTTTGCAGGCGGACTCATAATCCTTGTATTCAAGCCTTTCAAGGTAGGCGACTTTATTGACGGTCCCGGCGCAAGCGGTACAGTAAAGGAAATACAGATTTTCCACACAATTCTTGCAACCGTTGACAATAAGATAATTTACGTTCCAAACGGCTCTATGAGCAGTAATGTTGTTGTAAATTACAGCAAACAGGACACAAGACGTGCCGAATGGGTAATCGGAGTTGAATACGGTGAAGATTTCGAAAAGGTAAAAGCAGTAATCGAACGTCTTATAAACGAAGACGAAAGAATACTCAAAGACCCTGCACCATTTATAGGTCTTGGAGCACTGTCTGCAAGCAGTGTTGACATAAAAGTACGCGCATGGGCATCTACAGCCAACTATTGGGATGTTTATTTCGACTTCAACAAAAAGGTTTATGAAACATTCAATAAAGAAGGCATCGGATTCCCATTCCCACAACTTACAGTTCATCAGGCTAAAGATTAAAAAAACATATTATTCTTCTCTCAGCCCAGGTCTATGTATTTATTACATATTCTTGGGCTGTTTTTTCAACTCATAGAAAACCATTTAAAATATACAAGACTCAAACAGCATTTAAAAACATTTTATCGCTAAATATTCAAGACTTCTTACTATATTTGTCCTATTAACAACATAAACCCATAAAACTATGTTTACAATTCAAGCTAATCCTTCAGGTACAAGAAGCCTGAACATTTCGGAAGAAAATCTCAAAACAATCGAAAAATATTCTCTGTTCCAGCAACTTATTGACAGCAACGGTATAGTTGACGAAAGCGTGTTGGAAAAACTTAAACTAAACATCCGTTCACTTATAGGCTCGTCTGAGAACGACTGTAAGGACTTGCTGGACCTCTGCCTGAATGTTATTTATCATGACAATATGAAAGCTTTCGGCCTGCATCAGCTCATCATGCTATACATAAACTGGGAGAGAGAAAAAGGTAATATCGAAGAAACAGAAGAATAAATCTTGAAAGAACATAATCTAACGGACTGGTTGCCTACAACCAAGAAAGAAGTAGAGCTTAGAGAATGGGATGAACTCGATGTCATTCTGTTCAGTGGTGACGCATATGTTGACCATCCGTCATTCGGAGCTGCCGTGATAGGAAGAATGCTTGAAGCTCAAGGACTTAAAGTTGCCATCGTACCACAGCCAAACTGGCGTGACGACCTTCGCGACTTCAAGAAACTGGGAAAGCCAAGACTCTTCTTCGGAATATCTGCCGGATGTATGGACAGTATGGTGAACAAATATACTGCCAACAAGCGTTTGCGAAGCGAAGACGCATATACTCCTGACGGACGACATGACATGCGCCCGGAATATCCTACTATAGTATATTCACAAATATTGAAGAAACTCTATCCCGATGTACCAGTCATCATAGGCGGAATAGAGGCCTCACTGCGCCGTCTTACCCACTACGATTACTGGCAGGACAAGGTCAGACAGTCCATTCTGATTGACTCCGGAGCAGACCTGCTGATTTACGGTATGGGAGAAAAGCCTATCACTGACTTGTGCAAACACATGTCTGAAAATCCAACCATACCGACAGATATTCTTCAGACTGCGTATGTATGCAAAAAGGAAGAATTCAAACCTGAAGAAAATGACTTAAAGCTTTACTCTCATGAGGAATGCCTGAAAGACAAGAAGAAACAAGCTGAAAACTTCAGACATATAGAAGAGGAATCGAACAAATATGCAGCACAGAGGATTATCCAGGAGTCGGGCAAGAAAGTGGTAGTAGTAAATCCGCCTTATCCGCCAATGACTCAGGGCGAGCTTGATATGTCGTTCGACCTTCCATATACACGCCTTCCGCATCCGAAATACAAGAACAAACGTATTCCGGCATACGATATGATTAAATTCTCCGTCAATCTCCACAGAGGATGTTTCGGAGGATGCGCATTCTGCACCATATCGGCACATCAGGGTAAATTCATAGTAAGCCGAAGCAAGGAAAGTATTCTTAAGGAGGTGAAAGCGATAACAGAAATGCCAGATTTCAAGGGTTATCTGAGCGACCTTGGAGGCCCGTCTGCCAACATGTATGCCATGAGAGGAAAAGACGAGAATTTGTGCCGCCGGTGCAAACGCCCTTCGTGCATTCATCCCAAGATATGCCCTAATCTGAATACAGACCACAGGCCACTGCTGGACATCTATCATGCCGTAGATGCACTTCCAGGAATTAAAAAGAGCTTTATAGGCAGCGGTGTCCGATACGACTTGCTTCTGCACGAAAGTAAGGACCCGGCTGTAAACAAAAGCACTCAGGAATACACCCGCGAGCTGATAATTAAACACGTGAGCGGACGACTGAAGGTAGCACCTGAGCACACAAGCGACAAAGTGCTTTACGTCATGCGCAAACCTCCGTTCGAACAGTTTGAAAGGTTCAAAAAGATATTCGACCGAATAAATACAGAGCATAATCTGCGTCAACAGATTATACCATACTTCATAAGCAGTCACCCAGGATGTACAGCCGAGGATATGGCAGAACTGGCAGTTATAACCAAAAGGCTTGACTTCCATCTGGAACAGATTCAGGACTTCACTCCTACCCCTATGACTGTAGCTACAGAAGCTTGGTACACAAGTTACCATCCTTATACCCTCGAATCAATCTTCTCAGCCAAAACGCAGAAAGAAAAACTTGCGCAACGCATGTTCTTCTTCTGGTACAAGCCTGAAGAAAGAAAGAACATTATCAACGAGTTGAGGCGTATGGGAAGAAATGACCTTATAGACAAACTTTACAGAAAAAGATAAAGTATATTAATAAAGAAACACCGGCACACCTGCCGAGAACGACAGGCACACCGGTGTTTCATAAATACACCTTTTATAACCTTTTATTACTTATTTCTGGCCTCTGCAATATAGCCGAGAGCTTCAGCACATTTGTTTGTTACGTATGCCCAGTCTTCAGCCGCAACCTTATCTTTAGGGAACAGCTTAGAACCCATACCTACACAGAATACACCAGCCTTGATCCATGCAGTAAGGTTTTCTTTAGATGGTTCTACACCACCTGTTACCATAAGTTTAGACCATGGCATCGGAGCCATCATACCCTTAACGAAGTTAGGACCGTAAACATCACCTGGGAATACTTTGCACAAGTCACAACCAAGTTCCTGAGCGAAACCTACTTCAGATACAGTACCGCAACCTGGAGTGTAAGCTACAAGACGACGGTTACATACCTTAGCAATTTCAGGATTGAACAATGGGCCTACAACGAAGCAAGCACCAAGCTGAATGTAAAGAGCAGCAGTAGCAGGATCAACTACTGAACCTACACCCATAGCCATTTCAGGACATTCCTTTGCAGCGTATTTAACTACTTCAGCAAATACTTCGTGTGCAAAGTCACCACGGTTTGTGAATTCGAATGCACGAACGCCACCGTCATAGCAAGCCTTTACAACCTTCTTTGCAACTTCTACATCTTTGTGATAGAATACAGGAACCATACCGGTAGAACCAATCTTGTTCAATACCGCAACTTTATCGAATTTTGCCATTTTGAATATACTTTTAAAAAGATTTAAATATTAACGCTGTACACGACCGCTTGCGTCACCACCTGCAAGAGCTTCAACTTCTTCAGCAGAAACAAGGTTGAAGTCGCCGTTGATAGTATGCTTCAATGCAGAAGCAGCAACTGCGAATTCAAGAGCAGCACCCTGGTTAGGCTTAGTAAGCAATCCGTGGATAATACCACCAGAGAATGAGTCACCACCACCTACACGGTCGATGATAGGATCAATGTCATAACGTTTTGAAGTATAGAATTCTTCACCGTTGTAAATCATAGCTTTCCAACCGTTGTGAGTTGCAGAGAATGATTCGCGAAGAGTAGAGATTACATATTTGAATCCAAATTCCTTAGCCATTGCAGTGAAGATACCTTTGTAGCCTTCTGCGTCTGTCTTACCACCTTCTACGTCAGCGTCAGGTTTGAATCCAAGACAAAGTTCAGCATCTTCCTCGTTACCGATACATACGTCAACATACTGCATCAAAGGACGCATAATAGACTGAGCTTTTTCCTTAGTCCAAAGTTTCTTACGGAAGTTAAGGTCAACAGAAACTGTTACACCGTGACGTTTAGCAGCCTCACAAGCAAGTTTTGTAAGTTCGGCAGCCTTGTCAGAGATAGCAGGAGTAATACCTGACCAGTGGAACCAGTCAGCACCTTCCATAATAGCATCAAAGTCAAAATCACATGGATCAGCTTCAGCGATTGCAGAGTGAGCACGGTCATAGATAACCTTACTTGGACGCATTGAAGCACCAGTCTCAAGATAGTAGATACCTACACGGTCGCCACCACGAGCGATAAAGTCAGTCTTAACGCCATACTTGCGAAGTGCATTTACAGCAGACTGTCCGATTTCGTGTTTAGGAAGTTTAGTTACGAAGTATGCATCGTGACCATAATTTGCACAGCTTACAGCTACGTTAGCTTCGCCACCACCATAAACTACATCAAATGAATCTGACTGAACGAAACGAGTATTACCCGGAGTGGATAATCTCAACATAATTTCTCCAAGTGTAACAATTTTTGCCATAATAAATATTTTTATTGAAATAGGTTTATTAATTCATCCGTTTACCATACGCAATTGATATTGATTAAGAAATCAATCCGTGTGCGCACACAAAGGTACAACATATTTTCATAATACCAAAAAAAGTTGTAGTTTTGTATCGAAAAAATTTTATTTCCGTCATTATTCATACTACGGCATATATAATAAGGTGTAAATATGAGAGAAAACAAGTCTGAAAGAATACGTATAAAGGACATAGCCATAAAAGCGGGGGTTTCTGTTGGAACAGTTGACAGAGTAATACATGGAAGATCAGGGGTATCGGAGGCAAGCAAGAAAAAAGTTGAAGAGATTCTGGAACAGATGAATTACCAGCCCAACATGTATGCCAGCGCATTGGCATCCAACAAAAAATATAACCTTACATGTCTGCTCCCGTTACATACGCAGGAGGACTACTGGATGGATATTGAAGCCGGAATGAAACATGCCGTAAGCACGTATAAGGATTTCAATATCAGACTAAACATCTCATATTATGACCAATACGAGTCAGGAGCATTTGCCGAAGCCGGAAAAAAAATGATTGAAACAATGCCGGACGGAGTAATAATGGCTCCAAGTTCTGAAGAAGAAACAAAATCAACAGCCTTGCAGCTGAAAGAAAAAAATATACCTTTCATATTTATTGACTCAAACATAAAATCATTAAATCCTTTAAGTTTTTACGGACAGAACTCACACAGCAGCGGATATTTTGCAGCCCGCATTCTGAGTCTCATGGCAGAGCATAATGAACCTGTAGTAATTTTCCGACTTATTTATGGTGGAAAGCTCGGATCAAACCAGCAAAGGAACCGTGAAGAAGGTTTCCGTGAATATATAAGGAATAACTGTCCGGGAATAAAGTTGTACGAGTTGAATTTCTATGTAAAGAATCCGGAGAACAACGAAAAGTTAATGGAAGAGTTCTTCTCGGCTCATCCTGAAGTAAATTGTGGCATTACATTCAATTCCAAGGCATACATCATTGGCGAATACATGCAGAAGATAAAACGCAAAGGATTCAAGATGATGGGATATGATCTTCTAAGAAGAAACGTAAAATGCCTGAAAGCCGGGAGTATAGATTTCATCATAGCACAACAACCTACGGAGCAAGGACAAAGTTCAATAGAATGTCTGTTTGAGCATCTGATTTTAAAAAAAGAAGTCAAACCATACAACTATATGCCAATAACACTTATTTCAAAAGAAAATATTGACTTCTATCTCGATGCACACGTAAGGACAAATAATATCTGAAATACATATAATGAACCTGAACAAACTCACACCTATTATAAATAAACCTAATGGGGCAGCCTTGATGCCCCTTGTTGTTTTTCTGTGCCTATATCTGGTGACGTCAGTTATAGTAAACGATTTCTATAAAGTTCCAATCACAGTGGCATTCCTTGTAGCCTCAATCTATGCAGTAGCCACCACCAAAGGACTTAGCCTGAATGACAGAATAATACAATACTCTACCGGCGCAGCAAACAAAAACATCATGATGATGATATGGATTTTTATCCTGGCAGGTGCCTTCGCACAATCCGCCAAAGCCATGGGAGCCATAGACGCCACAGTAAACCTAACACTTCATCTTCTACCTGACAGTCTGCTGCTTGCAGGTATTTTTCTGGCATCATGTTTTATATCACTGTCTATAGGGACCTCAGTGGGAACTATAGTTGCCCTTATACCGGTAGCTGTCGGTATAGCGGACAAGACGGATGTAGGAATACCATTTATGACTGCGCTTGTAATAGGAGGAGCTTTCTTTGGAGACAATCTTTCTTTCATTTCGGACACCACCATTGCAGCTACAAGAACACAAGGTTGCCAGATGAAAGACAAATTCAGAATGAATATGCTTATTGCGCTTCCTGCCGCTGTTTTAGTTTTCGCCTATTATATTTTTTACGGAAACAATGTAGAAACAACCGCACCGGCCGCAAACATAGAATGGGGAAAGGTTATACCTTATATAATAGTATTGGTTACAGCCATAGCAGGTATGAACGTTATGCTCGTACTACTGCTTGGAATAATTTCAACAGGAATAATAGGTATAATGTATGGCACATTCGATTTCTTTGGTTGGTTTGGTTCCATGGGACAAGGAATAACAGGTATGGGAGAGCTTATAATCATTACCCTTATGGCAGGAGGTATGCTTGAACTGATACGTTTCAACGGAGGTGTGGACTATATACTACATAAACTGACCAAAAAGGTGAAAGGAATACGAGGGGCAGAATTCAGCATTGCCGCATTGGTAAGCCTTGCAAATGTATGTACAGCCAATAATACTATAGCCATAATAACAGTAGGCCCTCTGGCAGCAGAAATAGCAGATGAATATAAGATAGACAAAAGAAGAAGTGCAAGCATACTTGACATTTTCTCGTGTGTAATACAGGGAATTATTCCATACGGCGCACAAATGCTTATCGCAGCAGAATTGGCTTCCGTATCTCCACTAAGCATAATGGAATATTTGTATTATCCAATAGTTTTATGTGTATTTGCCATACTCAGTATAATACTGAGAATTCCAAGAACTGTATAATGAATTAAGAACAAAATCACATTAAATTCTAAGGTAAACATATAAAATAGGAAAAAAGGAATAAAAAACACTTGTATAATTAAAAAATTACATCTACATTTGCACCGCAATTAAGGATGGTTCCGTAGCTCAGCTGGATAGAGCAACGCCCTTCTAAGGCGTGGGTCCTGCGTTCGAATCGCAGCGGAATCACTTAAATGCAGAATATATTATAAGGATGGTTCCGTAGCTCAGCTGGATAGAGCAACGCCCTTCTAAGGCGTGGGTCCTGCGTTCGAATCGCAGCGG
>CALUIE010000095.1 GCA_944320605.1 uncultured Phocaeicola sp. | reverse complement strand
TTGGTTTCCGACGGCGTGTCGGCAAGTGTGTTTTGTTGAGCGGCTTTCTCTGCCTCTGCCTTTTCAGCGGCAAGTCGTGCTTCTTCCGCCTTGCGCTGCTCTTCGGCAAGCCGTTCCTGTTCGGCACGCTTCTCGGCTGCCAGTCGTTCAGTTTCTGCCTTGCGTCGTGCTTCCGTATCAGCATCCGTCGCAGCTGTTTCCTTTACCGGTACCGTCAGGCGCACAGTGACAAAGTCTCCCTCTGTCGTATGGTTGCGGGTAATGAAATTCTCCTCTTTTATTTCCGCGCGTGTAATCAGTTCTGATTTCACACGGTTGGCACGGATCTTCGCCGTGGCAAGGTTCTCGGCTTCACTGCTCAGCGAGTTGCAGTAGCCATCGACATAAAGCGGCAGCTTGCCGTCAAGAATTGTGGTTTTGTTTTTTTCGATACACTCCAGCAGGCGGGCAAGTTCTGTGTCATTCCCATTCCAGGGAACATAAAACATATCCTTCTGCGGAACGAACCGGAAGGTGTAGGTCGTGTCTGCTTTCTGCTGCGCAATGACAGGCAGAAACAGAAGCAACAACAATACCAAAGCGGTTATTTTTCTTAAAAAGCTCATGTTTTATTTATTTTGTTATTAGGGTTAAGCAAAGTATGGATACAGAAAAGGGCAGAAAACTCTCCTGAAAAAAGAGTTTCCGCCCCGAATATCGTAACGCGCGCCACTCGCTGTGGCAGCGAATAATATTATATAATAATGTGAATTGTGTGTGTGTGTGTGTGTGTGTGTGTGTGTGTGTTTATACAAAAATCACACATTTCCAAACCGGCACTGATATTTTCGTTTTTTTTAACCATATATGGAACATAGGTTTTATTGCATAGTTATTATTTTTTCAAATATACGAAATAACGACAATATCAGGCAAAGCAAAGTGCTAAAAAAATTATATATACAATATTTCTGTTGTAAACTACACGGCAAAATTAGCGTGACACGTTCGTGTAACGAGCGTAACACGTAGGTGTAACGCATGTAACACGTTCGTGTGACGCGTGTGACACGTACGTGTTACACTAATAATTATCAGGCATAAAAAAAGCGATGACCGCCCACAAATAAGGCAGTCATCGCTTTTATATCATTTATAAAACAATATTATTCCTTTATTCTGATAAGAATATTAGCCAGAATTGCTGTAAGGCCTCCTGTTGTGATACCTGACGAGAATATGTTCTTTACGGTTTCAGGTAGCTGCGAAAGTATCTCCGGAACAAGTTCCACACTAAGACCGAATGAGAAACTCAAAGCCATTACCAACGTAGCCTTTCTGTCAATCTTCTGAGAAGCGATAATACGTATTCCGGCAGCTGCCACAGTACCGAACATCAGCAGAGTGGCACCTCCAAGTACAGGTTCAGGCATAAGCGAGAATACAAGACCTACAGCAGGGAACAGACCCAGCAGTATAAGGAAACCCGCAATGAAATATCCCACATAGCGGCTGGCAACTCCCGTGAGCTGAATCATACCGTTGTTCTGAGCAAAGATAGAGTTAGGGAAAGAGTTGAAAATACCTGCAAGCATAGAGTTGAAACCATCGGCAAGGATACCTCCTGAAGCACGCTTAACGAACTTCTCTCCCTCAACAGGCTCACCTGAGATAAGAGAGTTTGCAGTCACGTCGCCATACGCCTCGATTGCTGTGATAAGATATACAAGTCCAAGACCTATGATGGCAGAGATATCAAACGAAATGCCATACTTGAAAGGCACAGGAATGTTGAAACCTCCATAGCTCTGTACTGACGAAAAATCCACCATACCCAAAGCCCATGCAACGACATATCCCACGAGAAGACCTATAACAATGGAACTCATGCGGAGATAGCGGTTGGAACTGCGGTTGAAGATTATGATAAGAACAAGTACAAGAGCCGCAAGTCCCACATGCTGGAACGCTCCGAAAGTTCCGCCATTCTGCGCAGTTACACCACCTCCACAAGCAGATATACCTACTTTGATAAGGCTCATACCGATAAGTGTAACCACTATACCGGATACAAGCGGAGTAATAATCTTACGCGTGTATTTCAAGACACGGCTGATGAGCATCTCCACAGTAGAGGCTGCTATAGTAGCTCCGAAGATAGAGGATAATCCTCCTGTCAGTCCTGCTGAGATAATAGGACCGATAAAAGAGAAACTTGTTCCCTGAATACAGAGAAGTCCGCAACCGATAGGTCCTACCCTCCTGCACTGTATAAAAGTAGAAACTCCTGACGCGAAAAGTGCCATGGAAACAAGGAAACCTGTAGTCTCGATATCAAGTCCCAACGCTCCGGCAATGATAAGCGGAGGAGTGATGATTGCCACGAAAATGGCCAGCAGATGCTGAAGAGCCGCAAAAATGGTATCCTTCAAAGGCGGGCGGTCGTTAAGTCCGTAAATCAGCCCCTCGCCTGGGGCTACATTCTGTTCATTTTCCATTTGTTGTGAATTTGTAAGTTTTAAGTTTATGAGTTTTTATTCTTCTTTAAGAACGATCTTGCAATTGTCAAGGCTTTCGATAATAGCAAGCGACTCAACATGTACTCCCATACTTCTTAGCTGTTCGCCTCCATGCTGGAATGATTTCTCAATCAGAAATCCCATACCGACCAACTCGGCACCGGCCTTATTTACAAGGTCTATTATACCTTTAGCGGCATTACCATTGGCAAGGAAATCATCTATGAAAAGCACTTTGTCGCCCGAACACAGATAATCGCTGCTTACGCATACATCATAATTTCTGTCTTTGGTGAAAGAATAAACCGTAGTGGTGAGCATATTCTCCATAGTGCTTGGTTTCTTCTTCTTGGCAAAGACTACAGGAAGTTCAAGCAAATAGCCCACCATAATGGCAGGAGCTATACCACTGGCCTCGATAGTCAGCACTTTGTTAATCTTCGTACTGGCAAAACGCCTTACAAATTCCACCGCCATGGATTTCATCAGAATAGGGTCCATCTGATGATTGATAAAGTTGTCAACTTTAAGGATACCACCTTCAAAACATTTTCCGTCGCGCAATATCCGTCCCTTCAGTGCTTTC
Source organism: uncultured Phocaeicola sp. (assembly GCA_944320605.1). Classification (GTDB taxonomy): domain Bacteria; phylum Bacteroidota; class Bacteroidia; order Bacteroidales; family Bacteroidaceae; genus Phocaeicola. The sequence continues at coordinate 4,882 of CALUIE010000095.1, read as the reverse complement.
ATACGTGCAACTAATAATTAAAAGAGTTTCTAAATGATTTTGAAGGTGCAAAATTACAAGAAATTTCTTTATGTATTACAAAATAATGACATTATCTTACATCAAAGTGCCATTTAACACTACATCATCCAATGTTATTATATTCCAATCCGTCACCATATTGCCTGTCACAACAAGTTTACCGTCAACCACCCTCAGTGTCACCTTAGAGAAACTTCCTGCCGCAAAAACTTTTCCCAAATCGGCTGATGCCTCATAATCCCTGTCTCCAAATGTATATCTCAACGTAAACCGTAGTGGAGTTTCAAGCGTTACAGGATTTATAAGCACCGTAATGGCAGAAAAGGACGACAAATCATCAATATGCAGGTCTGACACATCTTCGCCAACAGATTTTTTCATACCTCCTGACGACAGGTCAAACGAATAGACATGCGGAGTCACTATACCTTCGCCGGAAAAAGTACATTCTTTCATGGAAAATGGTTGCGACAAATCGGCATTGACAATGTTCAGATGCAAAAGAGAATAGACATGTACAAAAGAATTCTCTCCACTGAAAGACACAATGCCATTATTATCAGAATATGATGTTACACATCGTCCTACAAGGAAATCTTTTTCACCTATATCTGCCATATTACCAGTCTGTACAGAAAGGTCCGGCATAGGGACCGCCGTACGGGATATTCCTTCTGTTTCTACGCACGGATAATATGCCAAAAATTCAAAATCATCATTACGGTTTTCCCACATCATGGTGTTCTCTGTTTCCCAATTACCATTTCTGTATGTCCACGCAACAGGATTATCAACATTCTCCATAAACATGCCTGTAATATCATTTTCGGAGAAAATGACACCGCCGTCAACCGATGTTACGGTTTTTGACAACGGAGTACCTCCTACTTCAACAAACAATCTTACAGACATATCATCTTCAGAAAACTGCGAATCATTATTACACGAGAAAAAAAACAGGGACAATACTACAATAAAAAAGACTTTCAACATAAGAATATAATTTAATTGTAATATTTAACTGTATATATCCGCTTTAACCCACTGTTTAAGTGTAAAAAAAGATTAAAAGCCAATGAAAAAGCAATTATTCATTATTTTTGCACACATAAAAAAACAATGAAACAATGAAAATGACAATGAAAAAATTACATCTATTATTTACTCTCGTATTGCTCTCGTGCAATTGGAGCTTTGCACAGCAGGCTAAATATGTGTTTTACTTTATAGGTGACGGAATGGGCGTAAACCAGGTACAGGGAACAGAACTTTTCCAGGGCGAACTTAAAGGGGAAATAGCCATATCGCCATTATGCTTTACACAATTCCCCGTTTCTACAGTGGCAACAACATTCTCCGCCACAAACGGTGTTACGGACTCCGCAGCTGCAGGTACGGCATTGGCAACCGGCAAAAAGACTAAAAACGGTGCAATAGGTGTACTGAAAGATCTTGAAACTCCGGTAAACAGCGTTGCCGTATGGGCAAAAAACAGTGGAAAGAGAGTCGGTATTGCTACAAGTGTAAGTATTGACCATGCAACTCCTGCCGTTTTCTACGCACACGAAGCCAGTCGCGGCAGTTATTATAATATAGGCGCAGATCTTTATGCCGCAGGATTTGATTTCTATGCAGGTTCGGATTTTATGGAACCGGACAACAAAAAAGACAAGAACGCTACGAACCTATACAAGATGGCTGATGAATACGGATATCGCATAGCCAGAGGCTATAATGAATATAAAAACGAAAGCACAAAAGCCGACAAGATGATTCTTTTCCAAAGTGAAGAAGCATCATCGAAGGACAGAAGCGCAATTCCATACGCAATTGACAGAACAGAGAAAGACCTTACACTGGAAGATATCACACGTTCTGCCATAGATTTCCTTTCAAAAGATCTGAGCAAAGGATTCTTCCTGATGGTGGAAGGCGGAAAAATAGACTGGGCTTGCCATAGCAACGATGCGGCAACCGCTTTCCGAGAAGTACAGGATTTGGACAACGCTATCAAACATGCATACAATTTCTACAAACAGCATCCTGAAGAAACACTTATTGTGGTAACAGCCGACCATGAAACCGGCGGTATTGTTTTAGGCACAGGAGAATACAGACTGAATCTGAAAGTTCTCGAAAATCAGGAAATAAGCGAAAGCGGATTTACAAAAGTGCTGAATGCGATGCGCAAAAAATACAAAAACAATGTTCCTTGGGAAGCCGTAAAAACAGCCTTGGAAGAAAACTTCGGCTTTTGGAATGAGATAAAACTTTCAAAAGAACAGGAAACGCGCCTTTTAGGTATATATGAAAAAACATTGAAAGGTCAGAACGTAAAAATGGAGAAAAGCGAATATGCACAGGATGAAGTTCTTGCGGCAGAAGCAAAACGCATAATAAGCGAAATCGCTCTTATCGGTTGGACAAGCGGCGGACACTCGGCAGGCTACGTACCGGTATTTGCAATAGGTGCAGGAGCCGAAAATTTCAGCGGAAGACTTGATAACACACAGATTCCGGAATTGATAGCAAAGGCAGCAGGATACACAGTGAAATAATATATATTTCGTTCACCAGCCGTTCAGTAAACGTTCAGTGAACGTTTACTGAACGGCTGGTGAACCTTAATTACTCAAAAGAAAAATAATGGATTAGTCTATCAATGTCTTCTTCCGTAAATTCACTGAACATTGATATTTGAGACATTCCCTTAATTGGTCCGCGCTTACGACGGAAATCGACAATAGCCTTTGCCTTATAGAAATCCATATACGGATGTGAACGCAATTCATCAATACTTGCCTTATTGACACTTATTTTACGAAAAACACCTGATTTCACCTCAAACCATTTAAGCAATGTAGAATCGACGTATTTTACTTCGAGCAACTGTTGCGCATCATAAAATCCTCCCAAACGGTTTCTGTAGTTCACAATGTTCCGTGATATGACACTTCCTATACCGGGAATTTTCTTCAATATAGATGTATCGGCTGTATTTACGTCAATAATGATACCGGCTGAATATTTTTCTTGCTTAGGATATTTCAGAAAATCTGTTTTCCACTCATTCCTCCTGTTGCACAGGCTATCGGAAGGATGTTTTGCTTCTTTTACAATAACTCTGCGTTCCTTATCTTTATATTTTCCGTATGTTTTTCTGCTATTTTCCCATTCCCGTCTGTCATTATCAACCTTTTCATAAAGAGAATCTGCAATAGCCAATGTCTTTACGCTTATTTCCTTCCTGTCATTATCAATTACTCCGCTTGCCAGAACACAAATCAGCAGTACAAGAGCAAACAACAAAAGTATTATTGCCCTACGTTGACCACGGGAATAAAAGAACCAGTCGTTCCACATATACCAAAAAACTTTTAAAACAGTCCCAATTCATTGAGGAATATAAGCATTATACCGACCGGAGCAATAAATTTCAGTATGAAAATATAAAGAGGATAATAAGTTGACTTCAATGTACCGTAATTGGTAGCCTCACCTTTTACTATAGCTTTGTTCAGTACCCATCCTACAAATATGGCAGACAACATTCCGGAAACAGGCAACATTATTTTTGCTGTCAGATAATCCAACGCATCGAAAAAGTTCATTCCGGCAATCTTGAATCCGCTCCATTCACCTAAAGCCAATGATGAGACCACTCCTATCATCCAGCATCCCAAAGACACGATAGTTGCAGCCCTGCCACGTGTAAGTCCGAACTTCTCGTGAAGAAAAGCCGTAGAGACCTCGTGTAGTGATATTGTTGAAGTAAGAGCAGCCAATGCAAGAAGGAGATAGAACGCCATGGCACACACTACTGCCAGAAACGGCACAGCAGAAAAAGCCTGCTGGAATACATTAGGCAATGTTATGAATATCAGTGAAGGACCGGAACCGGGGTTTATACCAACAGAAAAAGCTGCAGGAAATATGATTATTCCTGCCAGTATCGCAACGAACGTATCAATTATACCAACACTCATAGCTGTATGCCCCAACCTTGTTTCCTTACCAAAATACGACGCGTATGTTGACAGACATCCCATACCAAGACTCATGGAAAAGAAAGCCTGTCCCATTGCACCTAAGAAAACTTCAGGAGTAACCTTGCTGAAATCAGGTTTAAAAAGGAATTCAATACCCTTTTCCGCTCCCGGTAAAGTGACAGAACATATTGCAAGAAGAACTACAAGAATGAAAAGAACAGGCATCAGAACTTTCGATGAACGTTCTATTCCGTCCTTAACGCCCTTTACTATCACAATATGTGTAAACAACATGAAAACAGTAAGCCACACAATAGGACGTAAAGGATCGGATGAAAACTCATTGAACATCGCTATAAAACCGTTTGCATCTTTCCCTTCGAAACCCCCTATAGCCGACTGAACCAGATATTCCAATGTCCATCCCGCTACAACCGAATAATATCCCAAAATAAGAAAACCTGTCAGAACGCCCAAATATCCTACCCATTTCCACTTTGTGCCGGGAGCAAGAACACTGAAAGAACTTCCTGTACTGGCTTTGGCACTACGCCCTATTGTGAATTCGGCTACCATAATTGGCAAACCGAATATAAAGATACATCCCAGATATATAAGGATAAAAGCAGCACCACCATGATTTCCCGCCTCGTAAGGGAATCGCCATATATTACCCAATCCCACTGCCGAACCTGCCGCCGCCAATATCGCACCCAATTTACTTCCAAAACTAACTCTGTCGTGATGATGTTGCATAAAAAAACATATTAAATAATAAATAGAATTGTTTAGCGGCGCAAAGTTACTACAAAAAAGTGAAATGCGGAAAGATATAGTGATAGAATTGAGTTACAAGGGTTTTGGTTGAAGTG
>CALUIE010000094.1 GCA_944320605.1 uncultured Phocaeicola sp. | reverse complement strand
TGAGCTTTATAGTTAGTCCATTTCTCAGCTATTGGGCCTTCAGGAATCTTAGAATCTAAAACTTTAGTCATAATGTTTTTAATTTAATCAGTTACACTTTTCAATTAGCAAGCACCGCAACCCATCATGTTTTTCAGGAAGAATACTACTGCTACAAGAGCAAATCCCAACACGATGATTGTTGAATAGATGTTAGAGATGCATTTCCAACGGTTGATCCAAGTCTTGTTGTTCCAACCCAATGACTGCATAGAGCTCCAGAATCCGTGAGTAAGGTGGAACCAGAGAGCTGCCAACCAAACGAGGTACAATACGAAGAATACAGGATTAGAGAATGTCTGCATGATGTAACCGTAACCGTCTGTTGCGTGAAGACCGCCCAACATTGGGTTACCTACGATTTCTGCAAACTGCATCTTGTACCAGAAATTGACAAAGTGAAGTGCCAATCCCAAAATCACGATGATACCAAGAACAAGCATGTTCTGTGAAGCCCATTCTACGTTCTTTGGCTTAGCTGTCACTGCATAGCGTTCGCTACCGCGTGCAGCACGGTTCTGGATAGTCAACCAGAAAGCGTAAATGATGTGAATTACAAACAAGGCAGCCAAACCTACTGTTGCAACCAATGCGTACCAGTTAGCACCCAGGAACTCGCAAATCATGTTGTATGCCTCACCTGAGAACAATGCAACAAGGTTCATCGCCATGTGAAATGTCAGAAACAGGACAAGGGCGATACCTGTAACGCTCATCACCACTTTCCTACCAATAGATGAATTACTTAACCACATAAATGATTGATTTTAAATTATTTAATAATTAAAACTAAAATAGTCTTTATTAATGGTTTTTAGACTTGGCAAAGTTAGACTATTTCCATCATTAATACAAACAATTAAGGAAATAATTCTTTAATAGATAAAACTACTCTTCTATCAGTTCCAAACCTTTCTGAACCGTTTCGTTCATAGAATTTATAACCTGAAAATACTCATTCATATCCCAAAGGTCACGTGCAATTAGGGCTTTAAGCTGAGTTTTTATAAGAGGAAGTGCCGTCTTATATTCGTCCTCTTTATATTCCACACCTAAAGTTTTGCCAAGAGCTATCAGATCGTCAAGCATTTTATCAGTTACATCAAAACGTTTATTGAAACGGTCGAATGTCTTATATTTCTCTTTCCATTCGCTGCGATACGCGTCTATCAGTTTCAGATTTTGCTGGACAATGGCTCCTTTGTCGCGCAAGGCCAGATAATAGTCAGTATAATAAGTTGTATCAATAGGCACAAAATAATCAGGCATTATACCTCCGCCTCCATATACAATGCGTCCTTTCTTCAAAGTCTTTGTTTTCAGAGAATCCGGGAAGTGAATACTGTCAGCACTCTGCATCTCGCCACGGTTATACCTCTCTATAAGGTCTCTGTTATACTGTTCTATACTTTCGTAAGGCTTCTGTATGCACCTGCCCGAAGGAGTGTAATAACGTGCTACTGTAAGACGTATCATAGAACCATCCGGAAGGTCTATCGGCCTCTGCACAAGTCCTTTTCCAAATGTGCGTCTGCCCACAACAGTCCCTCTATCCCAGTCCTGAATGGCTCCTGTCACAATTTCACTTGCCGAAGCAGAGAACTCATCTACCAGCACCACGAGTTTTCCTTTACGGAAATCACCGTTTCCACGTGCCTTGAATTCCGTACGCGGATTACGCTTTCCTTCTGTATAGACTATCAGCTCTCCTTTTTCCAATACATGATTCGCTATTTCGATGGCAGCGTTCAGATATCCTCCACCATTTCCCTGAAGGTCGAGTATAAGATTGCGCATACCATTTTTCTGAAGTTTATGAAGAGCATCCTCAAATTCATCGGCTGTTGTAGCCGCAAAACGGCTGATACGAATATATCCTGTAGTCTTTGTCATCATATATGAAGCATCAATACTATAAACAGGTATCTTGTCTCGTTTTACAGTAAAAGGTAAAAGTTCCCGAACTCCGCGACGCAAGATTTTTAGATTCACCTTCGTTCCTTTAGGACCACGAAGACGACGCATAATCTCCTCGGTACTCATCTTCACACCTGCTATTACAGTATCATTAACCTCTATTATACGATCACCCGACATTATACCAACCTTTTCAGAAGGTCCTCCTGATACAGGCTGTATAACAAAAAGAGTGTCTGTAGCCATATTGAACTGCACTCCAATACCGTCGAAATTTCCCACAAGCGGTTCATTAAGTTTCTTCACTTCTTCAGGATCTGAATAAGTAGAATGAGGGTCCAACTCCTCAAGCATCTTTATTATTGCATCCTCAACCAGCTTATCTTCGTCCACGTCGTCAACATACAGATTAGCTATGGCAAACTCTGCAAGCTGTAATTTTCTGGCAGGAGAATTTAATATCTTATTCTGTGCATCAACCAAGAATGTTGCACAGAACAATAAACATATTGTAAAATAACACTTCGAGTTCATTTATCTTATTATTATTTTTACTCTACTTTTTACAAAATCAAAGTTTCATTCCTTCTGGTAAGAAATGAGTTACGTCCTTACCGAACTGAAGTAATTCTCTTACGATAGTAGAGCTTACCGAAGTAAGTTCAGGTTCGGTAAATAAAAGAATGGTTTCTATACCTGCCATCTTTCGGTTAATGTCGGCAATGGTTTCTTCGTATTCAAAATCACGCACAGTGCGTATGCCGCGCACGATAAACTGCGCACCACACTCACGGGCGAAATCTATTGTCAGACCTGAATATGCGGCGACTTTTATTCTCGGTTCATCCGCATATAGATTGCTTATCATCTCCACACGTTTCTCAGTAGGGAACCATGTGCGTTTACTGTCGTTTATACCGATACCTATCACCACTTCGTCCATAAAGGTAAGGGCACGTTTCACAACCGAAAAATGTCCGATTGTAAACGGGTCAAAAGTACCGGGAAATATTGCTTTTTTCATTTCAATTACAAATTTACATCTTCCTCAACCACCAAATTCTCTATTATGAAGTTCTGTCTCTCCATGGTATTCTTTCCCATATAGAATTCCAGGAGTTCCTTCACGGCATCAGTCTTTCTCAGAGTCACCTGTTCCAGACGCATATCCTCGCCGATAAAATTACGGAACTCATCCGGTGATATCTCTCCCAATCCTTTGAAACGGGTTATCTCAGGATTAGGTCCAAGTTCCTCTATCGCAGCTAATCTTTCCTCATCGGTGTAACAGTAGCGTGTAACGTATGTACCTTTCTTTCTGTTTCTCACACGGAACAAAGGAGTCTGAAGTATATACACGTGCCCTTTCTTTATCAGATCTGGGAAGAACTGCAGGAAAAATGTTATCATAAGCAGTCGTATGTGCATACCATCGACATCAGCATCGGTAGCCACAATCACCTTATTATATCTCAGTCCGTCCAGACCGTCCTCTATATTGAGTGCAGCCTGAAGGAGATTGAATTCCTCATTTTCGTAAACAACCTTCTTTGTAAGCCCAAAAGAGTTGAGCGGTTTACCGCGCAAACTGAAAACAGCCTGTGTATTGACATCACGGCTTTTTGTTATTGAACCGCTGGCAGAGTCACCCTCAGTAATAAATATGGCACTATCCAGACGCGGGTCTTTTTCTTCGTCCTTCTTACCGGACTTCACATCATTCAGGTGTATGCGGCAATCACGCAGCTTACGGTTATGAAGATTTGCCTTCTTTGCCCTTTCGCGTGCTATCTTAGTCACTCCGGCAATAGCTTTTCTCTCTTTCTCCGATTCCTGTATTTTCTGCAATAAAACTTCCGCCACATCAGGATGTTTGTGAAGATAGTTATCAACATTCTCCTTGATAAAATCTCCTACAAACTTATTGACACTCACTCCCGAAAGAGGATACGGATTACCGTCGGCATCTTTCTCCGGAGCCATTGTAAGTGAACCAAGCTTAATTTTTGTCTGACTTTCGAATGTTGGCTCTATCACGTTTATAGCAATAGCAGCAACCAGACCATTACGTATGTCCTGAAACTCCAGATTTTTACCATAAAATTCCTTTATGGTTCGTGCGATATGCTCCTTGAACGCACTCTGATGAGTACCTCCCTGAGTGGTATGCTGTCCGTTGACAAACGAATAATACTCCTCGCCATATTGCGGACTGTGAGTAAATGCTATTTCAATATCCTCGCCCGTGATATGCACTATAGGATATATACCTTGCGCTGTCATGTTGTCATTCAACAGGTCTTCAAGTCCGTTACGACTAACTATGCGTCGTCCATTATAATAGATAGACAGCCCCGTATTAAGGTAAGTATAGTTACGGAGCATCGTTTCAATAAACTCAGGCCGGAAATGATAGTTCAAAAACAGCGTATTGTCAGGTTCGAAATAAATAAACGTACCATTCTCCTCCTCTGTGGCAGAAGTCGTATCACTTATCAGTTCTCCTCTCTCAAATATGGCTTCACGCATTTGACCGTCACGTACACTTCGTGCGATAAATTTCACACTGAGGGCATTCACAGCCTTTGCGCCCACTCCATTAAGTCCGACGCTCTTCTTAAAAGCCTTGGTATCATACTTACCTCCGGTATTCAACATGGACACTGCATCCACAAGACTTCCCAAAGGAATACCACGGCCATAATCTCGTACTGACACTCTGAGATTGTCCTCCAGAGTGATGTCAATACGCTTTCCTACCCCCATCTTGAATTCGTCAATACTGTTGTCCACCACTTCCTTGAGCAACACATATATACCATCTTCCGCCTGCGAACCGTCACCCAAACGTCCGATGTACATACCCGGACGGGTACGCACGTGTTCCATGTCGCTCAAGTGACGGATATTCTCTTCCGTATATGACACCTGAGGTTCCGAAGTATTTATATTCTGATTCAGTTCATCCATTGTATTGTAAAAAACTTAATTTATTTTTCTCTTATAGGCGCGACGACGCTTGTGCTGTACAGATTCAAAAGCACTCCACTGCGACTGTACCTTCTTATTGTCTTCCAATTCCGGATTACTTTCTCCATATTCGAATCCCATTTCTTTATATACCGGTACAAGGTCGTAGAATAACAGCGCATTGACACCTTTACTCTGATATTCCTGTTTCACTCCTACAAGCAGCAAATCAAGCACCTTAGGTTTCTTGATAAACAGTGCTTTAAGCAGGTAATACCATCCGAACGGGAACATCTTTCCTTTTGCTTTCTGAAGAGCTTCGGACAAAGAAGGCATTGATATACCGACTGCCACCAACTCACCTTCAGCATCTTCTACAAGCGACACCATACGCAGGTCTATTACAGGCAGATACATTTTGATATATTGGTCAATCTGTCTCTGAGTCATCTTTGAGAAGCCGTAAAGCGGAGCATACGCCTCATTGATAAGATCAAAAATTCTCTGACCGTAATTTTTCTCATTCAGTTCCTTACGCGTAAGTTTCTTGATCTTGAGATTATATTTCTGAAGAATGATTTCTGATATACGTACAAACTTTTCAGGAAGTTTCTCAGGAACTTTAAGTTTGAATTCCACCCAATCGGCTTCCTTCTCAAATCCAAGTTTCTCTATATGAACAGGGTAATATGGGTAGTTGTATATTGTTGCCATTGTACCCAATTGGTCAAATCCCTCTATAAGCATTCCTTCCGGATCCATATCGGTAAATCCAAGCGGACCTACCACATACTCCATACCTCTTTCCTTTCCCCATTTCTCAACTTCATCTATAAGAGCTTTCGACACCTCTGCATCGTCGATAAAGTCAATCCATCCGAAACGTACTTCTTTCTTGTTCCAGGTTTCATTAGCACGGTTATTGATTATGGCAGCCACACGTCCCACAGGTTTATTATCCTTATAAGCCAAAAAATATTCAGCTTCACAGAATTCGAAAGCTGCATTTTTGTCTTTTCTGAGGGTATTCACCATGTCGTCATACAAATCCGGTATGGAATAAGGATTGTTCTTATACAATTCATAATTTAGACGAATGAAAGTATGAAAATCTTTCTTCGTCCTAACTTTCTTAATGATAATGGCCATTTTTGTTAAATTGAAATTTCGGCGTAAAGTTAATGTTTTTTGCGCTTATTTCATGATTATTAGAGTAAAAAGTAAATGATATACAAAAAACGACCTGTCGTTTTAAAAAAAATGCTTTGTAGTTTGAGTTAAAACGACAAAGCATTTTTTTTAAACGTATCAACACTGTGATTTCACATAATAAAAAGAATAAAATCTATTTCATATTTCATTTATCCATTTTATCTGATTCCATATTTCTTTACCATCATTCTTTTGAGTTTTCCCTGGAGTACTTCTTCCATTTTTGATATATCTTATAAGTATTTCCTTAAGCTCTTTAACTACCTTAGGATTTTCTTTATACACATTGTTAGACTCATTAGGATCAATAGCCATATTGTAAAGCTGTATCTCTGGCAATGTTTTAATTACTTCATTATCTTTACCCGGCCTAGGATAACTCCATCCTCCTGAACTTGGAGACATTAAAAGTTTCCATTTCCCTTTACGAATTGTAAATTCACCCTTTATTGAATGATGTACGGTTGCCTCACGTATAGTTTTAACTTCTTTTACTGATTTTATAGCAGAGAGTAAACTATAACTATCTTCACCCTCAGAATCTTTTAACTTGTATCCATTTATATCAGCAAAGGTCGCATAAAAATCAGTCAGACAAACAGTTTGATTTACATAATGAGGTTTTGCTCCATTAGGCCATCGCATTATACAAGACATATCAATTCTTCTTACTTATTGAAAACAAGAAACTTACAAAGGATGTCAGCTTGACAGGTAACGACTTGGAAACCAGCGAGCTTCTCTATTCTGCAATGTTCTACATCAATCAAAAGAACGCTTTTCTCATTTGCAAAAGTAGTGTTTTTCTTCCTTATTGCCAAAGTTATTCCTCTGAAAAATAGGGAAAATCAAACATCTTATCATTATTGTACATCTTGGTGATGAAAATCAGTAGCACTGTCCTGCTTTTAATTCCATACCGTTTCCACATTATATTTGAGCCTGCCCATTTGCGAATAGCCTGTTGGTAGGTTTGCCTGTCTGTGTGCCGACAGGCAGGCACGCCGGCAGACCGGTCGGCAAGCAAGCAGGACGGCAGGCAGGTTGAAGCGCGGGCAGGCTTGCAGGCCAGCGTGCGTATGCCTATATGCTTTTGTTTATTGCACCATTCTTTTGTTGCTTCATTACTACGTTGATAGACGGATGTATTGTACCACCGATTTATATCATCCAAACTCCACCTCTCTAAAGCCACAATCCATTGCTGATACCTTTATTTGAAGTTTCGCTGTTGTAAACCAGCACAACAACACGACAGCAAACCAGCATATCATTGAAACTATGTTGCTTCCTATCTGCATTGAATTACTTTCTTGGTTGTCGGGTTCTGTTCTTCATTGTTTTAGCAAACCATTGGTTTGCTGAATTTGTAAACAAGCGAGGATGTATTTGCCCAAAATAGCATTTCCTTATTGGTCTAATGTCTGTTTTGGCTGTGATTGGCACATATTGACATCCGAATTGGCACTATTGTCTGTTTCTCAGAAGGATGAAAATCCGGCTTTGTTCCCTGTAATCTCAATAAGGTGCAGGCTTGCACACCGCCCTATTCCCTTTCTTCTTTTGGGCAGCTTGGGCATCGGGAAACGATGCTTTGAAAGCCGAAATAACAACACTTGTTCAAATCCGTTTATTGACGGATTTCTTGTGCTCCCAAAAGCACAGCAAGGTGTCCTTCGAGTTACCCGAAGGCTTTTCGGTTACTGCCGAAAAGTGGCAGCAGCAAGGTATGTTTTGAGTTACTCAAAACCTTTCGGGTTACTCCCCGAAAGCCTTGCCGCTTGGTTGCTCCTCCGAAGTCGGGCAACCTGTTTCTGACCTGCGGTAATCGTGTCTTATTCCTTGTACTTGATGCCGTATTGTT
>CALUIE010000093.1 GCA_944320605.1 uncultured Phocaeicola sp. | reverse complement strand
GTTATTTCGCCTTCGCCGGATACGAAACCTACTATGTAGATACATCCGTCAAGAACTTTCACCGATGGGGCAAGACGGCCGATTTTAGGACCTGTTCCATAGACATTAAGTATTGGGATAACGAGTGTATCAGGGGTGGAAGCACGTTCCAGGACATCTTTTATTGAGTCTATAGAATATCCCTTTACGCATACGAAAATAACGTCTGCCTTGTCGTTATATTCTTCGGATGTACAGGCCTTAACGTTTAGATAGTGTTCTCCTTTAAGATCGGATTTCAGGTGCAGCCCTTTGCTTCTGATTGCCTCAAGGTGCGCGCCGCGTGCTATACAGGTGACGTCTTCACTGTTTAATGCCAAAAAACCGGCGATGCTGCCTCCAACGCCGCCGGTTCCTATGATTAGATATTTTTTTTGCATATATAATTGAAATTATACATTGAATCTGAAGTGCATGATGTCGCCGTCCTGAACTACATAGTCCTTTCCTTCGACATTCATCTTACCAGCTTCTTTTACAGCCGCTTCAGAACCGTATTTGATGTAATCGTCGTACTTGATTACTTCTGCACGGATAAAGCCTTTCTCGAAATCTGTATGTATTACGCCGGCACATTGTGGAGCCTTCCATCCTTTGCGGTATGTCCATGCTCTTACTTCCTGCACTCCGGCTGTGAGGAATGTCTCAAGATCAAGCAGTTTGTAGGCAGCCTTGATGAGTCGTGTTACGCCTGATTCTTCCAGACCTACTTCCTGAAGGAACATCTGGCGGTCCTCGTATGTCTCAAGTTCGGCAATGTCTGCTTCAGTCTTCGCTGCAACGATAAGGATTTCCGCATTTTCGTCTTTTACGGCTTCGCGAACCTGTTCAACGTATTTGTTACCGTTCACAGCACTTGCTTCGTCAACATTACATACATAAAGTACAGGTTTGCTTGTGATGAGGAATAACTCTCTTGCTATCTTCTGTTCGTCTTTTGTCTCGAACTGTACTGTACGTGCCGATTTTCCCTGTTCAAGTGCTTCCTTGTATTGTACAAGTACCTCGTATGTCTGTTTTGCAACCTTGTCGCCACCCGTCTGTGCCTGTTTCTGCACTTTCTGTATGCGGCTTTCAATAGTCTCAAGGTCTTTCAACTGAAGTTCGGTATCGATAATCTCTTTGTCGCGTACAGGATCAACGCTTCCGTCAACGTGAGTGACGTTATCATCGTCGAAGCAACGCAAAACGTGGATGATTGCATCTGTCTCGCGGATGTTTGCAAGGAATTTGTTACCAAGACCTTCGCCCTTGCTCGCTCCTTTTACCAGACCGGCGATATCAACGATTTCTACAGTTGTAGGAACTATTCGGTTAGGATTTATGAGTTCTGCCAGTTTGTTGAGACGTTCGTCAGGTACAGTGATTACACCTACATTAGGTTCTATTGTACAGAATGGGAAGTTGGCTGCCTGAGCCTTTGCATTAGATAAGCAATTGAAAAGTGTCGATTTGCCTACGTTAGGTAGGCCGACAATACCACATTGTAGTGCCATAAATATATATAAGTTTTTTATTTTTAGACTTAAAACTGTGCAAAGGTACTTATTTTATTATTAAAAGCAAAGTAATGATATATTGCTTTATTATTGTTTGTTATGATAAATCTTCGTATTTTTGCGGTGTCACATAAAAAATAGTGGCATAAATTAATTTTTTTAATAGAAGAGCGTTTTAGATATTATCCAATCATGAAATCTGGACAATTTCATTTTCCATGGATAATAAACAGGAACGCTCACGCTTGTGCTATATATCTATCTTATGTTAGAATAGTTTATATAACATTCAGCGTGGGCTATTTGTTTATTACATGGAAAAGGGCAGTCCAGAGCCTCATGATTGTAATATCCAAATAGTTCCCACGCTTTTCATTTTTTAATTAATATTATCCTTGGGGACGGATAAAAGAAAATAAATCATTAGAATGAAAACATTTAGGTTTATCGGCATGGCTTTGGTTGCCGTGCTAATGTGTGTGAACTTTACTTCTTGTAAAGACAGTGAGGACAGTCCTTCATCAAGCAGTTTGATTGGAGTTTGGGAAGGAATAGAGGCGGACAGTTGGTCTATCGTTCCAGGCAGTCATGATGAAGATGAGGAATGGTGGACAGACAGTCCTGACAAGCAGACTGACAATGGTGTGGACATATCCAATTACCGTATAGAATTTAATTCTGAAATGTTCTATCGGATCTATCTTTATAATGAAATCAGTAAGATGTGGAATCTAGGGGGAGTAGGAAAATGGAGTGTGTCAGGCAAAAAGATAACTCTTGTGTCGTACGATTCAAGCGACAATAAATATGACGAGGAAAATCCGGATGAGTATAATATTCTGGAGCATAAGGATTCTAAAATGACTTTGGAATATTATAAGAACACTCCTGCGGGTGAAAATTACAGGAAAATGACTTTCAAACAGATAGCTACAAAGGATGAAATGTTTGATGCGGACGATATTAATACAGGAGATTCTTCATTTGATATAAATGCCAAAATTAAAAAGGAATACCCTTCAAAATATATAGGTAAATGGAAACGCAGTTCGTCAGAAGCAATGGATTTTATAGAAAACGGTGGCGGTCGTTGGTGGTTTAATTATGGTGGTAGCTGGGAAACAGAATACATTGAAGATAATAGAATAACTTGGTTTGTAAGTAACGGTATATTATTTATTGATGAAGGTGAAGGTAACGTAGGAAATGAGGAATATTATGTCTATAACGTTATAAAAGTTACAGATAGTCAAATGGTTCTTGAAAATACAGGATATATTTATACTGAGGATGGTGGATATGACGATATTGAAATGGATTTAAAAGGAGAATTGACTACACTAACCAAAATTGATTAATAAGTCGATATAAAAAAGAGGCAATCCAATAACGGATTGCCTCTTTGAAAGAGAGATTTTATTTATTTTTATCAGCTATTATTTTATAATTACTTATCCATTGTAACTGTCATGTCAGGAATAAGGATAAATTCGCCCTTCTTGCTGTTCCATTTGTAATATTCTGTAGTAACGCTCTTGTTGTCGTATATGTAACAGATTTTCAAGTCGTTTATCCAGCTATTGCTTTCAGCATTCCATTTTTGTGACATGTTTTCAGTCATTTGGTTATTAGCATCGTACTTATAGTTGTATTTCATGTATTTGGTTAGCAGATTGTTATCCATCTTATAAACAGTTTCTGAAACTTTCACTCCGTTTACTTCTTCTGCATTGTAAATCAGGTTGTTATTCAACTTTGCTGCTGAAATAGTAGCGTTTGTAATAAAAATTGTTACAATTACTAACAAGGTCTTGATAAAATTCATAGCTTTCATATATCTTTTATTTTTAGGTTTAACTTACAATTTGTTTTTAATTACATTGCAAATATAGATGTTATTTCGATATCTTGTATAGTTTTACCCTAAAAAATAGTGCTAAATTAGCAAAATGTTAGTAATTTAACTTTTGTTCACTATTTGCTATATTTAATGTGCTTCAAGCCAATTTTGACCCCAACCGCAGTCTGCAAGCAAAGGTACTTTCATTTTGTAAGCTGCTTCCATTTCAGATATCACAATTTGTTGTACTTTTTCTTTTTCTTCTCTCAGTACGCTGAAGTTGAGTTCGTCGTGTACTTGAAGTATCATTTTAGATTTTATTCCTTCATCTATAAAACGTTTATATATCTTGATCATCGCGACTTTGATTATATCAGCAGCACTACCCTGAATAGGAGCATTTATTGCATTTCGTTCGGCATATCCTCTAACTATGGCATTCCTTGAATTTATGTCAGGGAGATATCTTTTGCGTTTGAATATTGTTTCAATGTATCCTTTATCTCTTGCCGAACGGATGCTTTCATCCATATATGCTTTTACTTTAGGATAATTCTCGAAATATCCGTCAATAAGTTCTTTGGCTTCTTTACGCTCTACATTCAGTCTTTCAGCAAGACCGAAAACAGAAATACCATATATAATACCGAAGTTCGCGGTTTTTGCCTTGCTTCTTTGTTCTCTGGTTACATCGTCTATATTTATTTTATATATTTTGGCAGCAGTAGCAGCATGAATATCCTGTTCCTCTCTGAATGCTTCAATCATATTCTCGTCTTCGCTCAGGTGCGCCATTATTCTAAGCTCTATCTGAGAATAGTCGGCAGAAAAGAATTCGCATCCGTCATCTGGGATAAATGCTTTTCTGATTTCTTTTCCGTCTTCGTTCCTTATAGGAATGTTTTGCAGGTTAGGATTACTCGAACTTAAACGTCCTGTAGCTGTTACAGTCTGATTGAAAGAAGTGTGTATTCTTCCTGTTTTTGGATTGATAAGCTCCGGAAGGGTGTCTATATATGTGCCGAGCAGTTTTTTCAGGCCGCGGTGCTCCAATATCTTGCCAACAATTTCGTGTTTGTTTCTTAGGCCTTCCAGTATATCTTCTGATGTAACGTACTGGCCCGTCTTGGTTTTCTTGGCTTTTTCTACAATCTTCAGTCTGTCAAAAAGTACTTCACCTACCTGCTTGGGAGATGATACATTGAACTCCATGCCTGCAAGTTTGTAAATTTCTTCTTCTATTTCACGCATCCTTATGGTGAAGTGTTTTGACGTTTCTTTCAAAGTTTCTGTGTCTATTCTCACTCCGTTTCTTTCCATGTATGCGAGTACTGGAACAAGTGGCATTTCTATTTCTTCAAACAGTTCTTTTACTCCGTTGGTTTCAAGTTCTTTTTCAAGAATGTTTTTTAGCTTGAGTGTAACGTCTGCATCTTCACATGCGTATTTGTATATATCGGTAGGAGAGAGGTCACGCATGTTACGTTGGTTCTTTCCTTTTGCACCGATTAATTCTTCTATTTTTATTGTATCATATTTCAGATATACTTCTGCTAAATAGTCCATGCCATGATGCAATTCAGGTTGCAATACATAATGGGCAATCATGGTGTCGAACATTTTTCCCTTAATGTTTATTCCGTAATTGGCAAGAACTATCATGTCATATTTTATGTTCTGTCCTACCTTTATGGATTTCTCATTTTCGAATACAGGTTTGAACTTATCAACGATTTTTTGAGCTTCCTCTCTGTTTGGCGGAACAGGAATATAGAAAGCCTGATTTTCTTTGTAACTGAAACTCATTCCCACCAGTTCTGCGCTCATTGCATCGGTGTTTGTTGTTTCAGTATCTAAACTGATAATTTCTTTTGTAAGGATTATTCTTAAAAAATCGTTTATTTTACTTTCAGTATCAATGAGTTGATAGTCATAATCTGTGTTTTCAAGTCTATTGAGACTTGAATTTTTTTGTTCTTCCATATTGTCGTCGGCAAAAAATCCAAAGAGATCGCCTTGGATAGCCTGTTTTTCCGATGTCTGTTTTACTGACGGCTTTTTGTCGGATTTAAATACCCTTTCCAGTAAGGAACGGAATTCAAGTTCTTCGAAAATACTTCTAAGTTTTTCTTCATCCGGGGCTTCGCGTTTCAAGGAATCCATATCAAGCTCGATAGGAACGTCAGTTTTTATGGTGGCAAGGAATTTGGAGAATTTTATTTTTTCGATGTTAGATTCTACTTTTGTCTTGATTGCACCTTTTAGCTGGTCTGTGTGTTCTATCAGGTTTTCGATACTTCCGAATTCCGAAATAAGTTTCTGGGCTGTTTTCTCGCCGACGCCCGGACATCCCGGTATATTGTCTGATGAGTCACCCATAAGCCCCAGCATGTCGATTACTTGACTGGTAGATTCTATATTGAATTTTGCTTTTACCTCTTCTATACCCATTATGTCGAACTCCTTGTCTCCATACTTGGGTCTGTACATGAATACATTTTCGCTTACCAGCTGTCCGTAGTCTTTGTCTGGAGTCATCATATATGTGGTGATCCCTCTTTTGCCGGCTTCAGTGGCAAGTGTACCGATAACGTCGTCAGCTTCGTAACCGGGAACCTCAAGTATAGGTATTCTGTATGCTCTGATGATATCCTTTATTATAGGAACGGAGAGTCGTATAGCTTCAGGGGTCTCTTCTCTCTGTGCTTTGTATTCTTTGTATGCTTCGTGTCTGAATGTTGGGCCGGAAGGGTCGAAAGCTACACCGATATGGGTAGGCGATTCTTTTTTCAATACATCTTCAAGTGTATTTACAAAACCCAGGATAGCCGATGTGTTGAATCCTTTCGAGTTTATTCTGGGACTTTTGATTAACGCGTAATATGCACGGTAGATTAATGCGTAGGCATCGAGTAGAAAAAGTTTATCCATATAGTGTGAATTAATAATGAAATTTCATGTAAAAGTACAAAAAAATACCGTATTCCCCGTTTTATTATTACTTTTGTACGCTAATTTATTCCCGATGAACACAGTAGATATAATAAAACAACCTATTATACATGATTTGGAGGCTTTCAGAGAGCTATTTGTTTCGTCATTAAAGAGTGATAACCCACTTCTTGACAATGTTCTTGCCTATATTAAAAATAGGAGTGGTAAAATGATGAGACCGATTTTAGTTATGCTTATAGCCAAAGCATACGGCTCTATAGATGATTCAGTAAGACATGTAGCTCTGTCACTTGAACTGCTCCATACAGCCAGTCTTGTTCACGATGATGTTGTTGATGAGAGTAGTGAACGTAGAGGACAACAATCGGTGAATGCTGTTTATAATAATAAACTTTCAGTTTTGGTTGGCGATTATATCTTGGCGACTTGTTTGAAACATGCCTCAATGACCGGTAATATTAGATTGGTTGAATTGGTGTCAGATCTTGGGCAGGATTTGTCTTTGGGTGAGGTGATACAGTTGGCTAATCTATCTAACAAAGATTTTTCAGAAGATGATTATTTCAATGTGATACGCAGAAAAACTGCGGCATTGTTTGCGGCGGCTGCGGAGTGCGGAGCTGTTGCTGTCAGTGCATCGGAAAAGGAAGTAGAAAGCGCGGCGTCATTTGGAGAAATGCTTGGTATTGCCTTTCAGATAAAAGATGATATCTTTGATTATTATAATGACGGAAACATAGGAAAACCTACCGGAAACGATATGATTGAAGGTAAACTTACTCTGCCTGCATTATATGTCCTGAATAAAATGAATGATGAGTCATTGAATTCCTTAGCATTACGTATAAGAGAAATGAAGGCTACAAAAGACGAAATCCTGTCGTTCGTTGAGACTGTTAAGAAAGAGGGTGGGATAGAATATGCCGATAAGGTTATGCGTGATTATAGAAACAAAGCGCTTGACTTCTTGCCTGAATATATACCGCAGGGCATAAGGCTTGCTCTTACAGCTTATATTGATTATGTAATTGATAGAAAAAAATAAACAGAAAAGGACGGTTTTCCGTCCTTTTCTGTTTTATCTAAATTAGAAGAACTTGGCATCTTCACCTGTTATATCTGAAAGCAGAAGATTTGCGAGACGGCTTGTTCCAATGCGGAAGAGCCCTTCGTTCAGCCATTCTTTTCCAAGAACTTCCTTGGCTATTGTATAATATTTCAAAGCGTCTTCTACTGTGTTGATACCTCCGGCGGCTTTAAATCCAATCTTGATTCCTGTTTCAAGGAAGTACTCTTTTATTGCCTTGCACATTACAAATGCAGCTTCTGGAGTTGCTCCTATACTTTCCTTACCTGTAGAAGTCTTGATGAAGTCTGCGCCTGCATACATCACCAGGATAGAAGCTTTCTTTATGTTTGAAGCACTTCCCAACACTCCTGTCTCAAGTATTACTTTCAGTGGCTTTTCTCCGCAAACGGCTTTCAGCTCCTCTATTTCATCGCACATTCCCTCGTAGTCTCCGCTAAGGAATTTGCCTACCGGCATAACGATATCTATCTCGTCGGCACCTGCATGTATGGCCATGGCTGTTTCCGCAACTTTAACTTCGGTAAATGTCTGTGATGAAGGGAAGCCTCCTGAAACACATGCTATCTTGACGTCGTCCGCTTCCAGAGCGTCGTTCACAATTTCTGCCATATTAGGGTAAACACAGATTGCGGCAACGT
>CALUIE010000092.1 GCA_944320605.1 uncultured Phocaeicola sp. | reverse complement strand
ATAGCCGTACAGCCTATAATCATAAGTATGTTGAAGATATTGCTACCCACCACATTACCTATCGCCATTTCCGCGCTGCCCTGTATTGAAGACAGGAGGCTTATTACCAACTCAGGTGCTGATGTACCGAATGCCACGATAGTAAGACCGATTACGAGGTCGGATATTTTAAATCGTTTAGCCACCGATGCGGCTCCGTCTGTCAGTGCATTGGCTCCAACCAATATCAATGCCAGACCTGCAACCAATATAAAGATATTCCAAATCATAACTTTTAGTTTATTGTTTTTTACGGTTGCAAAGATATAGTTTAATATTATATATCCTCAGCCAACCACATTTTTATTGCAGGAACTTTCTCACGGCTTATTTGTATTGAACCTTCAAACTCGGGTGATACACTGACTGTCATCTTACCGTTGAAATAGTTCTGTACGTTCCTTATGCATCCGGCAGACAGGATAAACTGCCTGTTTACGCGCATAAACTGTTTCGGGTCAGGCTGCTCTTCCAGTTTCGTGAGAGGATAATCTATGAGGTGCCTTTTCCTGTCGTTGGTTATTGCGAAAGTTGTTTTGTCCTCCGAATAGAAATAAGCTATATCAGACACCATAATGATGTAGAAGCGTTTGGGTGATGATATGAGAAATCTTGTGCGGTACTGTTTATCCTGCTTATCGGTAAAGGTTTTCAGCAGTTGTTCTATACCTTCGTAGTGATATTTAGCCCCATTGTCTGCCATATAAAAACGCTCGAACTTTTCTATGGCATCATTCAGTCTTTCTTTGTGTATAGGTTTCAGCAGATAGTCAATGCTGTTCACGCTGAATGCACGTACAGCATATTCGTCGTATGCCGTTGTGAAAATAATCATACTTTGGGGCTTGGCCTGTTCTATGAACAGGAATGATATGCCGTCGTTAAGCTGTATGTCGAGGAAAATTATGTCCGGATGCGGATTGACTGCAAACCATTCCACTGCATCTTCTATCATTCCGGGCAATACAATGATTTCCCATTCAGGACGCAGCTCGCCCACCATCTTGTTTAGCAGACGTGCGGCAGGGATTTTGTCTTCTATAATTACGGCTCTAATCTTACTCATATATCAAAGGTAGTTTTACTGTAAAAATGTTGTTTCCATCTTCTATAATGATATCATTTCCGCAAATCATCCGGTATCGTTGCAAAAGGTTTGCAAGGCCTTTTCCAGATGAGGCCGCATTCTGTTTTTTCCTGACAGGATTTGATATACATATAAAAGAGGATTTACCGTTCCTTTCGCTATAGATACTGATATTCATAGGTTTGCTTATGCTTATTACATTATGCTTTATCACATTCTCTATAAGCAGTTGCATGGTCAGCGGAGGTACAGACGTTTCTCTGATTGATTCATCAAGGTTGTTGGTTATTTCTATACAGTTGCCAAGTCTGACTTTGTGCAGTTGTATGTATTTGTCGATAAATTCAAGTTCTTCGTTAAGTTTTACTGTATCTTTGTTCTGGCTTATGAGAATATATCTGTATGTATCGGCAAGGTTTCTTGTAAATTCTACCGCATTGGCAGGCGAGTATTCTATTTCGGATGTAAGTGTATTCAGATTGTTGAACAGGAAATGAGGGTTCAGCTGGCTCTGTAATGCCTGGTATTTGGCCTGTGCATTTGCCTTTTCAAGTTCTTCCGCACGTTTGTAAAGTCTTACAAGGTCTGCATAAAACCTGTTCTGCATGAACTGTCCCACTATTATTATCTCGATGAACCATACTCCAAGAATAATTGTTATACCGTTTTGTTGCAGGTTAAACGGATTTGTGACTCCTACCATGTATTTGGATGTGACAAGCATCAGATAGTTTACAGCCAGAAGGATAATGGCACATATTATCATTGCCATGGATAATGCTCTTTTATCTTTCAGAAAGTATTGATAGAATGACATCATCTTTTCATACACAAACCGTATGCTTAGACCTATCCCACAGCGGATGAAGACCACAGCGGAGAAGGCTTTGAACGTAATCAGTTCGTCATGAAAACGGGATGGTATGTCAGCATAGTTTATCAGTACGAAATATGAAAAACACCCCAATCCAAGGTACAGTATAATATCCGATAAATAACGTTTCATTGTTCCATGTTTTGTAAAGGGTATAAAGGTTGTGAATAAGTTTTTAGTTATTAGTTGCCAATAAAAACTCAGAACCTTTCTCCTCTTGCCCTTTCAAGTCCGCTTCTGACTATCTGTGCATTCAGTTTCGACTGAATAAAATTCACTTTTGCTTCAAGATGATAGATTTCTGCGTTTATAACTTCAACTATGGAGATGTTTCCTTCACGGTATTTTTCGAATGCCAGTTCCTTGCTTTCTTCTGCCTTGTTGAGTGAGCTCTCTGTAAGAGAAACTTTTCTGACAGCCTGTGAATAGTTATAGAAGGCTGTTTCCACTTCCAGTCGTACATTGTCAGTCACTTTCTTTTGGTTTTCTGTAGCCATGTCAATGGCATACTTTCCTGCCTTGCGTGTGTTTCTGCGTTTGCCCCATTCGAATATAGGTACGCTCAGTTTGGCGTATATGGCATAGTTCGGATTCAGGTCTGGCTTGAAATTATAGCCGGGTGAAGAGTAGCTTCCGTCTATGCCTACGGACAGTTTAGGCATATATTGGGAGTTGGCAAGTCTGGCGGATGATTTCTGTAAATCAATGTTTCCGCTTGCTATCAGCATTTCCGGACGTGAAGTCATGGCCATATCTATTATACCTGAATATGAAGGTTCTTCCTTCAGAGGAATTACTATCGAGTCTGTAGGAATTTCTTCGTCGAAAGGTATTCCTGAGAATGAGTTCATCGACATTCTTGCCACTTCTGCATCGTTAAGTGACTGTACGAGGCGGTACTCGGCATCATTCAGTTTCACTTCAGCCATGAGCAGGTCGTTACGGTCTGTATATCCTTCGTTTACGCGGTCCTTTATTACATCTACCAGGAGTTCGATAGATTCCTTGAAGTCCTTTGCTACGAGTGTCATTTCCTGTCGTGCTACTTTGTTCCAGTAATATACGTCGGCATTGTATATGATGTTGTTGGTTATACGCTTTATTTCGTATTGTGACATTTCGTTCTCTTTCTTAGCCTTGTTATATCCTGCTTTTATAGCACCACCCATATAAACAGGCTGTGCCAGGGTTAGTGATGCTCCATATTTCATGTCGCGTCCCTGGAAGTACAGTGGTTCGGTGAGCGAAGGTATCTCTACTGACAGTTCCGATGGGTTGCCTACATAGTTGAAGTTGGCATTACCGCTTAGCGACGGCAGGAAATCAGCCTTTGCCGATTTCTGCTTTTCATTGCTGATTTGTGAAGAAAGTACGGCAGAACGGATATCCTGATTGTATTCTTCCACTTTAGAACGGTATTGCTGCAACAGTCCGGAAGTCTGTGCGTGGATACTTCCGGCTATTAGTGTTACAGCTATATATATTAGCGAGATTTTCATTTTAGTTGATTTTTTAGTTGTTAGTTATTTCAACTCAATCTTATAGAATATGGCATATAAAGCCGGAGTTACGAATAGTGTCAGCATGGTGGCGAATGTCAGTCCGAATACGATTGTGGCTGCCATACCTCCGAACACTACATCGAACAGCAGAGGTATGCTTCCGAATACTGTAGTAAGTGCTGCCATAAGTACAGGACGTACTCTCGATACTGTAGCCTCAATAACTGCTGTATGCGGTTCAAGACCATTCCTGCGCTGGATGTTTACCTCGTCAAGCAGTACGATGACATTCTTTATTATCATACCGAGCAATCCCAACCAGCCTGCAATGCAGAAGAAACCGAACTGGAATCCGGTGAGTAGTAGTCCCACTACCATACCTATTATAGATAATGGCAGTATCAGGAATATTATCAGCGGTTGTCTGAAATTGCCGAAGAGCATTACGAGTATTACGATAAACATTATGATGGCGAGCGGGAAATATTTGGTCAATGCTTCCATTGCTTCTTTCTGGTCTTTGTACTGTGAATCCCAGAAGAAAGTATATCCTTCGGGCAGCTCTATGTCCTTTATTTCCTCGCGAATTTCATTATGCACTTCCTTCATCGTATGTCCGCGCTTAACATCGCATTGTGCAGCCATAGACAACTTACGGTTGTAAGTCCTTACCAGAGGATATTCCCATCCGGTAGTTATTCCGTCGGCTGCCTGTGCGAGTGGGGCAGAGTTCTTTCCGTTCCATATCTGCAGATCCTTTATATATTCAGTGTCCCATGTCTCAGGCTTTTCCGTGATGAGGCGCACAGGAACCTTGTTTTCTCCGTCTCTATATACACCAATTGTGGTACCGTCATATACAGACTTTACAGAATTCATCATGTCTGCACGTCCGATGTTCAGCATACCGGCTTTCACCGGGTCATATCCAGCTTCAATAACCATAGCCATGTTTCCCCATTCGTTGCGTGCATTCAGAACTTTAGGGTTCTTCTTCATTATTTCAATAGCTATATTGGTAAGCGAGTCGAGTACAGCCGGATCGTTTCCGCAAAATCTGGCTTCTATAAGAGCCTGTGGTATAGAGTTGATTTCAAAACTGTTCACCTTTACTACGGCTTCCGGTATGAGGTCAGGAAGTCCTTCGTATAGTACGGCCTGAAGCTCTTTCGATTTCTCCGGCGATTCAGCTTCAACCAGGCATTGTGCATAGTTTGACTGTGGACCGTAGGCGGTATTTGCCAGATAATATCGCGGAGGAGTCTGACCTGTGTATGATGATACGGTTTTTACACCTTCCTTGCTCATCAATAGCTCTGTCAGGAATTCTGCTTTCCTTTCTGTCTCTTCTATCTTAGTACCTTCAGGCATCCACATCTCTATGGTGAAATATTGCTTGTTCAGCAATGGCATGAACTGTTGGGGTATGAATCTGAAAGTCAACGCCGAAATGATGAGGAGAACTACCATACATACAGTTACGGTGAATTTTTTCCTTATCATAAATCTTAGTGACTTGCGGAAAAAATCGTATATCTTGCCGCTGAACAGTTCCTGTTTCAGCTCTTCCGGACGTGGACGGCGAACAAACTCCTGTACGAAGAACACGTTTTGTGTCATAGCCAATATCCAACTTAGAAGAAGTGAAACTGCTATGACGATGAATAGTGATTCAAGAATCTCGCCTGTGATGTGTGGTGACAGATAGACGGGCAGGAATGTAAGTATGGCTATGAGTGTGGCACCCAGTAACGGCATGGCTGTTGAACTTGCGGCATTGATTATCGCAACGCGCTTACGCATACCGCGTTGCATGTTTACAAGTGTCGCATCGTAAACCACAATGGCGTTATCCACCAGCATACCCATGGCAATGATGATTGCTGCCAGTGACATACGCTGCAGGGCTATTCCTGTGGCTTGCATATATATAAGTGTACCGAGAATGGAGAATATCAGTCCGCTACCTATCAGAAAGCCGTTTTTCAATCCGATGAAGAACAGCAGCACCGCTACTACGGTTATGACCGATACTATCAGGTTCATCACGAAACCGTCATTAGCTACATCCGACTCGTGTCCTTGGTCGTAGAGAATATCTATTTTGAAACCTTCGGGAAGTGAGCTTCTCAGCTCTTCCATACGTTTTGATATCAGTTTCGCCATCTCTACCACATTGCCGTCCGATACGGTGGAAATGGCTATGCCAACGGCCGGAACATTGCCTGTCTTCATTATGTTTGTGGCAGGGTGGGAGTAGCTTTCTGTTATTTCTGCAATTTCGCCCAGACGGAAATACTCGCCTTTTGAATTGCTTACAGTCAGGTCCTCTATCTCTTCCGTGCTGTTGAAGCTGCCTGTTGACTGTACCCTTATCCTGTTCTTGTCTGTTTCCATAGCTCCTGCATCTACAATGCGGTTCTGGCGGTCAAATGCTGTGGCAATGTCGTTTATGGTCACACCGCACGAGGTCATCAGATTAGGCTTGATAGAAATATCTATAGTTCTGGTCTGTACTCCGAACAGTTCTATTCTTGACACATCCTTTACGTTCAGCAGTTCGTTCTTTATATCTTTTGCGCAGTCCTCCAACTCTCTGTAACTGCGTGTCTCGCTGCTCAGAGAATAGAAAACACCTAATACATCTCCAAAATCATCATTTACTTTCGAAGGTCCTGCACCCTGTGGCAATTTGTTCTGAACGTCGTTCACCTTTCTGCGTAGCTTGTCACACAGCTGCTGCATGTCCTTTGCGCGGATTTCCTTCTTTACATATACTGTTATTTTTGATAGTCCGGCGCGGTTGTCGCTTTTTAGATAGTAAAGTTCTCCAAGCGATTGTATGGATTCCTCCAGTACGTCTGTTACTTGTTGCTGTACCTCTATGGGTGAGGCACCGGGGTAGGTGGTAGTCACTACCGCCTGCTTGATGGTGAAAGGCGGTCTTCAAGTTTCCCCATCCCTGAGTAGGCTACCACACCTCCGGCTATTATCAGTATGAGCAACAGCCATGTAAAAGATTTATTATTGAGGAAAAATTTTACGAATTCTTTCATGGATATATGTATGTTTTTTTATTGAACGATAGTTATCTGCTTGTTGTCAGAAAGCTGATACTGCTTGGATATTGCTATATTGTCGCCTGCTGAAAGTCCTGATATGATTTCTATATTATTGTCTTTTATTAGTCTGCCCGTCTTTACCTGTGTACGCTTTGCGGTGTTGTCGTCTTCTATCTTCCAGACATATTCGCCTGCAGAATTGTTGTGACAAACAGCCGCCTGGGGGATGACTACGGTCCCGATAACAGAAGATGATGAAGAAAATGAGTTAGGGTAAGATATATAAATAGACCCCGTCATCCCGCCCATCAGGCTGTTGTCTTTATTATCTATTATTAAGGTAAGAAGGTATGAAATGTTGTTGTCGGCAGTGCTTTGTGTCACGAAAGTTTCGTCAGGCTTGAAGGTCTTTTGGGGGAGAGTCGAGAAACCGGCGGTAATATCCATCTGTTCTTTCTTCTGGAATGAGCTTGCCATGCTTTCTGTGATATATGCTTCGGCTTTTACTTTCGACAGGTCGATGAATGTCACTACAGGTGCGGAAGGTTTTACGTCTGAATACTTCTCTATATGGGTCTGCTGTACGTATCCGTCAAAAGGGGCATATATCTTTGTGTCGTTCAGTGCGTTTGTGGCATCATCATAATCAGTCTTGGCCTTCTCGTAGTCGGCCTGAGCCTTTTCATAACTTGCCGCTGAGATGTTGTCGCGTTCATAAAGTGCGGAAATTCTTCTGTACTCCGATTCTGCTTGTGTAAGTGCTGTGGCTGTTCTTTTCTGTCGTATAATGTAGTCTCTGTCATCAATGGAAGCTATCAGTTCTCCTTTTTTGAAGAATTGACCGTTCTGTACATCGAAAGTGTTTACCGGCCCTCCCACACGAAAGGAAAGTTCAGTAACTCTGTAAGGCTTTGAGATGAATGTGTAGCTGCGTGTAGTTTCCTTTGGCGATTCAATGGCTTTTACTGTTTTTACGTTTGTAGGCTTTTCTTCTTTAGTAGTGGCTTCTTTGCATGAGTATAGACCACAAACAATACAAGTTAATAACAATAGTTTCTTCATAATCTTCATATATTTATTTGTTCTCAATCATATAAGAAGGAACACGGTTGCTTTTCTTTTATTTAAGTCTGTGAAGCATGAGTTGACAACACGTGTTCCTTGCACGGTTCCGTCTTTTAGTTGTACAAAAGTATGTATATATGATATTGATATAAATAGTTGCTTTACCCAACTGTTATTCCTTGATGCTGAACTGTAGTTATTGCGAACTGAACCGATTGCCTTCACACGCTCGTGTAGAGTACTCCACACGCCCGTGTGGAGATCTTTACACGTTCGTGTGGAGAACTCGACACGGCCGTGTGGAGACTAATTTACATAGAAGAATATATGAATATAATTTTATGGGATATGAAGAATTGTTGCTTTTTGGATAAAAAAAACGTGAAATGTATTGTGGGTTAAAAAAAAAGTAATACCTTTGCATCGCAATTGACAAAGAGACCTTTTCGGGCGTTTAGCTCAGCTGGTTCAGA
>CALUIE010000091.1 GCA_944320605.1 uncultured Phocaeicola sp. | reverse complement strand
TGCAGGAATGGAGCATTAGGACGGTCAATAGCATATACAGTTGGTTTAGTTCCGTTAGGACCTACTGAAGTTGCTGTAGTCATCTTTGAATAAATACGGTATGCTTCTACGGACTGGTTACCAACCGAACCGTAACCCAGACGGAGTTTCAACTGGTCGATAAAGTTGTTGTCCTGCATGAAGTTTTCTTGCTTGATGTCCCATGCCAAGGCTGCTGACGGGAAGTAAGCCCATTTGTCTTCCAGACGTGAGGAACCGTCGGCACGGATTGATGCTGTAACCATATATCTGTTCTTGAAAACATAGTTCAAACGCAACATTCCTGACATCAATGTATTGATAATGCGTTCGCTTTGTAGTTCGTTCAACGATGCATCCTTACTCATTGCAAGGTTGTTGTAACCATGGGTAATGTCAACATAGTCTGGGAAATAAGAGCGTCCCAAGTGATTGTAGTCATTGTCGTACGACTGTTCAAACACTGCTGTGGCGTTAATACGGTGATCTTTGTTGAATTCTTTTACATAGTTCAAAGTATTGGTGTTCAGCCAGCCGAGGTTGAAGTAGCTGCGTGCGTATGCGCGGCTGTTTGATTGGGCAAATTGCTGATAACTGTCTTCATTTTCCAATGTGGTGTTCAGACGGTTGTCGAACAATACACCCATCTGCGAACGGAAAGTAAGTCCGTCTATAATGTTGAACTGCACATATCCTTGCAAACGGTTGTTGATTGTCTGTGTAGATGAATCAAGTTCCCAGATATGTCCCATCGGGTTGTACATTTTGTTTCCGCTCCAATCAGTGTTGTTATATTCACCGCTCTCATTCTTAGGAGACATTGTGTTATCAAAATACATAGCCGTCTGGAAAATACCTCTATAAGGATTTGTACGTGGAGTGGAGCTTTTGCGGTAGTTACCGTAAAAGTTCAAACCTGCGTCCAACCATTTCTTAATTTTTGTATCAACTTTCAGACGCCAGTTGTATGTTTCACTCATTGATTCTTTCAATACGCCTTGGTCGTTCTGATAACGGAATGAAGCCAGGAATGTAGTCTTCTCACTACCGCCACTGATAGACAAATCGTAGTTCTGAGTCACTGCCGTACGGAAAATTTCACGACTGTAATCATATCCTGCACGACCAGCTTTCAGGTCAGCAAGTTTGTCTGCATTGAAATAAAAGTAATCGCCTTTACCTTTGTCTTTTCCATATTCGTTAACCATGACTGCATAATCATAAGGATTCATTGTGTCCGGATACTTGGCTACAGTCTTGATGTTTGCAAAAGCGTTGAAATTAACTGATACTCTATCCTTGCCAGGATTTTTTGTTGTTACCAGAATAACACCGTTTGCACCACGAGAACCATACACAGCTGTTGCTGATGCGTCCTTTAATACTTCTATGGATTGGATATCAGAAGGGTTCAGGTTTTGGAGAGAACCACCGATGAAACCATCCACAACTACCAACGGACCTGTTTCAGCTGTAATAGAGTTGATACCTCGCACACGGATTGTGTTATCCTGTGATGGGTCGCCTGAACCGGAAAGTACAGACACACCTGCCATGCGTCCTTGAAGAGCATCGGATACATTTCCTGAAGGAGTAGTTTTCAAAGCGTCAGAAGCTTTAACAGAAGCTACCGCACCGGTAAGGTCGCTTTTTCTTTGTACGCCGTAACCTACTACCACAACTTCATCAAGTGTTTCAGTATCTTCTTCCAATACAATGTTGAAGATTGTTTTCCCGTTTACAGAGATGTTTTGAGTTTTGTAGCCTATGTATGACACTACGAGAACTGCGTTTGAGGCTATATTAGGAACTGTGAAATTTCCGTCAAAGTCTGTAATTGTACCGCTGGTAGTACCCTGTACTAGTATTGAAGCACCTATAATGGCTTCTCCACCCTTGTCTGTAATTCTACCTGTCACTGTTAATTCCTGTGCGCTCAGAAAAGGCATACTCAGAAATATGAGCAGCATGAAACACACGCTTCTTAGAATGTTTTTTTCTTTCATAATAAAATAATTAGGTTAAAAATAGAGTAAAGAAAAGATTATTCTTTATTTATATCAAGTATTTGTATGGAATTAATAAATTAATTAATTGCTCTGTATATTATTAATTATTTTATTAATCGGGGGGGGTAATTTTAAATGTTCTATTTGAATGCATATGATTATATATTTGATGTGTTTTAATTATAGTATTAGTAAATAATTTTATTTTGTCCAAAAGTAGTTTGAATGCTTGAAAATTCAAAACATAAGTATAGTATTTAACAGAAAAACGGCGCATATTTAATCAATATTAACTGTATCATTGCTTGTTTATACGTTTATTGATTGAATATGCGCCGAATAAAATAAATGGAGTTGTTTTTTTATTTGCTCCAGATATGCTCTATTTCCAGTATAATCATCTTGTGATAATTGCCGTGTCCGTTACCATACCATTTTTCGTTAAGTGACTTGTCGATGAACTTTTCAGGTTTGATATCGTCCTCGTAAAGTTTTCTGCACTCTAATGTGAGGCGTGACTGGCTGAATGTGATATTGCCATTTTCTGTCAAAAGCGGGATGAGGCCTGTTTCTGCAATCTTGTCTGTGTCACGTCCTGATTTAGAGCCGCACACTTTATGAACGGCTTTGTTTTCCTCGCCGAGGAATGACAGTGTCAGAGTGTCGCATTCGCGGATAAACTCGTAGGTGTAGCGTTCCGGACGGATGAATATGAATGCAACAGTCTTTCCCCATAGCACACCTGTACCGCCCCATGAGGCTGTCATGGTATTGAATTTTTCCTGTGAACCTGCGGTTACCAGCATCCATTCTTTGCCGATGGCTTCAATCATATTGTCTGCCAACTGTGATACGTTTATTTCTTTCATATTCTATATTTATATTATTGTTTGGCAAAAATAGCTAAAGACTGGCGGAAAGACAAATGTAAAATAAGAAAAACTGGCGATGGATACTTCTGTAAAGAGTAAAATTATCAGTATCATTTCTTGGTGCCGACCATCGTCAGCAGCACTGCCGACAATAGTCAGCAGCATTGCCGACCATGGTGGACTGCATTGCCGACCATCGTCAGCACCAAAAAACTCTTAATTTTGTAGTTATCAATTTTCCTAACCTTGTTATTATACTTTGTTTATTACGTCAAACTGTATATTTTTGTGGTGAAATAAAATCAGATTTTTTATGGGACGTACAATAAAATTATTGTTACTTTATTTCGCATATCAGCTGGCGTTCTTCGGATTGCTTGTCGGAGTGTATATGCTGAAGAACGGAGTCGTGGAAATGCCGGATGTGTCCGGTAGTGGATATATGTCTGTCATTATGTGGGCACAATTTCTTTCCACATTGTCTGTAGGTCTTCATGTAGTATTGGGAAAATATGTATCTATTGATGTTTTCAGATTGAAAACTCCCAATAGATGGGCTGTATTGTTTGCATCAGCTGTGTTTATCGTGGCAATGGGATTGTGGACCAACTATTTCAGCGAGCTTGCCGGATTGCCTGACAATATGAAGGATGTGTTTGAACAGATGATGAATAATCCGTTGGGGATAATATCTATTGTAGTTATGGCTCCGATAGTTGAAGAACTGCTGTTCCGTGGTGCGATACAGGGACATCTCATGCGTAAATGGAAAATGCCTTACCTTGGTATTGTGGTATCGTCGTTGATATTCGGTGTGGTACATGGTAATCCTGCCCAGATACCGTTTGCGTTTGTTGTGGGAATGGCTCTTGGATGGGTTTATTACCTCACCGGAAGTCTTATACCCGGAATATTGATGCACTTTATCAATAACGGCAGTTCCGTACTGCTTTATGCCTTGTCCGGTGACCCGGATGCAACTATGATTTCATCGCTCGGCGAGAATGGAGCTCTGGTTTTGGCAGTGGCCGGAATAGTTCTTACAGTGGTCTGCATTTTCATTATCAGAAAGAAGATAGTGAAAGAACCGGTGCAGTGGAATGTATAGTATTGATTACCTTTGAAAGTAAAGTTTATTTCTTTTGTGCTTAAAACCAAAGTAACAAATATAAGATGGCGAAGATTACAGTAAAAGATATCGAAATAA
The DNA here is from genome assembly GCA_944320605.1 of uncultured Phocaeicola sp. Classification (GTDB taxonomy): domain Bacteria; phylum Bacteroidota; class Bacteroidia; order Bacteroidales; family Bacteroidaceae; genus Phocaeicola. The sequence goes on along the minus strand of CALUIE010000091.1, from coordinate 4,051 downwards.
ATGTCGTTAAAGTCAATGACGAGGACTATATTTGTTTGACAGATATGTTACGTGCCAAAGATGGGGATTTCTTTATTACGGATTGGCTACGCAACAGGAATACTCTTGAGTTTATTGGCATTTGGGAGAAAGTTTACAATCCCCTTTTTAATTATGGCGAATTCGCCACAATTAGAAACCAATCGGGACTTAACAGTTTTAAGATAAGCGTGAAAGAGTTTGTAGCTCGTACTAATGCCATAAGTTTACAAGCTAAATCAAATAGCCATTCATCAAATGGAAGTGTTGGAAAGCGGCAACAATGAGCGCAGACTTTTAAAATAACAGAGCTACACATTTTGAAATTAATCTATAAAAAGGAACAGCAATATCAAACAAAAATCAATACCTTTGCACTATAGAAATTTGTATTAAACATCATATAATAAAGAAAGGATTTTACCGTGGCAAAAGACAGTGAAGTAGTAATGACCCCCATGATGAAACAGTTTTTCGACCTGAAGGCAAAGCATCCGGATGCTATCATGCTTTTCAGATGCGGAGACTTTTATGAGACGTATTCGGAAGATGCGGTGGCAGCATCCGAGATTTTGGGCATTACCCTTACAAAAAGGGCCAACGGACAGAACAAGACTATAGAGATGGCGGGATTTCCGCATCATGCTCTTGATACATATCTGCCTAAACTTATCAGGGCAGGAAGACGTGTTGCTATCTGTGACCAGTTGGAAGACCCTAAAACTACCAAAAAACTGGTGAAACGCGGTATAACCGAACTTGTTACACCGGGTGTTGCCATAGGCGACAATATTCTTTCTTATAAGGAAAATAACTTTCTGGCTGCTGTTCATTTCGGAAAAACAGCTTGCGGTGTGGCTTTCCTTGATATTTCCACGGGCGAGTTTATGACTGCCGAAGGAAAACTTGATTATATCGACAAACTTCTCAATAATTTTGCTCCTAAGGAGGTACTTTTCGAACGTGGAAAGAAACCTATGTTTGAGGCTAATTTCGGAACCAAGTTCTTTACTTTCGAACTTGATGACTGGGTTTTTACAGAGACATCGGCTGTGAAGAAACTTCTCAAACATTTTGAGACAAAGAACCTGAAAGGCTTTGGGGTGGAACATCTGAAGAATGGTGTTATAGCTTCCGGAGCAATACTTCAGTATCTTGAAATGACTCAGCATGAGCATGTTGGTCACATCACTTCGCTTTCGCGAATAGAAGAGGAGAAATATGTGCGCATAGATAAGTTTACTGCCCGTAGTCTTGAACTTATGGGTAGTATGAATGATGGTGGAACGAGTCTGCTCGACGTGATAGATCATACCATTAGTCCTATGGGGGCACGTATGCTGAAACGTTGGATTATATTTCCTCTGAAGGACGTGCAGCCTATCAACAGAAGACTTGACGTGGTGGAGTACTTCTTCCGTCATCCTGATTTCAAGGAAACTGTTGAAGATTGCCTTCACAGAATAGGTGATTTGGAGCGTATCGTCTCTAAGGCTGCCGTTGGCAGAATCTCTCCACGTGAAGTGGTACAGCTAAAAGTGGCTTTACAGGCTATAGAACCTATCAAAATAGCTTGTTTAGAGGCCGAAAACGAGAGCTTGCGCAGAATAGGTGAACAACTGAACTTATGTGTTTCTATTCGAGAAAAGATAGCAAAGGAAATAAACAACGATCCTCCTCTGTTGGTTAATAAAGGAGGTGTGATAGCCGACGGTGTTTCCGAAGAGCTTGATGAACTGAGACGTATATCATATTCCGGAAAAGATTATCTCCTGCAGATTCAGCAGAGAGAAAGTGAGCTTACGGGTATTCCAAGCCTGAAGATTGCGTATAACAATGTGTTCGGCTATTATATCGAAGTGAGAAATGCACATAAAGATAAGGTGCCTGCAGAATGGATTAGAAAACAGACTCTTGTGAATGCCGAAAGGTATATCACACAGGAATTGAAGGAATACGAAGAGAAAATACTTGGCGCAGAGGATAAGATTCTTGCTCTTGAGACACGTATTTATAATGATTTGGTGATGTCGCTCGGTGAGTTTATACCGGCCATACAGATAGATGCCACTCAGATAGCGGTTCTTGATTGTTTGCTTTCGTTTGCGTCTGCTGCAAAGGCTAACGGTTATATCCGTCCGGTAATATCTGAAGATGAGGTATTGGATATCCGTCAGGGAAGACATCCTGTGATAGAAAAACAACTTCCTTTAGACGAGAAATATATTGCAAATGATGTTTATCTGGATACGGAGAAACAGCAGATTATCATAATTACCGGTCCTAACATGGCTGGTAAGTCGGCTTTGTTAAGACAGACAGCCCTTATCACTCTTATGGCTCAGATAGGCTGTTTTGTTCCGGCCGAGAGTGCGCATATAGGTATTGTGGATAAGATATTCACACGTGTGGGTGCGAGCGACAATATTTCTGTCGGAGAATCAACATTTATGGTTGAGATGAATGAAGCTGCCGATATTCTTAATAATCTTTCACAGCGTAGCTTAGTATTGTTCGATGAGCTTGGACGCGGAACATCTACATACGATGGTATATCCATTGCATGGGCTATTGTGGAACATATACACGAAAACCCGAAAGCAAAGGCACGTACTCTGTTTGCGACTCATTATCATGAGTTGAATGAGATGGAACGTACCTATAGTCGTATAAAGAACTATAATGTGTCTGTCAAGGAAGTTGACAATAAGGTGATATTCCTGCGTAAACTTGAACGTGGAGGAAGCGAACATTCATTTGGTATTCATGTGGCTAAGATGGCAGGTATGCCTAAGTCTATAGTGAAGCGCGCTGATGAGATTTTAGCTCTTTTAGAAAAGGAAAATCGCCAGGGTTCTATATCCGGTAAGGAAAAGGATATAACTTCTGAAATAAAGAGAAAGAAAGAATCATCGTCGTCATCTGACGGTATTCAGTTGAATTTTTTCCAACTTGATGATCCGGTATTAAGCCAAATAAGGGATGAAATTATCAATTTGGATATCAATAATCTCACCCCTGTTGAAGCTTTGAACAAATTAAATGAAATAAAGAAAATTCTTAATTGATGAAATTCTTAGCTCTCACGCTTGTCATTTCCGGATTTGTCGGAGTTGACTGGCGTGTGCAGTAGTCAAACTCGTAGCTCTTTTCGCCGCTATATGAGTTCCAAATCAGTTTCAGTTTTACAGTTTCGCCGTTAGTGTCAGGAAGCTGATCGAGTTTAAAGGCTACAAGTCCGTCGGCAGGATGTCCGTTCACGTCGCCGTATGCATTGTGTCGGAATTCCACTTCGTACTTATTATCAGGATTGTTTGTTGGGACTAAATTTACGAAATGTTTTATTCCTGTATTGCCCCATGCCGTGCTGAATCGTAGTGTCAGATAACCGTCTTCAGAAACTGTCATCCAGCTGTTTAAAATCTCTACCGGATCATTTCCGTAAACATTGTCATTTTCTTCTTCACCAAGATTTTCTGCTATAGGTTTTGTCAGGATACTGTCTATCCAGTTTATATGTACAGCTTTACTGAAACCGTTAGCAGGGTCTTCAGTCTCCGTATAGTTTATCAGGGCTCTTACTTCCTTTTCGCCGAATGGTGATTTGGTTACATTGACAGGAAGCAATGTTGTTTTGTCGTCAAGTTGTAGGAAGAAAGTATCGTCAGCATCTGTTTTTACAGTAACCAGTGCGTTGGGAAACAAAAGAGAATAGTCGTAGTCATCATCGTCGTTGCACGATTGAAGTGAAAATATGGCGACTGAAGCCACCAAGGCATGTTTAAAAATTGAACGAAGTCTCATAATAATTTAATCTTTAACGTGTTAACTTTGAATGTTTGTTTATACGTTAAATGAATTATTATCGTATATCGTGCATCTGATTATGTTAAAAAGACATAATATGAATACAATAAAAAACCTTCACTATTTTAGTGAAGGTTTAAGCGGTGCGTACGGGACTCGAACCCGAATTTGCCCACAATCTCATAGTCAGATTGTTGCATCGACCAAAATTTTTCTTGTAACGATA
>CALUIE010000090.1 GCA_944320605.1 uncultured Phocaeicola sp. | reverse complement strand
GTCAGTGTAACAAAATCTCCATACGAGATCCAGCGTTTTGTAGAGGAAGTCCGCAAGGGTGATGTGGATTCTTTCCTAAGCCGCCTGCAGACTTTCTTTGATGATATACCATACGAACTTGCTCCACGCGACCGTGAAGTGCACTATCAGAACATTCTCTACATAGTGTTCAAGCTCATGGGATTCCATGCAGAAGTGGAATATCATACTTCGCGCGGACGTGTTGACCTCGTGCTTAAAACCTCTGACTATATCTATGTGATGGAATTCAAACTTGACGGAACAGCCGAGGAAGCCATGGCTCAGATAGACACGAAAGGGTATGCCTCTGCATTTGCTGCTGACGGACGGAAGGTGGTTAAGGTTGGGGTGAATTTCAGTTCTGAAACAAGGACTATAGACAGGTGGATAATAGCTTGATTTTACTTGATTGAAATATTGCTGATATCGGCAAAGATGGTGTCTTTGCCATGATATTTTATCACTAAATAATAAGCCAGTTTCCTTTTCAAGTCAATAAATGAGGATTTTATGACTGAAAAGGAAACAGGCTTATTATATAATATAAGTTACTGAAAAACTTTTTATCTTTGTGAAACTTTGAAAATTATCTTAGCTCCACGGAGTACGCAGAGCTGAGATAATTTTCAACTTCAGATAACTGAAGCGAAACACTTCGGCTTATAGCCTTGTTGTGAAAAGTCTTCACTCTCTAGTATCTTTGCGGCAAAGATAACTAAGAATGCAATAATGACAAAATAAAAAACAAAAAAATGATATGACTAAGATTTTGGCTTTTGATTTGGGTTCGTCTTCTATAGGATACAGTCTTCGAGATACAGACAACAATGGAGAAAACATTATAGACCAGTTAGTTCTATATGGAAGTATAATATTTAGTCCGGGAATGGCAGATAACGGTGTTTCTAATGCGGCAGAACGAACAAGCCACCGTTCTTCAAGACACTTGTATAGGGTACGAAGATACCGCATCTGGGAAACTCTTGCCACACTTATAGAGTTTGGTTGTTGTCCGTTGTCAAAAGAAGATTTGGATAAATGGAGGACTTATGACAAGAACAAGAGACCCACACGCCAATATCCGGTTGATGCTGTGGAGTTTGAAAAATGGATAAGAATGAATCCATACGAACTGCGTGAAAAACTTGCCACCGATCAATTGGATTTTACAAAAGAAGAAAATCGTTTCATGTTGGGACGAGCATTATATCATATAGCACAGCGTCGCGGATTCAGGAGCAGTAAAGGGGAAACCTTAAAAGAGCAGGAGAAAGATATAAATGAGAATCCGGCAGAAGAAATAAGAATAGACTCTGATTTACTGAAGAAATCCGAAGAAAAAAAGTCAAAGAAATTGGTTGCATACATGGAAGAACATTCACTGCCTACGGTGGGGAAAGCATTTGCCAAACTTATTAAGGATAAAAATAAAGGAAGAGTGCGTGCCAGTGAATATCAGGCAGTACGTTCTCAGTATAGAGATGAAATAGAATATATTTTCAATTTTCAGAAAGGCTTGGATGCCAACGGAGAGTTTTTCAGACGGATATACAGCACAGGTAATGACGGTACAATCTTTTACCAGAATCCTATACGTTCACAGAAAGGACAGGTAGGCAAGTGTACGTTGGAACCTGCAAAACCACGTTGTCCTATCAGTAATCCGGAATACGAGAAGTATCGTGCATTTTCTTTCATCAACAACATCAAATACCGCAAAAGCATTGACGAGGATTGGCAGACACTCACAGCCAGCCAGAAGATAAAGCTTTACAAAGAGAAATTTCTTTTGGTAAATGACTTTGAGTTTGCTGATATCCGCAAGTGGATAGAGAAAGAGATATGTTTGCCCAAAGACATAAGTCTTTCAAAAGAGCATGGAACCATTAATTATGATGACAGGACAAATGTTTCTGTATGTCCTGTTTCAGGAAGGTTAAAGTCTGTTTTTGGCGATAATTGGGAGGATTATGTTTATCAGACAGCCAAAACAAGAAAAGATAAAGAAGGTAAAGAGCATACTGTTACCTACACCATAGAGGATATATGGCACGTTTGCTTTTCGTATGATGACGAAGATGCGGTGTCGGGATTTGCCAAGTCAATCGGGCTTGATGCCGCACAGGAGAAGAAGTTTCTGAACCTATGGATGAACATTCCGCAAGGATATGCCATGTTGAGTCTGAAAGCAATACGCAACATAAACAGGTTTTTAGTGCCAAAAGAAAATAATCCGTCATATAAAGGTTATATCTACACTGAAGCAACCTTGTTTGCCAAAATTCCTGATATATTGGGCGAAAAGCAGTGGCAGGAGTCCGAAAGCGATATACTGCGTTCCTTAAACGGATTGATGAATGACGTCAGGGATGAAAACTGTATCTTGAAGATTGTAAACAATCTTATTTCAGATTACAAGGCTTTGGACTATAGAGATTTGGACTACAGAGAACATTTCGCCGTTAATGACAGAAGTTATAAGTTGGATGATTCCGACAGGAAAGATGTTGAAATGCATACAGTGAGTTTCTTCGGCAAAAGTGTGTGGGAAAAGAAACCGGAAGATGAAAGAGAAGAAATACTTGGAAAGGTTGAAGAATTATATCAGAATTTTTTCTCTTCCTCCAAACGGGATTATTACAACTTGCCAAAACTTGGTGACAGGATAAAACTGTATTTATCAAATAAATTCCCCGAACTGCGCTGCTGTAACGAAGATGCGGATTCTCAGTGCAATTGTCATGCCTGTAAAAAGCTGAACCAGTTGTATCATCCGTCAATGGTGGAATTTTACAGACCTGTTGTCTGCAACGGCAAGAAGCTTCTTGGAAGCCCTGTAACCGGTTCTTTCAAAAATCCAATGGCAATGAAAGTGCTGCATCAGTTGCGCCGTTTGGTCAATGGGCTTATCCAAAAAGGACTGATTGACGAAGACACGCGAATTGTTGTAGAAACAGCCCGTGAACTAAATGATGCAAATATGAGGTGGGCTATTGAGGAATATGTCCGTAAGAGGGAGGAAGAAAACAATATTATAATCGAAGCTATCAAGAAAATAAGAAAAGATGATGATGAAGTCAGTGATACAGTTCTTGAAAAAGCACGCCTGCTGTTAGAACAAAGTCCTGACTATCTGTCTTATATAAAGGAAAAAGAAGATGCTGCAGCAAATAAAAGTAATAAAGACAAGAAAGAAGATAAAAATAAGCAAAAGAAGAAAGATATAAAGAACTATAGTTCATGGTTGGAAAAAGGCATTAAATGTATTTACACAGATAAGCCTATTAGCCTAACCAGCTTATTTGTGGAAAACGAAACAGATATAGAACATACAATTCCACGAAGCCGCTCATTTGATAACTCAATGGCAAACAAGACGGTCTGTTTTGCCTATTACAACCGTGAAGTAAAGAAAAACAGGATGCCGACAGAGCTGGAAGATTATGAGGAAATCAAGAAGCGTCTGTTGCCTTGGGAAGAAAGAGTGGAACATTTGGAATACAGAGTCAGATTTTGGCAGAGGAAGTCTAAACAATCCCTGACGAAAGAGAATAAAGACAAAGCTATCCGTCAGAAACATTTATGGCAAATGGAACTGGATTATTGGAAAGACAAACTGTCACGTTTCACCATGACAGAAGTGCCTGAGGGATTCAGACGCAAGCAACTGAATGACACAAGGCTGATAACCAAATACGCTTATCATTATTTGAAGTCTGTATTCGGTAAAGTAGATGTGCAGAAAGGAATAATAACGTCTGAATTCCGCAAGATATTTGGTTTTCCGGCAAAAACACGCGACAATCATTCGCATCATGCGATAGATGCCACTATTCTCACATTGATACCCGTAGCGTCCAGACGTGATGAAATGTTAAGGCTATTTTATGAAATACAGGAGGATAAGAAACTGAATATAGTCACCAAAGAAAAAGAAAAACAACTGGAAGGTCTGATAAAATCTTGCAGGATAGGGAAAACTGTCGGTATTGCCGAACATATAGAAAACAATATATTAGTTAAACACATTTCAAATGACAGAGCCCTTACTCCTGCTATACGAAACAAGAGGGTAGGCGGAAAGATTGTTTGGAAAAGAAATGAAAAAGGAGCAATACTTATAGACACAGACGGAAAGAAAATTCCTCAATATAAGCTTACAGGCGATTGTATCAGAGGAGAATTACATCAAACCTCATTTTATGGAGCTATTAAGCAATCCAAAAAGGCAATTGAAAAGAAAGTGGAAAATAATGAAGAAAAGAAAGATGATGCGACTTATGAAACATCATACAATGATATTTCGTATGTAATCCGTAGAAAGCTAAAATTTAAAACAAACCAGAGAGACAAAGGTTTCAAAAGTTTAGATGACCTGCATAGACTAATAGTAGATGAACACTTATTCGATGAAATAAGGAAACAATGTGAAGGAAAAGATTTTAAAGATGCTTGTGATGAAGGTTTTTATATGCCAAAATGTAATAATCGGATAAGGCATATCAGATGCTATGCCTATGATGTGAAGAATCCTTTGCATATAAAGCAACAAACCTATTTGTCTAAAAAAGATTATAAACAGACTTATCATGTAAAAACAGGTGATTTATATGAAATGTGTAGATACCGCAATTCCGATAACAAAGTGAAATATAATGTCTTAAAGTTATCCGACCTCATAAAGAATGGTGAGGGTGGTTATGGTATATCTGAAGTTATTGATAATGGATATTACTTGGATGCCATTTTGCGTTCAGGAAAGCAAGTAATTCTTTATAAAGATAATAAAGACCTTGATAATCTTTTGAGAAAACCAATAGACATTAAGTTGCTATCTGAAAGACTTTATGTTATTGAAAGATTTGAAAGTGCTAATATTGTTAATTTAAAGAAACATATCTGTTCCAAACCCTTAAATGAAACAGGTAGAGGTAAAGCTATTATTTTAAAGTCATTTGATAATGTTCTTCCGGAAAAGATTAGACAAAGTATTAATAAATTAAACTATCTTCTTGAAGACATTGATTTTAAGATAACTCTTGAAGGGAAGATTATTTTCTTTAATAAAAGGAATTGAATGTTCTATTATTATAAAAGAAAAATCCCGCTGTATGGCGGGATTTTCTATTGAAAACAACTTCATTTGTAATTCCTATACTTTAATACAAGCTACTGATTTACAATAGATAATACGAATTCTATTGTTTTCAATGCTCCAAAGATACTAAAAAGTAAGCAAATCACAACTCTTCCCTCTTGTTTTTGTTTATCTCGTAGATTGTTTTCAATGCTCCAAAGATACTAAAAAGTAAGCAAATCACAACAAACTTGTCCTACACTTGTACACTTCAAAATTGTTTTCAATGCTCCAAAGATACTAAAAAGTAAGCAAATCACAACATCCCTGAGCAGAGAGATTATATCGTCCGAATTGTTTTCAATGCTCCAAAGATACTAAAAAGTAAGCAAATCACAACCCTGCGGCATGGAGTCAACCACACGCTTCAATTATTTTCAATGCTCCAAAGATACTAAAATAAGTAAATTGATTTGTGTGATTTACCTAAATAATTTATCTTCCGTGAGTATAAACTTCTGATGTCTCCTATAATCACAAAAGCATATACTTATTATTGGTACAATTGCTAACGTATGTAGTCTGTAATTGCATACGTTAGTAATCAATCGTTGTATACGTTAGTAATTATCTGTGACTAACGTATGTAATAATATGCAAGAAAACTTTGTTGTTTTAAATAAAATTGTAACTTTGCCATTACAGTCCCCACTAATAAAAAAGGAGGTCAGTATGTACAAGTACAAGCTCGTAAAGAAAATCAATCCGCAGGATAAAGCAGCACCTAAGAAATGGTATGCAATTCCTATCAGCGAAGTTCCACAGACTGTAAAAGCCATGACACGTGCAGCTACGGAAAACACGACAACCGCTCCCATAGAAATGGAAGCCGCTCTTGAATTACTTGGAAGACACGCACGTCAGCAATTGCAGCAGGGACACACAGTAAGAGTTGGTGATTTAGGTACTATACGTGTTTCGTTTAAAAGTGACGGTGTAGAAAATATTACCGATTTCAATGCCGGAGCAATGATAAAGAATCCACGTATCATATTCACTCCAAGTAAGGAATTCCGTGAAAGTGTACTTCAGGGTATTCAGTTCCAAAATGCCGGAGTATTGGACGAAGGCATTAGCTATGCCAGCCTTGCAGACTATAAAAAAGCCAAAGGCATTACTTCCGGTGGAAGTGATGACGGTGGCGGCAGCGGTACCGGAGGTAGTGACGGAGGTGGAACAGAATTAACATAAAACTAACGATATTGGCTATGAAATTAAAATAAGTCTATCTTCTTTTAATGAATTAATTGGGGACTGTTATTATTGGAAGAGATAGACTTATTTGTATTAAAGTTTAAAGGCTAAAGTAATTCAAACTGTGTCAATCCATAACAAGCCTGATTATCTATATTTTACTTCGGATAAATACCTGATAATCTAATATATTATAGTAATATTGAACTAAAGTAAAGAATAATTGAAAGATTGACAAAGTTCTATTTTATGTAATCCTAAATTTCCTATTCCATATTAAAAGACAATTTTATATTTTAGCTTACCATCTAACTCAGTTACTTCATAAACTTTATTTATATCATAACAGAAGAGTTGTTTAGTTTTTCCTGAAATATAATCAGCATAGCTTTTCTTTTCATTATACAAATAGAAATAAACAGTATTAACAGGACCTCTATTCTTTTTATTAATCACCTGCATTATTTCTTCTTTTGTTAATTTTTTGTTTGAATAAAATTTTTGATAGTCACCATTCCATTTTAGTAACTTAACCTCTTTACCATTAATATTAATTACAGTTCCTACCTCCATGTAGATAGGTAATTCACTATCACCTACAACATATAAAACCTTTTCATCACTATTGTACTCTCTAACTGTAAATTCTGAATTTTCCCAAGAAGTAGAAGATTGAGGATTTCCTTTCTTATACTTAACTCTTATCTTATATTTATAATTATCTTTCTTATTATAACTTGAATCAATAAAGAAACCTTCAGCATCAAAGAAAACAAGACCGTCACCATAATTATACAGTTGGCAAGAGAATGAGTCTTTGTCAAAATAAAGAATATTATCGTAGAAATTATTTATTATATTATTACTTAAAGAATAGCAAAAGTCTTTACTTACAAATTCTTTATTATTTTTCTTATTGCTGACACAAGATACTGTTATAGACATCATGAAAGCAATCGTCAGAAAGTAAAATATTTTTATCATAGAAATCATATTTTTAGATGAAGAAATCACAAACGTAAACATCTGTACATAAAGGGAATTCCACCCTCATACAGTAATTGTCGCAAACTATATATTTTTTTGATACGATAGTTCCGGTTTATCCGGTGTGTCTTTTATTTCGTCAGGAAACGGTAGGCCATGTCTGCTGAGGTAGCCATTGTATATCTGGGCTATATTTACAACATCCATCTGTGTGGTAGTGAATGTTTCTCCGGTATCTACACATTTGTAACAAATATGTGTGTACTCGTATTCTTCTTTACGAAAAACTGTCTTTCTGGTTTCTGTAAGGAGAACAGTTTCGCCTCCTGTAAATGGACTAATCATAATTATTTTTGAGTTACTTTTTGATTGAACTGAGATAGAATAGAAATGATTCTACTTCTTCTTTTGTAGCCATAAGCGAATAATGTTTTCGCAAAAGTAACGTTTTAGTTTAATATATACAATGTATCGGAAGAATATTCAACTTTAAGATTGTGTAAATGTGTTGCGGTAGTTCAAAAAAAGACAACGAGGATGCATTTTGGAAATGCACCCTCGTTGTCTTTCTGTTATATTATAGAATATTATTCTTCAGTTTCCATCAACAGTTCCATAACCTGGCAAGCAGATTTTGCTACTGATGTACCAGGACCGAAGATGGCCATAACGCCTGCCTTGTAGAGGAAGTCATAGTCCTGAGCTGGGATTACACCACCTGCAAATACAAGGATATCCTCACGGCCAAGTTTCTTCAGTTCGGCGATAATCTGTGGGATAAGAGTTTTGTGACCTGCCGCAAGTGAAGAAACACCTACTGCATGAACGTCGTTTTCCACTGCATCGCGTGCTGCTTCTTCCGGAGTCTGGAACAA
>CALUIE010000089.1 GCA_944320605.1 uncultured Phocaeicola sp. | reverse complement strand
AACGGTACCGTAAGGTCTATCAATATCCCGTGGAAAATTGCTACGGGAATCATGTCTTTTCCTGAATACCTTGTTATTATAGGTAAAACCACATCCATGGAGTTTACTCCGGCAGCTGATATAGGTGCCAGTTTGCCGAAATATTTCACCAACAGCGGTGTTCCCAGCAGAGCCATCATCTCGCGGAAGATATTCGAAAGGAGGGCGATGGTTCCCAACTCTGTGGCAAGCTGAATGCCGAGCGATGCTTCCTTGAACTGTGTGATCAGTATTGATGACAGCGAGTAATAGGCAAATCCGCTACCCACAGCCAGACAGTCGAAGATGCTCCATTGCGAAAGAAGCAGACTGGCAAACGCCGAAAACAGCAGTGTGCCGATAATAGTGGCAAGCGGTATGAGCAGATATTTGGGACGTATATCCTTTACTATCGATTTCAAATCCTTGTTCGAACCTATGCTCAGGCCCACCTGTAGCATTAGCGCATACAGTATATACATTGACAGATTGCTCTTCTGCAAATCGAGAGGTATGATGTCCAGTACTCCCAATATGCACCCTGCCATAAAAAACAGAAGAACTATCAGACTACCCTTCATGGCTTTCTCCTTTCTTGAAAAACAGTGTAAGTACCAGCCATGCTGCGATGATGCTTCCGCAAGTAGCCGAGAACGCTATTATTGCTGCCTGCCATCCGAAACTTCCGAGGTTTTCGATTATTCTGTCGTTCGAACCTACGGACAGTCCCATTATGAACAAAAGCAATATGATAGTATAAGAGATGGTCTTTTCAGTCTTTTTCAGAAAGTCCATGTTTCTGAATATATAACCCAGGATAATTCCTGTAAACATTGTTCCTATGATTGTAAACATAACCGTACTTTATTAGAAATTAGAGAATGTAATTGCCTTGAGGTACACTGTTATGCACCTCAACTTAATAATGTGTGAAAGATGTGAAAGTGATTTTGAGTTATGTTTATTCGAATCCGCTGAACCAATGAACGGACGCACTGCGATGTCCGAATGTAATATAAATTCGGAGCGGAGTGTGTGGCTGTATGTATGTCAGAATTTTGTTCATTGGTAGTCTGTTTGTTTTGTTTTGCGATGCAAAGGTATGATGAAATTGCATATTTTCCAAATATTTATAAGTTTTTCCTTTTCAACGGAAATTATTTCATTCATTATATGATTGATAATTGTATGAAAGTAATAACTTTGCAACTATTAATAATGAAAACATTTATATTTGATATGAATACAGCATTTAACTTTGTTTCTTTATCCTACAGACAGAGCAGGACATATCTGTTTTCTGTACTTTTCATTCTGGGAAATATTCTTTTGCCTCAGTTATGCCATCTGGTACATTTGGGTGGTCCTACAATGTTGCCTATTTATTTTTTCACACTGGTGGGAGCATATAAATATGGTATGAAGTTAGGCTTGCTTGTTGCAATTCTTTCCCCTCTTGTAAATTCATTTTTCTTCGGAATGCCCGTACCGGCTTTGCTTCCGGCTATAATATGTAAGTCTGTACTGCTTGCGGTGACAGCAGGATTTTTGGCAGGACGCACAGGTAAACTTTCAATATTGTCTCTTATAGGTGTCGTCCTGTTTTATCAGATAGTAGGCGGAATGGCAGAATGGGCTATCAGCGGAAGTCTTGATGCTGCTCTTCAGGATTTCAGAATAGGTGTTCCTGGAATGCTTCTTCAGGTTTTCGGAGGATATTGGCTTTTAAAATCGATATCTAAAGTTTAATTATAAATATATTATTATGACAACATTATTATTATTGGGAGTTGGTATGCAGGAAGTCCTTCTGATTGGATTGATTATTTTGCTTTTATTTGGTGGAAAGAAGATACCTGAATTGATGAAAGGATTAGGCAAGGGAGTAAAGAGTTTTAAGGACGGAGTGAAAGGTATTGAGGACGATATCGAGATGTCCGATAAAGAAAACAAGGATAAGAAAGCGCAATAAAAGTGGAGCAGGACGATAAAGTGATGACATTCTGGGACCACTTGGAGGAGCTGCGAGGTGTGCTTTTCCGTATAGTTGGGGTGGTAACGTTGTTCACCATAGTAGGCTTTTGTTTCAAGGACCAGCTTTTCGCGGTTGTTCTGGCGCCTAAGGAATCCGATTTCATTTTCTATAGATTCCTATGTCGTTTGTCAGAGTTGCTTGGTATGCCGGGGTTATGTCCGGGCGAATTCAGTTCCACGCTCATCAATACTCAGTTGGCTGGTCAGTTTATGATGCACGCCATGGTGTCCATATATGCAGGTCTGATAGTGGCTTCACCATACATTATTTATAAATTGTTTCATTTTATATCACCTGCGTTATATGAGAATGAACGCAAATATTCTGTTCGTGTGGTAACGAGCGGATATCTGCTGTTTATTATCGGTGTGTTGGTAAACTATTTTATCATATTCCCGCTTACATTCCGTTTTTTGGCATCCTATCAGGTCAGTCTTGATGTTCAGAACACAATAATGCTTTCGTCGTATATAGACACGCTGATGCTTCTGAGCCTGCTTATGGGAATAGTTTTCGAGATACCTGTAGTTTGTTGGTTCCTTGCCAAGATAGGGGTATTGCATTCTTCGTTCATGCAGAAATATAGAAAGCATGCATACGTTGTGGCACTTATAGTGGCTGCTGTAATTACTCCTACGTCTGATGTATTTACATTGTTGCTTGTTTCAGTACCGATATTTGTATTGTACGAAGCAAGTATTCTTATAGTTAGAAAGGTTGATAAGAATGTCGATGATTGATTTAAGAAAAACTTTTTTTGCCATGCTTTGTTGTGTTGCCTCGGTTTCATACGCCGGCGATACTGTAAAGTATTGTGCGCCATTGGATTTTCCGTTATTGCTCAGTGCCAATTTCGGCGAACTGAGACCAAACCATTTTCATAACGGTCTTGATTTCAAGACAAAAGGAACAGTAGGGCATCCTGTAAGATGTATTGCTGACGGATATGTGTCGCGTGTCGCAGTACAGCATGGGGGATACGGACAGGCTATATATATCACTCATCCCGACGGACATACATCAGTCTATGGTCATGTCATTTCGTTCGCTCCCGAAGTAGAGAAATACGTAAGGGAATATCAGTATGCCAACGAGATTTTCGTTTGCTACCTCTATCCCGAACCGGGACGTTTCACATTCAAGAGGGGCGACATCATAGCATTAAGTGGTAATGAAGGTTCATCTGCCGGTCCTCATCTTCATCTTGAAATCAGAAAAACCGGTACAGATGAATATCTTGACCCGATGCCGTATTTCAGCAGTAAGATAAAGGATACCAAGGCTCCGAAGGCAAGCTTTATAGGTCTTTATCCTGTAAAGGGTAAAGGAGTTGTGGAAGGCTCTACCAATAAAAAGATTTATCCTGTGGCGTCAATCAAGTCGCCGGTTACTGCATGGGGGCAGATATATGCTGCCATCAGTGCTAAGGATTATATGGACGGTACGTCCAATTTCTATGGAGTACATTCCGTCACTCTTTATGTGGATTCTGTAGAAGTGTTCAACAGTAAGACTGACAGAGTCCTTCCTGATGAAAACAGAATGATTAATACCTTTACCGATTATGATGAACTTGTGCGTTCACGCAGATTGATGATGCGTTCGTATAAGTCGCCTGGAAACAAGCTGCGTCTGCATCATGTAGGCGAGGGCAGGGGTATTGTGAATATAGATAGCGAAAGGGATTATAAGTTTGTCTATGTACTTGAGGATAATTTCGGGAATAAGAGTAAATACCGTTTTACGGTGAGAGGGAAAAGGCAGGATATTCCGGAATACCGTATGAAAGGAGAGGAACTGTTGCAGTCTTCTCATACGGCCATTATCCAGCGTCCCGGTATGGAATTCATTATACCGAAAGGAATGCTTTACGATGATACGGAGGTAAGTGTTGGCATTACAGCCGAAGACACGACAGCCGTTTCGCTTGAATATGACATTGATGCAGGAAACACTCCGCTTCACGGTTATTGTCCTTTGGCTATAGGAGTAAGGAAACTGAATACTGTATCTCCCGATAAATACTATATCAGGCAGATTGACGGCAGGAGGACGTATTACGTGGGGGGTGAATACGACAATGGCTGGATGAGGGCAAAGGTACGTAACTTCGGAAAATATTCTGTGGCTGTTGACACTGTTCCTCCTTCGGTTGTTCCGCTTGATAGGGCAAAATGGCGTTCCACTTTGAATATCCGTTTCAAGGTTTCCGATAAGGCTACAGGAATAGCTTCTTATAAAGTATATATCGACGGGAAATTCGTTCTCTTCGGTTTGAAGAAGGGTATCCTTGTCATTCAGGATAAGGAAAAAGTAAAGAGGGGAGTTCCTCACAAACTGGAGATTGTGGTGACAGACAATTGCGGAAACGAAACACGTAAACAATTAAATTTCTAAATAACAATTCAATAATAAACGCTTATGACAAACAGAGTGTTAATGGCTGTAGTTATGCTTGCAGCCTTTGTAGTAAACGGTTGGGCTTGTACCAACTTTATTGTCGGCAAGAAAGCGTCTGCCGACGGTTCTGTAATAGTGTCCTATTCTGCCGACTCTTACGGTATGTTCGGATGGCTGTATCACTATCCTGCTGCTACACATCCTGATGGTGCCATGCGTGATATTCACGACTGGGATACCGGTAAGTATCTTGGACAAATCAAGGAAGCAAAGCAGACATACAATGTAGTGGGTAATATGAACGAATATCAGGTTACTATAGGCGAGACCACATTTGGCGGTCGTCCTGAACTGGTAGATACAACAGGTATCATGGATTACGGAAGCCTGATTTATGTAGCTCTCCAGCGTTCGCGTACAGCAAAGGAAGCTATTAAGGTTATGACAGATCTTGTTAAGGAATACGGCTATTACAGTAGCGGTGAGTCATTCTCTATTGCCGATCCTAATGAGGCATGGATAATGGAAATGATTGGTAAGGGTCCCGGCATAAAAGGTGCTGTTTGGGTGGCAGTCCGCATTCCGGACGACTGTATCGCAGCTCATGCCAATCAAAGTCGTATCCACAAATTCAATCTTAATGATAAGGATAATTGCCTTTATTCTCCGGACGTAATCTCGTTTGCCCGTGAAAAAGGCTATTTCAATGGCAAGAACTCTGACTTCAGTTTTGCCGATGCATATTGTCCACTTGATTTCAGTGGCCTTCGTTTCTGCGAGGCACGTGTATGGAGTTTCTACAATATGTTCAGCAAGACAACAGGCGATGCTTATCTTCCATACATTCTTGGCAAGAGCAAAGAGCCTATGCCACTTTATATAAAGGCTGATTCAAAACTTTCTGTACGCGATGTCCAGAGAGCAATGCGCGACCATTACGAAGGTACACCGCTTGACATCACTAAGGATTTGGGTGCGGGTCCTTTCGAAACTCCTTACCGTCTTTCTCCTCTTACATTTAAGGTTGACGGAGTGGAGTACTTCAACGAACGTCCTATCTCTACACAGCAGAGTGCATTCTCTTTCGTGGCACAGATGCGTGCAAACTTACCAGACCCTGTAGGCGGTGTATTGTGGTTCGGACTTGATGATGCGAACATGACTGTATTCACTCCGGTTTACTGCTGTACAGACAGAATTCCTGTTCCATACGCTGAAGGAAACGGTGACTGCATCACATTCTCATGGGATTCTGCTTTCTGGATTTACAATTGGGTGGCAGACATGATCCGTCCTCGTTACAGCCTGATGATAGATGATATGCGTGCCGTACAGAAAGAATTGGAAGATACTTTCGAGTCTGCTCAATCAGGAATAGAATCCGCTGCACTGAAATTATATCAGGAAAGTCCTGAAAAAGCTAAGGATTTCCTTACCAACTATACTGACATGACAGCCCGTACAACTGTTGACCGTTGGAAAAAACTTGCCGAGTTCCTTATAGTACGTTATAACGATGGTGCGAGAAAATTGGTCAAGAATGGTAAGATAGTAGCTCCTGCCACAGGAAACACAGCTCCTTTGGAGCGTCCTGGCTATCCAGAAGAATTCCTTAAGGAACTGGTAAAAGCTATCGGCGACAGATATAAGTCACAAGTATTGAAATAAACAAAAAAGGCTCGCTTCTGCAGCGAGCCTTTTCTATTTATTGTCAGTTGCGGAAACTCAATCCGTCTCCACCACGTTCCACTATGATTGGTTTTGTTCTGTCCACTTCCTGTGAAAGAAGTTTCTTTGACAAGTCGTTAAGCAGATAACGCTGTATTGCACGTTTTACAGGACGGGCACCAAACTCTGGATCGTAACCTGCTGTAGCTATGAAATCGACAGCCTGGTCAGTCATCTGGAGCTGTACACCGTTCTCTTCAAGCATCTTTCTTATACCGTTTATCTGCAGACGTACAATCTGTTCTATTTCATTCTTGTTCAATGGCAAGAACATGATAGTCTCGTCTATACGGTTAAGGAACTCAGGACGGATAGTCTTTTTCAGCATACTCATCACCTCGTTCTTGGTTTCCTCTACTATCGTGTCATGGTTAATCGGAGTGATTTTCTCAAACTGGCTTTGTATGTATGCACTTCCCAAGTTTGAAGTCATGATTATGATAGTATTCTTGAAGTTCACCGTACGTCCCTTGTTGTCTGTCAGACGACCGTCGTCCAATACCTGAAGCAGGATGTTGAATACGTCCGGATGAGCTTTCTCGATTTCGTCGAACAATACCACAGAGTAAGGTTTACGTCTTACTGCCTCTGTCAACTGTCCGCCTTCATCGTAACCGACGTATCCCGGAGGTGCTCCTATAAGTCTTGATACAGAGTGTTTCTCCTGATACTCACTCATATCTATACGCGTCATCAGCGATTCGTCGTCGAACAGATATTCTGCCAGTGCCTTGGCCAACTCAGTCTTACCTACCCCCGTTGTACCGAGGAATATGAATGAACCTATCGGACGTTTTGGGTCCTGCAGTCCTGCACGGCTACGTCTTACGGCATCGGATACAGCTTGAATAGCCTCGTCCTGACCTATGACACGTTTGTGCAACTCGTCTTCAAGATGAAGAAGTTTCTCGCGTTCGCTTTGCAGCATCTTGCTTACCGGTATTCCTGTCCAGCGTGATACCACGTCGGCTATGTCTTCTGCGGTAACCTCTTCTTTTATCATGGCACTGTCGCCCTGCTTGTGTTTCAGGTCCTCCTGAATATTCTTTATTTCAGCTTCCAGAGCCTGCAACTTACCGTAACGTATTTCAGCCACACGTCCATAGTCACCCTCACGCTCAGCCTTGTCAGCTTCGAACTTGAGTTGTTCTATTTCCTTTTTGTTCTGCTGAATTTTATTTACAAGTTCCTTCTCACTCTGCCATTTAGCCTTGTAAGAAGTTTCCTGTTCTTTCAGTTCGGCAATCTCCTTGTTCAGCTGTGCAAGTTTGGCTTCATCTTTTTCACGCTTGATAGCCTCACGCTCGATTTCAAGCTGTTTTAATCGGCGTTCAATCTCGTCAAGCTCCTCAGGCAACGAGTCACGCTCCATACGCAGTTTGGCTGCAGCCTCGTCCATAAGGTCGATAGCCTTATCCGGCAAGAAACGTTCTGTGATATACCTGTTACTCAATTCAACGGCTGCTATGATAGCCTCGTCTTTGATACGTACCTGATGATGGTTCTCGTATCTTTCCTTCAGACCACGAAGGATTGATATTGAACTCTGGGTGTCAGGTTCGTCCACCATAACAGTCTGGAAACGACGTTCAAGGGCCTTATCCTTTTCGAAATACTTCTGATACTCGTCAAGAGTGGTAGCACCGATACTTCTCAGTTCTCCACGTGCCAATGCCGGTTTCAGAATGTTTGCGGCATCCATCGCGCCTTCGCCTTTACCTGCACCAACCAAAGTATGTATCTCATCGATGAACAATATTATGTTACCGTCAGATTTTGTTACCTCGTTGATGACAGATTTAAGTCTTTCCTCGAACTCACCTTTATATTTGGCACCTGCAACCAATGCACCCATATCGAGTGAGAACAGCTGTTTGTTCTTCAGGTTTTCAGGCACGTCACCACGCAGGATACGCTGTGCCAGACCTTCCACGATAGCTGTCTTACCTGTACCCGGTTCACCTATAAGGATAGGGTTGTTCTTTGTACGACGGCTCAAAATCTGCAGTACACGTCTGATTTCTTCGTCACGACCTATCACCGGGTCCAGCTTTCCTGTACGTGCAGCCTCAATCAGGTTTATCGCATACTTTGAAAGTGACTGGTAAGTGTCTTCGCTTGACTGCGAAGTAACTTTCTGTCCCTGTCTCAGTTCGTTGATTGCGGCACGTAATTCCTTGTCGGTCATTCCGGCATCCTTCAGAATGGTTGCCACTGTACTCTTCACATTGAGCAAAGCCAGAAGTATGGCTTCAAGTGAAACGAACTCGTCGCCAAGTTCTTT
>CALUIE010000088.1 GCA_944320605.1 uncultured Phocaeicola sp. | reverse complement strand
TACGCTGAAATAGAAAAAATCAAACTATCCAACGGAAAGACCATCAAAGAAGTAAATGAAGAAGTACGCAAAGAAGTAGAGCGCATTTACTTGGAAGGATGGGCTAAAGGAATTTCCATACCATTTTGGGATAAAGAAGGAAATTACTATTTAGCAAATCCAGATGGTAGTGAAGATTTGGTAAGCTATGATATAAATACAAGAAGCTATCAAATTATTTCACGAACTGCTGATAAAGGAAAAGGCAGATATGCTTATTTATTAAATAAATAAAGGAATGGAAGCACGTTCAGAATTTACAGTCATAGCAGGTCCTAACGGAGCTGGGAAAAGTAGATTATCCCCTTATTACATTCACTGCAAATCTTTTGATGGCGATTTACTTGCACTCAACTTACGTAAAGAACATCCAGAATGGGAAGAACGGTGGATTGGTGGTACAGTAGCCGGCGAGTTACAAAAACAAATACATCTATTGCACTTCCAATGCAATAAATAAATTTTTAAGAATGTCATGCCGAAATCAAGCCCTATACAGATAAGCATAAAATTAAGACTTAAAATAATTATATTTTCCACTATTTGTATCCTGTTGACATGTCAGGCACAAGAAAACATTCTTCCAGCCATACAGCAGCAGGAACAGATATTAAAACGCAATCCGAAAGATGTACAAGTATTAAAAGAACTTTGTTTTTTGTATTTACACAAAGCAGATTATAATAAAGTAATAGAGTATGGGGAAGAATTATTTCGTATAGGATATGAAAAACAAGATTATGAATATAGCTTGCTGTATGCACATATCGCATTAGGGCAAGCATACGTCATGTTAGGTGATTCGAGCGCAATAAATCATCTCGGACAAGCATCTTTGCTGGGAAAAAGCGCAAATAACTATTCGGCTTTATGTTCCGTTTATAACGGAATGGGGTTATATGCCAGTAACATTAACAAAGACTATTATTCTGCCCTGCATTATTTCTTTAAAGGAATAGAAGCGGCCCACAAAAGTGAAAACAGTGAACTTGAAGCTATTCTGCTGGGAAACATTTCCAGTATTTATTTTTTACAAAACAATCCTGAGGGCCTGACCTACGCACTGCAGACTTATGAAATGGGGCATAAACAAAATTCAGCCTATCTTATCTTTATCGGTTCATTAAACACTTCATATATGTATTATCTGCGTAAGGAATATGATAAAGCTTTACCTTATATAAAGGAGGCCGAATTTATCATGAACCAGAACGAGTATTACAATCAAGGAAATGTGTACGCAATATACGGCATGATAGAATTTGCTAAAGGTAATAAAAAACAGGCGATTGAATATTACAGGAAAGGATTATCGCTGAATACTATGAACCAGACCTCATACAAAGTAATTTTACTGAATGAATATGCGATAGCATTAAAGGAAGATGGAAATAATAAGCAAGCTGTAGACTTACTTCTAAAAGCCTTATCACTCACAAAAGAAGAGAACTGCGCGGTATATAGAAACCAAGTAATCAATACATTGTCTGTCTGTTATGAAAACATGGGACAGTATGCCGAAGCACTTGCCTGGCAACGAAAGTTACAGCAGGAAACAGACAGTATTTTCAATATTGATAAAGAAAAAATGCTGAGTGAACTTCGCATAAAGTACGATACAGAACGTCAGGCAAATGAAATCCGGGAAGGGAAACTTGTTTTGCTACAGAAAGAAAAAAAGGAACAAGCCCTTTTTAGCGTCCTTATAGTGATTCTGATTGTCACCTTTACGTTATGGCTTATGTATAGGAGGAAAAACATTTTATATACCAGTATCGTGCGACAGCATCAGGAATCAATCCGCAAGGAAGAACATCTCAAAGCCATAATTAATTCCTTACAGCAGGAACATATAAATACAGCAGCAAGTGTAACTTCTTCTACCAATGAAAAGTATGCGGCCTCTTCATTGAGTAATGAAAAGAAAACTTTACTGTTTCAACGACTGGAAAAACTAATGCAGGAACAAAAGGTATATAAAGAAAACTTATTGACAAAAGAACGTGTTGCCGACTTACTTGAAACAAACCGCACTTATCTGTCGCAAGTAATCAATGAGCAGACACAACAGAATTTTACGCAATACGTCAACAGCTATCGAATTCAGGAAGCCATCCGTTTACTTAGCGATCCTAAAAATGATATACCTTTAAAGGCCGTAGCTTCTGAAGTGGGATTTAATTCCATGAGCACATTCTATAAAATTTTTCAGGATATTGTAGGGATTCCCCCAAAACAATATCGCAATAAGGTTATTACCATGCATAAAAAAGAAGGATAAAAAACGTTTTAACAAAAAATCTTCTCCTAAAGTAACAATTGTCGAATTTGAATGCGTATTTAGTATCAATATTATATCTTTTTTTTACATTTTTGCACATGAGCAAAATTCAAGTTTAAATCTATAACCTTAAAAAAAAGATATAAGTATGGAGAAAGTAGCATTACATGAAACTCGTTTCAGAATCATCTTCCTGCTTTGGCTATGTACGTTTATTATGTTTGTCTGCGAAACTCATGCGCAGGGCAACCGCACTATTCATGGCATTGTAGTGGATGAAAACAACGAGCCGCTGCCTGCAGCTCACGTAAAACAGGTAAATGATGACGCCAAAGGATCTGTTGCAGCTGTCATTACGGATGTTCAGGGACACTTTACACTGACATTTCCATCTGATACAAAAGAGATTGAAGCTTCCTATCTGGGATATAAAACACATCGGGTGAAACTGAATGCCGATAATGATTATTTTATCGTTTTACAGCCTTCATCAGAACTTCTTGATGAGGTAGTCGTAACAGGTTATCAAACCATTTCTAAAGAACGTGCAACAGGAGCATTTTCAAAAGTTGACTCCAAAAAGTTGGAGACACAACGCCTTAGCAATATGGGAGCAATACTCGAAGGCCGTGTTGCAGGATACAGCGACGGAAAAATCCGAGGAGTTACCTCAATGAACGGACTTACTACCCCATTGTACGTAATCGACGGCTTCCCCGTAGAGAAAACGACCAACGATGGTTATGGTAACTGGATAGAAAGTGTACCAGATCTTAATATGGAAGACATTGAGAGCATCACTGTACTAAAAGACGCTGCCGCTACTTCTATTTACGGAGCTCGCGCTGCAAATGGAGTCGTTGTAATCACGACTAAAAGAGCAAAAAAAAATGAGCTTAATGTATCATTTTCCGCTACACTGACAGTTAATCCTTATGACACGTATGCTGATAAATATCTGGCAGGATCGGCTACGATGATTGAACTGGAACGTGAATGGGCTGCACAGAACCCCCAACTACATGAAGGTGATGTAAGAAGCTACGCTAACACAGTTTTGGATAACATGTCATATTCAACTCAGGGAATACGTAATATACTAAACTATTATGCCGGGAATATCACTCAAGACCAACTTGAAAGCAATCTGAAAGGACTGGCTTCACAAGGTTACCGTTATTACAAGGATATAGAAAAATACGGCAAACGTAATCCGTTTTCTCAACAATATAACCTGAACATCGGAAAAGGAACAGAGAAAAACACTTTCAACGCATCCGTATCATATCGCCAAAACCAGCTGGAGGATAAGTTCTCAGAAAATAACACTATCGGTATTAATTTGCAGAACTCAACACAAATGACTTCGTGGCTTACTCTGGATATAGGAACTTACCTGAATTATGGAAAAGGAACCACACAATCATTTAATCTCTTTTCGCCGGGCTATACTTATATGCCTTATGACGGACTGATGAACAGTGACGGTACGTATTATACAAATACAGAAGAAGACCGTTACAGTCTGTACAATCTGAATCTGTTGCACAACAACGGCTTATATAATCTGGACATAACACCGCTGGATGAAATCGGAATGAATCTGACGAAAAGCCGTGATTTCAGCAACCGTACATTCGCCAGACTCACTTTCAAGTTTACCGACTGGCTAAAATACACAGCGTCCTTCCAGTATGAATATGCAGAATATAAAACTGAGCAATTGAAAGGAAAAGACTCTTTTGAGGTGAGAAACATGGTAAATACATTTTCTACATCAAATAATGACGGTACTTCCACATTTGCCTTACCTTATGGCAATGTATTTTTTACATCAGCAAATACGACACATGCTTATAATTTCCGTCAACAGTTGGATTTTAACAAAACAATTGCCGGGAAACATGATATAACCATGATTCTGGGTACGGAAACCCGAGAAAACAAAATGGAATATAACGACCGTACACTCTACAATTATGATCCACAACTGCTGACTTACAGCATGATTAATGCCGGACAACTAAGCAACTTCAATGGGCAATGGGGATATGCGTCCTTTAGCCAACAAAAATTTGCTTACATTCGTGAACTTGTAAACCGTTATGTATCGGTCTATAGCAATGCCGCCTATACTTACGACGGAAAGTACATGGTAAGTGGAAGTATTCGTTGGGACAAAACGAATCTGTTCTCAACCGGTTCCAAATATCAGAAAAGACCTATTTGGTCGGTAGGAGCTGGCTGGAATATTGATCGTGAAGCATTCTTCAATGTTGCATGGATCAACATGCTAAAACTTCGTGCAAGTTATGGTATCGGCGGTAACATTGCAAAGAACTCAGCTCCTTACATGATAGCATATTATAACAATAACAACCAGGTAGGAGGTATTCAGGGTACTATTTCAAGTCGTCCGAATCCCAATTTACGTTGGGAAAAGACTACAACTCTCAATGTAGGAATAGACTTTGCATTGTTAGGTAATCGCCTGAACGGTTCTATTGAATATTACAATAAAAAAGGAACTGACCTTCTTGCCAATACCAATGGCGTACCGACTGAAGGATGGGGATATAGCACATATTCCATCAATAACGGAGAAATGACGAATAAAGGTTTTGAACTGACACTGTCGGGAGATGTTATTCGCAATAACGACTGGAACTGGAATGTAAGCGGTGTATTAGGTTACAACAAAAATAAAGTAACGTATGTAAATGTGAAAGCTCCGGTAGCATATCTGGTAATTGACTACCCTACCGCATATCCACGGGTAGGAAATCCATACAATGCCATTTATGGCTATCAATGGGCAGGATTGAGTGAGACCGGAACTCCGCAAGTATATGACGCAGAAGGAAAATTATATACAGATATGACTCCTTCGGAAATTGAGGACCTCGTTTACCTGGGAACTACCGTACCAATATATAATGGTTCTGTCAGTACAAATCTACGCTGGAAGAACTGGGAACTGGCTGCTCAGTTTCTGTTTGAAGGCGGACATAAAATGCGTAACACAAACACAGCATTTATTTCTTCGGGTATGGGAGTAATCAGCAAAGACATAGAAAATCGCTGGCGTGAACCTGGTGACGAAGCTCATACTGATATACCACGCTATATATCTACGGAAAGCCCACTCTACAACTATAACTACCAAAGTATGTATGCCAACTCCTCTATAAACGTAATTGATGCAACAAACTGGCGTTTAAGAAACCTTTCATTGACCTACCGCATTCCTTCAAAATGGTGTCATAAACTATATCTGAAGAATGCACGTATCATGCTGGGCATGGAGAATGTGTTTACAGTGGCCAAAAGCAGCAATGCCAAGTATCTGCTTGGCGGATATACCAAGCCTAACTACCTGTGTGGCGTTTACCTGAATTTCTAACCATTTATATTGCATGACATTTATGACTAAATTTATAAATCTTTTGATTATACTCACATGCATTATATGCAGTGCATGCAACGATTACTTGAACATACCGCCGAAAGGCTCCAAAATACCAACTACACTGGCTGACTTCGAAGCACTGTTACGAGACCAGTACACAAATGGCCGTACACCTATTTTGAACGCTTTGTATCTGCTGAACGACGTTTATCTGAAAAATGCACAAGTCAATTCACCAAGCCTCAATCGGGCCAACTACATGTGGGATGAGTCTGCCGACCGTATCATGCTGAACAATTCAGATGAAGATACTTATTATGCACTATATGCGACAATATCCAACTGTAACCTGATTGTAGAAAATGCTCCGACAGCCACTGAAGCTACAGACGCAGAACGGAACGAGGTGATAGCATACGCCAAAGTGATACGGTCGCTTTGCTATGATGTCCTGACTAACTATTATGCAGATACCTACGATGCCTCTACTGCCGAAGAAAAGCTAAGTGTACCCCTTATTACCAGTGCCAATATTGATGCACCCTACAAACAGGTTTCTATTCAATATTTGTATGACTTCATGTTGAATGATATTAAAGAAGCCATTGAAATGGGATTACCAGCTCAGTCAATGACAGCAATTCATCCTAATTTAGGGGCAGGTTATGCTTTACTTGCCAGAATATATCTGCAAATGCAGAATTATGAAGAAGCATTACGCTATTCCAATTTGGCCTTGGAACAGAACAATCAGCTATATGACTGGAACTCTTTTTACGAAGAACATCAGACCGCTATTGAAGACCCCGATAACTACGACAAGCTCGCCACCCCTATGCAATATGATTACGTGGAAAACTATTATTTACGCTACGGTGGACAGTCAAACTACGACAGCTATGAATATAACATTCCTGCAGAAAGAGCCGCACGCTTTGAAGATGGAGATGCCAGATTCCTTTCACGCTGGAAACTTAAGGTAGATAATAACGACACATATTATGCGGCTTTGACTTCCGGATTCTTCAATCATGGAGGACTAACCACATGTGAGGCATATCTCATCAAAGCCGAATGTCAGGCAAGACTAACAACGCAAAACGATTTTACAGAAGCGATGAATACGCTCAATGCAGTACGCGCTACACGCATCCGCCCCGAGATGTATCGTCCTGCAACTGCAAGTACACTTGAGGAAGCTCTTTCTTTAATTCGGAACACTAAAGACAATGAGTTGATATTCTCCATAGTTCCTTTTGCAGATGCCCGTCGTTTTAACAGCGAAGGAAAGTACTTACGTACAATGACAAAAAATTACAATGGAACAGAATATACTCTAAGCCCGACTTCACATTTGTGGACTATGCCTTTCCCAGCCGGCGCTTTGAATAATCCTGGAAACGGAACAATTGAACAGAATGTATCTAAATAAAACCACGTTATGAAAAAGAAAAATCTCTCTTGGATGGCCTTTTTAAGTTTGGCCATGATGGCATGTACAGGTCAGCCTGTAACCAATGGATATGTATTGAAAGGAAGTGTTGAAGGATTACCTGATGGAACACATGTACAACTGGTACCAGTGAGCCACGACAACGAAGATCCAATGGCAGACACAACAGTAACCAATGGACAGTTTATATTTCAAGGAAAAGTGGAAGAACCAAGGGCTGTGCGCCTGATAGTGAAAGATGCCTACGGATGGCGTAGCCTTATATTGGAAAACACACCAATAGAAATAAGTGGAGCTGTAACTGAACGAGAAACAAACGGTAACCTATCTTACAATCTTTCTGATTTATCGGTTAGCGGTTCGCCACTCAGCACAAAGTATGATTCGTTATTGTCTGTACGTACTTATTTGGATTCACTGTATGCTGATAATGCACGTCAGTTTGCAGATTACGATAGTCTGATGATGAAAGCATACCAGCAAAAGGATCAAGGCATGATTCAAGAACTGCAACAAAGTGAAAGAGGAAAAGCCAGAATGTCAGCTGACAAGAAATTCTTAAACATAGTAGATTCTATATATTATCAGACAGTAATGGCTAATAAAGACTCATTTTGGGGACCTTTAATGATGATATCATTTACGAGTTATCTAAGCGAAGACATGAAACCCTGGTATGAAGCACTTTCTCCATCAGCCAAGCAATCTTACTACGGACAGAAGGTAAAGGAAGAACTCTATCCTGCCGGAAAAGAAGGAACCAAAGTCCCTGAATTTACCGTTAAAGACAAAAACGGAAACGATGTTACTCTTTCTACTTTGCGTCAAGGAAAGAAATATTTATTAATTGATTTTTGGGCATCCTGGTGCAATCCTTGTCGAAAGGAAATACCTAATCTAAAAAAACTATATGCTCAATATAGCGAAAAGGGATTCGAAATTGTCAGTATCTCAATCGACAAGAAAAAAGAGGACTGGGAAAAGGCTTTAAAAGAAGAACAACTTGCTTGGCCTAACTTTTTAGACGAAACAGGTGTAGCCAGCCTTTATAAGGTAAGATTTGTACCGACTACATACTTGATTGATTCAGAAGGTGTAATGATAGGAGAAAACATTTTAGGAGAAGAACTCACCAATAGGTTAAAAGAACTTCTTCAATAAAATTTAGAAGGAAACCTTTTTGAATAAGACAAATTAAACAATCTTAATTCTGGAACAATATCATCACATTTTAATTATAATTCACTGTTTCTAGTTGGGTAACTTACTATACAAAAAAATAGTTACCCAACAATGGCAGAAATGTGCGTTTTCTATTTTTTTATTTGATATGACTATCTCAATAAATAAGTATAGCATATACAAAAAAAATCCGTCAAGCAATAGCTTAACGGATTTTCATGCGGAGAGACAGGCTCTTGAACCTGTACTATCTCAAAATATCACACAATCGCAAATGCCTATTAATAACCAGCTTAT
>CALUIE010000087.1 GCA_944320605.1 uncultured Phocaeicola sp. | reverse complement strand
TCTATGAACTGGCTCACTACCACAGGGTGTTTCTTCGATACGTTGGCTGCAAGCTGCAGGAAGCGTTCAAGTTCTTCTTGGTTAGAACATACGTTCATAGCTGCACCAGAAAGCACGTATGAAGGACGAACCAATACAGGAAAACCAACTTTTTCGATAAATGCGTTGATATCTTCCATAGAAGTAAGTGCGCTCCATTCAGGCTGGTCAACACCGATACGGTCAAGCATAGCCGAGAACTTGTCGCGGTCTTCTGCGTTGTCGATACTCTTGGCAGAAGTACCGAGGATATTTACCTTCTGAGCATCAAGACGAAGCGCGAGGTTATTAGGAATCTGTCCACCCGTAGAAACGATTACTCCGTGAGGATTTTCAAGGTCGAGGATATCCATTACACGCTCGAAAGTCAGTTCGTCGAAGTACAGACGGTCGCACATATCGTAGTCTGTAGATACAGTTTCAGGGTTGTAGTTAATCATTACGGAGCGGTAACCTTCCTTGCGGATAGTGTTAAGAGCCTGAACACCACACCAGTCAAACTCTACAGAAGAACCGATACGGTAAGCTCCTGAACCGAGAACCACGATACTCTTGTGGTCGCCAAGGTAATGAACATCGTTAGCTACGCCACTGTAAGTCAGATACAGGTAGTTAGTCTGTGCAGGATATTCAGCAGCCAGAGTATCTATCTGTTTCACTACAGGTACGATGCCCACACTCTTACGGTGGTTACGAATATCGACGATAGCATCTTCCATCTCACCTTGGTATCCTATGGCACGAGCTACCTGGAAGTCAGAGAATCCCTGACGTTTAGCCTTATAAAGCAGTTCGTTCGGCAACTGTGAAAGCTGAGTGTGGTTGTTTCCCCATTCGTGGAGCTCCTTAGATGTCTGCATGATGTTCTGCAGCTTGTCGAGGAACCACTTGTCTATTTTAGTAAGGTCATGTATCTGGTCAACAGTATAACCCGCACGTATAGCCTTGGAGATTACGAAGATACGTTTGTCGGTCGGTTCGCGGAGAGCCTTGTCGATATCGTCGATAACGAGTTCCTTGTTTTCAACGAAACCGTGCATTCCCTGACCAATCATACGCAGACCCTTCTGTATAGCTTCTTCGAAAGTACGTCCGATAGCCATTACCTCACCTACCGACTTCATGCTTGAACCAAGTTCACGGTCAACACCGTGGAACTTACCCAAATCCCAGCGAGGAATCTTACATACGCAGTAGTCAAGAGCCGGTTCGAAGAATGCAGAAGTAGTCTTTGTTACAGAGTTCTTAAGGTCGAACAGTCCGTATCCCAAACCAAGTTTTGCCGCAACGAAAGCCAAAGGATAACCTGTAGCCTTAGATGCAAGAGCAGAAGAACGGCTCAGACGGGCATTAACCTCGATTACGCGGTAGTCTTCTGATTCAGGGTCGAAAGCATACTGTACGTTACATTCACCTACGATACCGATGTGGCGGATGATGCGGATTGCAAGCTCACGCAATTTGTGGTATTCGCTGTTTGTAAGAGTCTGTGATGGAGCGATAACGATAGACTCACCGGTGTGGATACCCAGCGGGTCGAAGTTTTCCATATTACATACAGTGATACAGTTGTCGAAACGGTCGCGCACTACTTCGTATTCCACTTCCTTCCATCCTTTCAAGCTCTTTTCTACGAGTACCTGTGGAGAGAAAGAGAAAGCCTTTTCAGCCAATACGTTAAGTTCTTCTTCATTGTCGCAGAAACCGGAACCCAGACCACCAAGCGCGTATGCAGCACGGATGATAACAGGATAGCCAAGTTCTTTTGCCGCACGGCGTGCATCTTCGATGTTTTCTACAGCTTCACTCTTGATAGTCTTGACATTGATTTCGTCAAGTTTCTGAACGAAGAGCTCACGGTCCTCAGTGTCCATGATAGCCTGTACAGGAGTACCAAGAACACGAGTCTCATATTTTTCGAATATACCTGCCTTGTAGAGAGCAACACCGCAGTTCAATGCTGTCTGTCCACCAAATGAGAGCAGTACGCCGTCCGGACGTTCCTTAGCTATTACTTTTTCTACGAAGTAAGGTGTTACAGGCAGGAAGTAAATCTTGTCTGCCACTCCTTCTGAAGTCTGCACTGTAGCGATATTAGGGTTGATAAGGATGGTTTCTATACCTTCTTCCTTAAGAGCCTTAAGAGCCTGTGAACCGGAATAGTCGAACTCACCGGCTTCGCCGATTTTAAGTGCTCCGGAACCTAACAATAATACTTTCTTTATATTTTCTTTCATTGTACTTTTCTTTTTAATGGATTACAGCAATTTTACAAACTCGTCGAACAGGAATTCTGTATCTGTCGGACCACTTGCAGCTTCTGGGTGGAACTGTGCAGAGAACCAAGGGTTCTTTTTGTGGCGGATACCTTCGTTAGAGCCGTCGTTCATGTTGATGAACAGTGGTTCCCAGTCTGAGCCAAGAGTATTGTTGTCAACGGCATAACCGTGGTTCTGTGAAGTGATGAAACATTTTTCTGTTCCCACCATGCGAACCGGCTGGTTGTGGCTGCGGTGACCGTATTTCAGTTTGTATATTTTTGCACCTCCTGCTTTCGAGAGCAACTGGTTACCCATACAGATTCCGAAGATAGGAAGTTTTTCGTTCTGCATAGCCTTGCGGATGTTCTGTACTGCAGCATCGCAGGTGTCTGGGTCGCCAGGACCGTTTGAGATAAACAGACCGTCGAATTCAAGAGAGTTGAAATCATAGTTCCATGGAACGCGGATTACTTCTACATCGCGTTTCAAAAGGCAACGGATAATGTTCGATTTAACACCACAGTCCACGAGTACGACTTTCTTCTTGCCTTCGCCTTCGTTGTAGCGGATTACTTCCTTGCAGGAAACCTTATCAACGTAGTTCACTCCGGCATATTCAGCCTCAGGAATGTTGTCCGGTTCATCGTCGAATACGATTTTTCCCATCATCACACCGTGTTCGCGCAATACCTTTGTAAGCTCACGGGTGTCAATGCCTGTAATTCCCGGTATCTGCTCACGTTTAAGCCAGTCGCCAAGGCTTTCTACTGCATTCCAGTGAGAATACTTTTCGCTGTAGTCGCTTACGATAATCGCTTCGGCATGAATTTTTTCGCTTTCCATAAAATGAGGAAGTCCGTTTTCCGCGAAAGTGAAAGGAGGTACACCGTAGTTTCCAACCAAAGGATAAGTCAGTGTCATAAGCTGACCGGCATACGAAGGGTCTGTCAAACTTTCAGGGTAACCGGTCATGGCTGTGTTGAACACCACTTCGCCTGCTACCGGTTTCTCATAACCGAACGACTTGCCATGGAAGCGGCTCCCGTCGTCGAGGATCAATGTTACATTTCGCATATGTTGAATTAAAAATTAAAAATTAACAATTAAAAATTTATTGAATTAAGAATTAAAAACTTAATGAATTAAGAATGATATCATCCACTCATTATTAACTTTTAATTCTTAATTATTCATTTAAAAAATTTTCTTCTATATAGTTTATAAATGCCTGATTTACCAGTTTCACTCCGCCGGGAGTAGGGTAGTCTCCGCTGAAGTACCAGTCGCCTGTGTGGTCAGGACATGCCTCGTGAAGTCCTTCAAGTGTCTGATATACTATCTCAACTTTAGCCTGTGTGCCGGTAGGTGTCAGCAGTTCCACCATTTTGGCTGATAATTCTTCGTCTGTGAACGGTGCATATATTTCTTTCACGTAGTTCACCATCTCTTCTTTAGGCAATCCTAATTGTGCTTTAGATTTGCTGTAAGCATTCATAATGACTTCAGTCATTCCTCTTTCCTCAAGCAGTGCTATGGCAGCCTTGAATGCAATGAACTGTTCCATGCTTGCCATGTCTATGCCGTAATAGTCCGGATAGCGCACCTGTGGCGATGATGATACTATTACTATCTTTTTCGGGTGCAGACGGTCGAGTATGCTTATGATACTCTGTTTCAGTGTTGTACCACGAACTATACTGTCGTCTATTATCACAAGGTTGTCTGCGTATGGCACTAAGCTTCCGTATGTAATGTCATATACGTGGGCTGCCAAATCATTGCGGGTATTTCCTTCAGCTATGAAAGTACGCAGCTTTATATCCTTAATTGCGACTTTTTCGCTTCGGATACGCTGCGAAAGTATCTGTTCAAGCTCGCTGTGGCTTGGTTTGTGTCCCAAGGCCTCTATACGCTGTACCTTTAGCTCGTTCAGATAATTGTCGAAACCTTCCAACATTCCGTAGAAAGCCACTTCGGCTGTGTTAGGGATGAAAGAGAATACCGTGTGTATCACGTCGTTGTCTATAGCTTTCAGAATAGGATTCACCAGCTTCTCGCCGAGTTTTTTTCTTTCGCGGTATATATCCATGTCGCTGCCGCGGCTGAAGTATATACGTTCGAAAGAACAAGCCTTTTTCACTTTCGGCTCGTTTATCTGAGCCAGACGCATCTGTCCTTTTTTGCTTATCATTATTGCCTGGCCAGGCTGAAGTTCGTTTATACTGTCGGCAGGAACATTCAGTGCTGTCTGTATCACAGGACGTTCTGAAGCCAGTACGAATATTTCATCGTCCATATACCAGAATGCAGGACGTATTCCCCACGGGTCGCGCACGGCAAAGCTTTCGCCGCTACCGGTCAGTCCGCATATCACGTAACCGCCGTCCCATGTCGGACTTGATGTCTTCAAAACGTTTGTCAGGTCTATTCTCTCTTCTATGGCATGAGTGATGTCCATACCTTCCAGACCTTCGCCTTTACATTCTGTGTACAACCTTTCCACTTCGCGGTCAAGTCGGTGTCCCACCTGCTCAAGCATTATATACGTGTCGGCATATTTGCGCGGGTGCTGTCCGTCGGCAGTGATTGATGCAAATATTTCGTCAACATTTGTAAGGTTGAAATTTCCGCACAGCGCAAGGTTCTTTGCACGCCAGTTGTTGCGGCGGAGGAACGGGTGTACATACGATATTCCGCTTTTACCTGTAGTAGAATATCTCAGATGTCCCATATACAGTTCGCCTGCAAAAGGAAGACACTTCTCGGCATATTCGGCGTCACGCATCTGTTCCGGTGTCAAATCCTTGAAATAGCTGTGTACAGTTCCGAATATCTCGGTTATTGCTCCTGCGCCAAGTCCTCTTTCGCGGAACATATATTCTTCTCCAGGTGCAGCCTGAAGTTTTACACATGCCAGACCTGCCGCCTCCTGACCACGGTTATGCTGTTTCTCCATCAGAAGGTACAGTTTGTTAAGTCCGTACATCCATGTACCATATTTCTGTTGGTAGTGTTCCAGTGGTTTCATCAGGCGTATCATCGCCACTCCACATTCGTGCTTTAGTTGTTCCATACCTTAATTATTTATATTTGTATTGTTGTATATTGTATAATGTTTTAAGGCGAAAAAAATCCCGGATATGCCGAAATGCATTTCCGGGTAAATATGATG
Organism: uncultured Phocaeicola sp.; assembly: GCA_944320605.1. GTDB lineage: Bacteria > Bacteroidota > Bacteroidia > Bacteroidales > Bacteroidaceae > Phocaeicola. The sequence continues at coordinate 3,291 of CALUIE010000087.1, read as the reverse complement.
TTTAGAAAATAAAAGTCTGTATGGTTCGGAAAATAAAAATGCCATATTGGAAAATGAAAAACAAATTTGGGCAAAAAGAAATGATGTCGCATTTCTGTATGCTTCCGACGTTCTACTATATAGAAAAACCGAATAAAATCTTTTCATCTTCTAGCTCTTAATAATATATAATGTGTTATATTAAGTCTTTTTATGTCATATTCGGGATGCAAAGATAAGTATTTTCAATGAAATAAATGTACTTCGTTAATACATCTTTAGAAAAAATATACATATTATCGTTAGTCATATGTTATAAATATGTGTATGCCCGATAAAAAAAACGGAAATACATTTGCCAATAAAAAAATAAGAAGTAATTTTGAACCGCAAAAAGAAAACAATGTTTTGCCGAAATAACTCAGTTGGTAGAGTAACTCATTCGTAATGAGTAAGTCGCGGGTTCGAGTCCCGCTTTCGGCTCTTGTAAATAATTATGTTAAAAAAACGCTTTGTCATTTCAGGTAAAATGACAAAGCGTTTTGTCTTAAATGACATGTCGTTTTTTTGAAACGTCTCGGAAAGCTCTGTTCCTTTACTTTATTTATATTTTCGTTTTGTTTGTGTATAAAGATTTTGAGTATCTTTGTTCGCATGGAAAAATTTGAACTTAATATATTGGGATGTGGTTCTGCTTTGCCTACGATGCGGCATTCTGCAACTTCACAGGTCTTGAATGTAAGGGAGAAGCTCTTTATGATAGACTGTGGGGAGGGTACTCAAGTGCAGTTACGAAGATCACGGTTGAAATTCTCACGACTTAACCATATATTTATATCACATCTTCATGGAGACCATTGTTTCGGTTTGATTGGTATGATTTCTACTTTCGGCATGATAGAAAGAACTGCTGATCTTCATATTTATGCCCATAAGGATTTACCAATCCTTATGAAACCGCAATTGGATTTCTTTTGTAAAGGATTACCTTTTGAAGTTATATTTCATGAGATTGATCCATCAGAGCGTACTGTTGTATATGATGACCGCTCATTGACTGTTGAAACTATTCCTTTAAAACATAGAATGCCTACATGTGGCTTTCTTTTCAGAGAAAAACCTGTTCAGAATCATATTATTAGGGATATGATAGATTTTTATAAGGTACCTGTCTTTATGATAAACAGAATTAAGAATGGAGAGGATTATATATGCGAAGATGGAACTGTTGTACCAAACAGTAGGTTGACAATTCCTGCTGCTTCTCCAAGAAGTTATGCTTATTGTTCGGATACTATGTTTTATCCGAAGATAGTTGAACAAATAAGAAATGTGGATTTGTTGTTTCATGAAGCTACTTTTTTGGAAACGGAAAAAGCCAGGGCAAAAACTACTATGCATTCTACAGCAAAACAGGCTGCAGAAATAGCTAAAATGGCTGAAGTAAAAAAAATGATTATAGGCCATTTTTCAGCAAGGTATGAGGATGATGAATGTCTCCTTGCAGAAGCTAAAGATATTTTCGCCAATACTATTTTGGCAAATGAGAATTTAAGTATTAATATTTGAGTATCCTACAACATATTGGTTTAATGGCTATGGAATACAATAATGAGGACGAAATAAAAGAACGTTTGCATGACCAAACAACACGCCGTAAGGCGTTTGAAGATGTGGTAAGGGTATTTAGTGAGCAGTTGTATTGGCAGATAAGAAGAATGGTTGTATCACACGATGATGCAAATGATATTCTTCAGAATACATTTATAAAAGCTTGGACCAATATTGACTATTTTAGAGGAGAGGCGAAACTTTCCACATGGTTGTATAGGATTGCTTTGAACGAATGTTTGAATTTTCTGAACAGACAGAGGGCACAAGATAATATTTCCATTGATGAGGCCGACTCTAATCTTATAAATATGCTTGAGGGAGATACTTATTTTGATGGAGATGAAACGCAATTAATGTTTCAGAAAGCAATTCGAACCCTTCCTGAAAAGCAAAGGATTATTTTTAATTTGAGATATTTTCAGGAAATGAAATATGAGGATATATCAGAGATTGTAGGAACAACCGTTGGAGCCCTTAAAGCATCATACCATCATGCTGTGAAGAAAATTGAGGAATATTTCAAGTTGAATGATTAAACCTTTTATCGCATTTTTAATCTAATATAAAGGAAGGAGATAAGTAATATGAAGGAAGATACCGAATTAAAGAATAGGTTAGGGAAAGAAAATCCTTTTAAAGTGCCTGAAGGATACTTTGAAAATGTTATTCCTGAAATAATGAAGCAGCTTCCTGAGATAGAGGAACAAGGACAGGATGAGGTGACTTTGTGGGAGAGAGTAAAACCTTGGGTTTATATGGTAGCTATGTTTTGTGGACTTATGTTTAGTGTGCGTGTTATGATGATGGACAATTCTGCCCAAACAGACAATAACATTGCTAGTGTTTCTATGAATGATACTTTACAAAATATTCCGGACGAATACATAGAGCCTATTTTGGATCAGGCAATGATGGACGACTATACATTATATATGTATCTGACGGATGCAGATTTGGAGATATACAACTAATTCTATTTTTTTCAATATGAACAGACTTGTTATTATAATTACATTGTTGATAGTGTCTCTTGGCATACAGGCACAGGGCAAGAAAGAATGTTTGAGCAAGGAACAGTTTCGTGAGAAACAACAACAATATATAAAAGATAAAGCCGGATTGACGAAAGAAGAATCGGCGAAGTTTTTTCCTCTGTATTTTGAATTACAGGATAAAAAATTTTCTTATAATAAAGAAATCTGGAACAAGGTACGTAAGACAAAAGAAAGTGAGAACGTTACAGATGCCGAATATTCTAAAATTATTGAAGATGTCATTAAGACACGTATCAAAATAGATGAACTTGAGTTGGAATATTTACATAGATATAAAAAAATTTTGAGTCCGAAGAAAATTTATAATATTCAGAGAGCAGAAACCAAATTTAGTCGTGAGCTTCTTAAAGGGGCAGGAAATCATAAGAAATAGTTGAAAAACATTCATAATTATTGATGGCTGTTGTTATGTGAAATCTTTTTTTCTGAAAAAATACATCTAAAGTTTTGCATATTCAAAAAAAAACGATACCTTTGCATCGCTTTTGAAAAATAAAGCACTCTGAAAGGAGTTTTGGAGAGGTGGCAGAGTGGTCGATTGCGGCGGTCTTGAAAACCGTTGTACCGCGAGGTACCCGGGGTTCGAATCCCTGTCTCTCCGCAACAAACGCTGAAAATCAGCAGATTGCAAAACAAACACCCA
>CALUIE010000086.1 GCA_944320605.1 uncultured Phocaeicola sp. | reverse complement strand
GTGGCTAGAGGAAATGTCATAAAGATAATGGGAGACGAGGAGGAAATGTGTGCCTTCGAAGAAGCTGTGACAGCACTAGAAAAACACTGTTCGATATACAATTCGCTCAACGAGGAGGTTATTCTGGACATAGTAAAAGGCAAAAACACAAAAATAGAAAAGAACAGCGAGGCAATCGTGTTCAGCGTCACAGGAAAACCTATCATTCCGAGAAGTCCCAATCAGCTGAAACTGGTAAAGGATTTCGAAAAAAACGATATGATATTCGCCATAGGACCGGCCGGTTCGGGCAAGACTTATACCGCAATAGCTCTGGCTGTGAGAGCTCTCAAAAACAAGGAAATCAAAAAAATCATATTAAGCCGTCCGGCTGTAGAAGCAGGCGAAAAACTGGGATTCCTGCCCGGAGACATGAAGGACAAGATAGACCCGTATCTGCAACCGCTGTACGATGCTCTGCAAGACATGATTCCTGCCGCCAAACTGAAGGAATACATGGAACTGAACATCATTCAGATAGCTCCACTGGCTTTCATGCGCGGACGTACGCTGAACGATGCGGTAGTAATCCTTGACGAGGCTCAGAACACTACCACACAGCAGATAAAGATGTTCCTCACCCGTATGGGTATGAACACCAAGATGATTATCACAGGCGATATGACGCAGATTGACCTTCCTTCGTCGCAGACATCCGGCCTGGTACAGGCAATGAAAATCCTGAAAGGGGTGAAAGGCATCAGTTTCATAGAGCTTAACAAGAAGGATATCGTAAGACACAAACTGGTGACAAGAATTGTAGAGGCTTACGAGAAATTCGAGGAAAAAATAAAATCCGAGAAAGCGGAGAAAGCAAAAGCTGAAAAAGAAGAAAAGGACAAGGCTGAGAAAACAGAAAAGAAAGCCTCGTCAAAACAATAATAAAACAAACATATTTACTTCCTAAAATATATAGAAAAGATGAGTAAAGCATTAACAAAAACAGACTTCAACTTTCCTGGTCAGAAAAGTGTTTACCACGGAAAAGTTCGCGATGTTTACAACATCAACGGTGAAAAATTAGTCATGGTTGCAACAGACCGTATCTCGGCATTCGACGTTGTATTGCCTGAAGGTATTCCTTACAAAGGCCAGATGTTGAACCAGATTGCAGCCAAATTCCTTGATGCTACAACTGACATCTGTCCAAACTGGAAACTCGCTACTCCGGACCCAATGGTCACTGTAGGTGTAATGTGCGAAGGTTTCCCTGTAGAAATGATTGTTCGCGGTTACTTGTGCGGTAGCGCATGGCGTGCTTACAAGAGCGGTGTTCGCGAAATCTGCGGTGTGAAACTTCCTGAAGGTATGCGCGAAAACCAGAAATTCCCTACACCAATCATCACTCCTACCACTAAGGCTGAAATGGGTATGCACGACGAAGACATCTCTAAAGAAGAAATCCTTGCTAAAGGTCTTGCTACTCCTGAAGAATATGCTACACTGGAGAAATATACTCTGGCTTTGTTCGAACGCGGTACAAAGATAGCCGCTGAACGCGGTCTTATCCTCGTCGATACTAAATACGAATTCGGTAAGCACAACGGTCAGATTTATCTGATGGACGAAATCCACACTCCTGACTCAAGCCGTTACTTCTACTCAGAAGGTTACGAAGAACGTTTCGAAAAAGGCGAACCTCAGAAACAGCTTTCTAAGGAATTCGTACGCGAATGGCTGATGGCTAACGGTTTCCAGGGCAAGGAAGGACAGACTGTTCCTGAAATGACTCCTGAAATAGTAAACTCTATCAGCGAACGTTATATCGAACTTTATGAACACATCACCGGTGAAACATTCGTAAAGGCTGATACAGCTGAACTTGCATCACGCATCGAAAAGAACGTTACTGAATACTTGAAATAATTATGACAGGGCGGGATTCTTCCCGCCCATCATATATTCTATCCACAAATCCTACACTAACTCACAACATGTCAAACTATCCTCAAGAAAACATCAAGCCTTACAATCAGGACGAAAGCAAAGCCGCACAAGTAGAAAAAATGTTCGACAACATCGCTCCTACTTACGATAATCTGAACCATGTACTTTCGCTTGGTATTGACAAGAGCTGGCGACGCAAGGCCATAAACATGCTCAAGCCATACAGCCCGAAACACATGATGGACGTGGCTACAGGAACTGGCGATTTTGCCATACAGGCATGCCGCGTGCTTCAACCTGAAGAGCTTATAGGTACAGACATCTCAGAGGGTATGATGAATGTGGGACGTGAAAAGGTGAAACAGTCGGGACTGGACAATCAGATATCTTTCGCCAAGGAAGACTGTACGTCTCTCTCCTTCCCCGACAACAGGTTCGATGCCATAACAGTGGCGTTCGGTGTACGCAACTTCGAGAATCTTGACAAAGGTCTGACAGAAATGCACCGCGTATTGACAACAGGCGGACATCTGGTCATACTTGAACTGTCCGAACCGGAAACATTCCCGATGAAACAGCTTTATGCCATCTACTCGAAAGTCGTAATTCCTACAATAGGGAAATTACTATCGAAAGACAACAGTGCATACACATACCTGCCGCAATCAATAAAAGCTTTTCCACAAGGAGAAGTAATGCAACAAATCCTATACAAGGCAGGGTTCAGCAAAGTGACATTCAAAAGACTTACACTGGGGATTTGCACACTCTACTTTGCGACTAAATAACATAAAATTATTACTACAATGAAGAAATTTGGTTTAATCGGCTACCCTTTGGGACATTCATTCTCAAAAAACTTTTTCAACGAGAAGTTTCATTCAGAAAACATTGATGCCGAGTACGTTAATTTTGAAATACCATCCATAGAGGAATTCAATAAAGTTATAAAATCCAACCCTGCCCTCTGCGGACTGAATGTGACTATACCATACAAGGAACAGGTTATCGGATATCTGGATGAACTGGATGCTGACGCTGCTGCAATAGGAGCAGTAAACGTAATAAAAATAGAAAAGAACAAAGGCAAACTGAAACTAATAGGCTACAACTCTGACGTTATGGGATTTACACAGTCTATAGAATCGCTACTTGAGCCACACCACAAGAAGGCCCTCATTTTAGGTACAGGGGGGGCATCGAAAGCCATCAACTACGGACTTCACAAACTGGGGCTTGAAACGAAATTCGTATCCAGATCGAAAAGGAACGAGAATACCATCACATACGATGACATTACTCCGGAAGTGATGAAGGAATATAAGGTGATAGTGAACTGTACGCCTACAGGTATGTATCCCAAAGCAGACGAATGTCCTAATATCCCATACGATTGTCTCACTCCGGAACACTTGCTCTACGACCTGCTTTACAATCCGGACACCACGCTATTTATGAAAAACGGTTCGGACAAAGGAGCAATAGTAAAAAACGGACTTGAAATGCTTTTGCTGCAGGCTTTCGGCGCATGGGAAATATGGAACAAATAAAATAAAAAAAAATGAAACATAAGAAATTAATCATCAGCCTGGCAATCATTATCATTGTGATTGCAGGCGGATTGGTGGGCGGAAGTCTCTACATGATAGACTATTCTCTTCGCCCCGAAAACAGAGGTAAGGACCTGGCCGGTTCTGAAGCTTATATGCGCGACACCTATCCTCAGATAAACGGATGGCTGGACAGTCTTCAGGGAAACCAATTGCTGAAAGATACTTTCATCACAGCACCGGACGGAATCAGACTGCATGCTTACTATGCATACGCATCTCGTCCTACGAAAAAGACAGCGGTTATAGTACATGGCTATACAGACAGTGCCATAAGAATGTTCCACATCGGGTATATGTACAATCAGTCTTTAGACTACAACATCATAATCCCTGACCTGAGATACACAGGACTGAGCGGAGGTGATGCCATACAGATGGGATGGCTGGACCGTCTTGACGTAAAGGAATGGATAAACCTGACTCCGGAAATTTTCGGAGACTCTATCCAGGCTGTTGTGCACGGAATATCAATGGGGGCAGCTACTACGATGATGACCTCGGGCGAAGTATTGCCTGAATATATCAGATGTTTTGTAGAGGACTGCGGATATACCAGCGTTTGGGAACAGTTCAAAAAGGAGCTTAAAGAGCAGTTCAACCTGCCGGCATTCCCATTGCTATATACTGCCAGCTGGATTTGCGAACTTCAGAACGGATGGAATTTCCATGAAGCTTCTGCTATAGAACAAGTGAAAAAATGCAAGAAACCGATGTTCTTCATACATGGCGACAAGGATGATTTCGTTCCTACATACATGGTGAACGAAGTATATGCCGCGAAATCAGAGCCGAAAGAAATATGGCTCGTGCCAGAAACGGACCATGCCACATCGTATAAAAACTATCCTGAAGAATATACAGATAGGGTAAAAGCGTTTACTGAAAAGTATATCAACTGATACAAATCATTGAATATCTATAAAAAGAAAGCGTAACACGTACGTGTAACGCGTGAAACACGAACGTGCAACAAGCGCAGCACGAGCGTGTAACGCGCGTAACACGTACGTGTTACGGCAATTATATCAAAGCGTTTTACAACAAATTTCAAAGAACCTGACAATATTATCCTACAAGTTCCTCACATTCCTTGAGCCACATTGCCGCACTTGCATCACTCGGCATACGCCAATCGCCTCTAGGACTGAGTGATACGGAACCGACCTTAGGCCCGTCAGGAAGACATGAACGCTTGAACTGCTGGTTGAAGAAACGACGACAGAAGTTGGTGAGCCATTTCTTTATGGTAGTACTGTCGTATGCTCCTCTGAAAGCAATCTCCGCAAGATAGAAAATCTTTGCCGGACGCATTCCGAATCTGAGGAAATGATACAGGAAGAAGTCGTGAAGTTCATACGGACCTACCAGGTCTTCAGTCTTCTGCTTGATATTTCCGTTTTCGTCGGCAGGAATAAGCTCAGGGCTGATAGGAGTATCAATAATGTCAAGCAGCGTGTTGCGTGATATCACGTCTACACCAGTCTGAGCCACCCAATTTACAAGATAACGTACCAGCGTCTTAGGGATGCTGGCATTCACACCATACATAGACATATGGTCGCCATTATAAGTAGCCCATCCAAGAGCAAGTTCAGACAAGTCACCGGTACCAATCACCAGACCACCAATCTTGTTGGCATAGTCCATAAGGATTTGTGTACGTTCGCGTGCCTGACCGTTTTCGTATGTAACATCGTGAACAGACATATCGTGCTCAATATCCTTGAAATGCTGTATGCAGGCATCCTTGATGCTGATTTCCTTGGTAGTGACCTGAAGAGAACTCATCAGAGTAAGGGCATTGTTGTATGTACGGTCTGTCGTTCCGAATCCCGGCATTGTGATACCGACTATACCCTTACGCGGCAATCCCAGCTTGTCGAAAGTCTTTACACACACAAGAAGAGCTAATGTAGAATCCAGACCTCCGGATATTCCTACTACCACAGTCTTGCAGTTGGTGTGCACAAGTCGTTTTGCAAGTCCTGCCACCTGAATGGAAAAAATCTCCTCGCATCTTTCGTCAAGAAGTTTTCCGCCTACAGGAACAAACGGATGAGAATCGACATATCTTGTAAGCGAGAGTTCGCGACTGTTTACAAGTTCAGTCTGAATATGCTGTACGTCCGCAGAAGAGTATGCCCTGACACTGGCAGCAAATGTGGTATTTACAAGACGCTCGCCACGCAGACGTTCCACATCTATCTCGCTGGCCACTAACTGTGCGTTGAAAGAAAAGCGTTCAGCCTCAGCAAGCAAGGCTCCATTCTCATAAATAAGCGCATTGCCGGCAAACACCACATCTGTGGTAGACTCGCCAAAACCGCTTGAAGCGAAAACATATCCTGCCAGACAGCGTGCAGACTGCTGTGCGAGCAATGAACGCAGATACTGATGCTTTGCAATGTTCTCTGTATCGGCAGACATGTTGAATATTATCTCAGCTCCCTTCAGCACCAGTTCAGAGCTTGGAGGTACAGGAGCCCAAACATCCTCGCAGATTTCTATTCCGAAACATGTGTCCGAGGTATCGAAAAGCAGGTTCTTGCCAAACGGTGCAATCTGTCCGCAGAGTCTTACAGAAGAAACTCCGGTATAAGTGAGCGACGACGCGAACCATCTCTGCTCATAGAATTCCTTATAATTGGGAAGATAAGTTTTAGGCACTACTCCAAGAATCTTTCCTTTCTGAAAGACTACAGCACAATTGGCCAAAGTAGAATTAACCACTACCGGCATGCCTACTATAGATATAATATCCAGTTGGCGTGTATTATTCATAACCTGCATCAAAGCCATTTCAGCCTGTTCTATCAGCAGTTTATGCGAAAAGAGATCGCCACATGAATATCCCGTTAAATTCAATTCAGGGAAAATCACTATCTGCACACCTTTACCGTCAGCCACCATAATCTGTGCTTCTGTCTGTTGCGCATTGAATTTACAGTCGGCCACCTTTACCGCCGGTATAGCAGCCGCCACTTTTACAAAACCAAATTTCATATAATTTGTTATATATAATGTATAGTCTGTGCAAAAATACAAATTATTCCTTTGCACAGCGGTTAAGTTAAAAGTAAAAAAAACAAAAAAGTAAGTTTGGAACTTGTAGTTTAGAAAAAAGTTTGTATCTTTGCCATTGAAATAAAATTGTAATAATTACAGAATTGAAAGAGAGTATGAACGTTTACGAATATTTGCTTAGTTATGACATCAAGCCATCCGTACAACGCATCGCAATTATGGACTATCTCCTAAAGCATCATACTCATCCGTGTATTGATGAGATTTATATGGCTTTGCATGATGATATTCCTACCCTTTCAAAAACAACAGTATATAACACTCTGAAGTTGTTTGTTGAACATGGAGCCGCAAAGATGCTTACGATAGACGAGCGTAATGCTTGTTTCGATGGAGACACATCTGCTCATGCACATTTCCAGTGCAAATGTTGCGGCAAGATTTTCGATATGCCTATGCATATCAACGAAAAAGCCATAAATGATATAGCAGACAAAGGTTTCAGCGTTGAAGAGATACACAACTATTACAAAGGCGTTTGCCCCGACTGCAAAAAGAATAATTCCGACAAAAATTAAAATCGGATTACAAAATATTTATTTAACAACTAACTAACTTATTACTATTATGAAGAAATTTATCTGTACAGTATGTGGTTACATCCACGAAGGTGATTCAGCTCCTGAAAAGTGTCCATTGTGTAAGGCTCCAGCTTCTAAGTTCAACGAAATGGTTGAAACAGAAGGCGGTCTTGAATTCGTTGACGAACACGTTATCGGTGTAGCTAAAGGTTGCGACGAAGAAATGATTAAAGACCTTAACAACCACTTCATGGGCGAATGTACAGAAGTAGGTATGTACTTGGCAATGAGCCGTCAGGCTGACCGCGAAGGCTATCCAGAAGTAGCTGAAGCTTTCAAACGTTACGCTTGGGAAGAAGCAGAACACGCTGCTAAGTTTGCTGAACTTCTTGGTGACTGCGTATGGGATACTAAGACTAACCTTGAAAAGCGTATGAACGCTGAAAGCGGTGCTTGCGCTGACAAGAAGCGTATCGCTACTCGTGCTAAAGCTCTTAATCTTGACGCTATCCACGATACTGTTCACGAAATGGCTAAGGACGAAGCTCGTCACGGAAAAGGTTTCGAAGGTTTGTACAACAGATACTTCAAGAAATAATTTACTATTACAGAATAGGTTTATGCCAGGCATATCGGAAGGTATACCTGGTATTTTTTTTACCATAACGACAAAAAGGAATAAATCAGAATTATGCCATCAGGACTTTCCAGTTCTGATCTTCATCTTCTATCAGAACTGATTTGTTTTCAATCCAGTCGCCAGAATTAAGATAGCGGATATTTCCAAGATGAGTATCTTCCGGGTGATGGATATGTCCGCAAATAATACCGTCGTAATTATTTTTTACGGCAAAGTCTGTTATCTGCTTTTCGAAATTTGTAAAATTAGAGACCAGTTTCTTTGTCCATCGTTTTATTACCTGTGCGAAAGAAAACGGCTGTTTATGTCGCAAAGCCCTGTATTTGTTATAAAACTCATTTATGAAAAGAAGAAACTCATAGCATGAAGCTCCAACCTTGGAGAGCCATGTGGCTTTACGGTTTACTGTATCGAAACAATCACCATGAGTGACGAAGAATTTCTTACCTCCACTAATCAATGTAAAATCCCTTAATACTTTTATACCTACTGTCACTTTATCTACATACCTCTGCATGAAGTCATCGTGATTGCCGTATGTATAAATAACGTCAGCGGTGCTGTTCTTCATCATCTCGGATATGGTACGGAACAGACGCATCAGGTCACTTCTCCAAGCACACTTAGGATGCTTGTGTATGTACCACCCGTCAATAATATCACCGTTCAGAATCAACCGTTCGCATGACACAGAACGAAGAAACTGAATAAGTTCATTTACCTTGGCATGAGGCATTCCCAAATGAAGGTCTGATAATATTATTGTCTTGTAATGTTTTTTCAAGTGTATGATTGTTTCTAAATGACCATACAAACTTACATAAAAACGCTGGAATAATCAACCGAAATCGGAATAATAGTGCATCCTGCACTGATAATAAACGCATTACGCTGAAAATCTCGGAAATACGGGAAATAGCAATTTAGCAAAGAAACGCAAGGTAATGAAATAGAACGGTTGCCTAATCGTTACCTGAAAACGAGTAAGATTTTTCTTTGTGTCGTCACGTTTCATAGTTCTGCATCATATTGCGTATCAATGTATAACTCGC
>CALUIE010000085.1 GCA_944320605.1 uncultured Phocaeicola sp. | reverse complement strand
CTTCTGTTCTGTCAGGGAGGTCCTCAAAGCCCTGTCAGCCAATTCTGGAGCTACAGATGGAACTTCCAGATTATGGCAGCCAACGACTATATAATCATCGCCCCTAACCGCCGCGGACTTCCGGGTTTCGGTATGGAATGGCTTGAAGATATAAGCACTAACTACGGCGGCCACTGTATGGACGATTATTTAAGTGCTATAGACGATATAGCAAAAGAACCATATGTTGACAAAGACCATTTAGGCTGCGTAGGTGCTAGTTTCGGAGGTTACTCGGTCTATTGGCTTGCCGGACATCACAACAAACGTTTCAAGGCATTTATCGCTCACGATGGTTTCTTCAACATGGAGCAGCAGTATCTTGAAACAGAAGAACTCTGGTTCACCAATTGGGATCTGGGAGGTGCATACTGGGAAACTGAAAATCCTTCCGTTAAACGCAGCTATGCCAACTCACCACATCTGTTTGTAGAAAAATGGGATACTCCTATCCTATGCATACATGGCGAAAAAGACTACCGTATTCTTGCTTCACAGGGAATGGCAGCCTTCAATGCTGCCAAACTGAGAGGTGTTCCTGCACAGCTACTTGTTTTCCCTGATGAAAACCACTGGGTACTGAAACCACAGAACGGAGTTTTGTGGCAACGCACATTCTTCGCATGGTTGGACAAATGGTTGAAGAAGTAATATCATGGTACAGCAAGTTGAATTTTCACTCAGTCCGAAGAGGAAAGGATTTCATCTAGTAACTCAGGAGATAATGAAAAACCTACCTGTACTGCCGGAACAGGGAATACTGAACCTCTTCGTAAAACATACAAGCTGCGCACTGAGTATAAACGAAAATTACGATCCAAGTGTACGCTCAGATATGGAGCAGATTTACAATCGCCTCGTAAAGACTAACGAGCCTTACTATAGTCATACAGACGAAGGAGAAGACGACATGCCAAGTCATGCAAAATCCAGCCTTACAGGAGTCTCACTAACCATCCCGATTACAAACGGACGGCTAAACCTTGGAACATGGCAAGGCATATATCTTTGCGAGTTCAGATATTCCGGAGGAGCACGTAAAATCGTAGCGACTATAATATCATAATATAAAAACAAAAGCCAAATGAAATTCATTTGGCTTTTGTTTTTATATAGACAATATCTTTTTCTCCAAAATCAAATCCTGTTCATTCATCTGTGGTGCCGGAATGGCGCACATACGGATAACATCCTCCTTTTGACAAGTATAATGAAAATACGCCTTCTCTATGTCGCTCAACTTATCTTCTGTCTTTACTTCGCCTTTAATTTTCAGGAATTCAGAACGTGAGACCTTGTCAGACACCTTAACAAACAGGATTCTTCTTGCAATAGGATTGTAATTATAATCAAGGCACGTATATACTCCTTTCAGATATTTAGGATTATCAAACATTGGTAGTTTAAGACAAATATTGAATAGAGCCATCTGCGGTTTTTCTTTCTCGTTAAACATCAGATACAGATGATCTGTTCCATTCATAAATGCTGCCCCCCAGTGTGTACTGCCATACGCATTATTATGACCTACCTCTATGTAATTTCCATCCTCTGAAGGTGCAATAAGATATGGTTCTATCTTTAACGCATTACTGCTTGACGATATGCTATAGCTCATGTATATACCACTGAAAGTATTGATTCTGTTTACTGTTTCATGTAAATTATATACCAACGTTTCTATAAACGGAATAACCGAGTTTGTATCTTTACTCTTTACCGTCATATCCACATTGAATATTCCTTCTTTCAGCTTTGGAAGCATATTCAACAGTTTTTTCTTTGATATATTGTTTACCCAAACCAACGAAGCATCCAAAGCCTCATCCGTTTCCATCCCCTTGTCCCTATTTTTTATATATGCCGGAAGGACTGTAGAATATAATGCTGAAAGTACACTCGGCACCATTTGAGTACTTTCAGCTATATCCTTCATCTTTATGCCTTTTGCCCTTAAATAAGAAATACGCTCATATATTTGTCTCAGTTCATCCATCTGAATCTACTTTTACACTCTTCAAATATACATCTTTTTTTGATTTATGTTTGTATTAATAATCAATATTACAAAGTAATTACATTTCTATGTGATATTTATCACAAAACGGTTATATATCAGTTGCATTAATATTTCTGAATTGTTTCAAGGTTATTATTCATTTTTTATTCATTTTTTCACTGCAAAAGCTCTCCTACATTTGCATCGTATTCAAAGAAATAAAGAAATGAAAACCAATAAAACAACTGATAAGGACATGCAAATTAAAACCACCAAATCTATTCCGGATTGGCTTTTTGTAATTTGAGCAGGCAGTACAGCATTATTGTCATACTCACTTGTCTATGCATTACGCAAACCGTTTACTGCAGCCGAATTCGAAGGATTACAATTCTTCGGAATGGATTATAAAATTGCAGTAAGTATAATCCAGCTTTTAGGATACGTACTGGCAAAATTGTTGGGTATTAAATATATATCAGAACTGAAACCTGAAGGACGATTGAAATTTATAATAGGCTCAGCCGTGCTTTCTGAAGTATCTCTTTTGGCATTCGGTCTTTTCCCTTTACCATTTAATATTATGGCATTGTTCTTCAACGGTCTGTCATTAGGATGTATGTGGGGAGTAATATTCAGCTTTCTTGAGGGAAGAAGGACAACAGATATACTTGCCAGTATTATGGGAGTAAGCATGGCACTAAGTTCCGGAGTTGCCAAATCCTTAGGTCTTTATGCACTGAACTCACTACACGTAAGCGAATTCTGGATGCCGGCACTGATTGGAGGAATAGCTCTTCCGCTTTTATGTTTCACAGGATGGATGATGACAAAATTTCCTGCACCGACAGAGAGAGACATAGCATCACGCTCTGTACGAGTAACATTGAACGGACAGCAAAGATGGGAACTATTCCGTAAATACATGCCACTACTGATTATGCTATTCGGTGCAAACCTTCTGCTCACAGTACAAAGAGATATAAAAGAAGACTTCATCGTTTGCATAGTAGATGTATCGACCATATCATCATGGGCATTCGCACAAATAGACAGTATTGCAACATTTGTCATGCTTGCAACCTTCGCACTACTGGCTACAACCTACAATCATCTGAAAGTACTTTGCATATTATTGATACTATCCACTATTGGAATGGGAAGTCTGGCCATGATTGGTGCAAACTTTGAAACATATAATTTACCAACTACTATTTGGCTGTTTCTACAGAGTCTGTGTTTAGACATTGCTTATCTCAGCTTCCAGACAATATTCTTTGAAAGATTCATTGCCTGTTTCAAAATAAAAGGGAACGTAGGATTCTTCATTATAACAATAGACTTCGTAGGATACCTTGGTACTCTGGCAATACTGTTTTTCAAAGAATTCCATGCTTCGCATATTGACTGGGCCGACTTCTATAACAATATGAGCATATACATAGGAATAACATGCTGCATTGCATTTATAGGTTCGATGATATACATCATATACGAAAAATACAGAAAAAGTTCTATAGACCAGAATAATACTAAAAATAATATCGTGAAGGAAATACCTTCAAATATAGAAAACGAAACAATAACTACTAATATTTACTTAAAAGAATCAGCTATATGAAAAAAATTGAATGTGTAATTATGGATTGGGTGGGAACTACAATAGACTACGGATGTTTTGCACCTGTTTCCGCATTTATTGAGAGTTTCAGAATGATAGGCATCAACGTAACTGCTACCGAAGCTCGTAAACCGATGGGACTTACAAAAATTGATCACATACGCGCCCTGTTCGAAATGGAAAGTATCAACAGTGCTTTCCGCCAGAAATACGGAAGAAACTACACAGAAAAAGACGTAGAAAGCAGATATGCAGAATTCCAGCGTCTGCTGTTCGCCACTCTGAAAGAATATACAGGCCCTATTTCGAATGTAATAGAGACAATAGACATTCTGAGACAAAGAGGCATTAAGATAGGTTCAACTACCGGATACACAAAAAAGATGATGGAAGTAGTAGTACCTGAAGCATCAAGCAAAGGATATACACCTGACAACTATGTGACATCGGATGATCTTCCTGCAGGACGTCCATATCCATATATGATATATAAGAATATGTGCGATCTTGGAGTACCGTCAAGATTCTCAGTATTGAAATATGGAGACACCATTTCAGATATAAAAGAAGGTATAAATGCCGGCGTTTGGAGCGTAGGTGTTATACTGGGAAGCAACGAACTTGGACTCACCGAGGAAGAAGTAAAAGCATTGTCGCCTGAAGAACTTAAACAAAGAATGGACGATGTAAGAAAGAGAATGTATGCAGCAGGAGCACACTATGTGGTAAATTCAATAGACGAATTGCCAGACCTTATAGAATGTATCAATGCACGTATGGAAAACGAATTTTAAAACAATAAATTAAACATAAAAACATTACCGATATGAGACCTTATTTATTATTGACCCCCGGACCTCTTACAACAAGTGAAAGTGTAAAACAAGCCATGATGAGTGACTGGTGTACATGGGATGAAGACTACAACATAGGAATAGTGGAAGTTATCAGAAAAGAGCTTACAGAACTGGCAAGCAGCCGTCCTGAAGAATACACTGCAGTACTCATGCAGGGAAGCGGAAGTTTCTGCGTTGAAGCCACACTTGGCTCAGTAATACGCGAAAACGACAAACTGCTTGTCGTTGCAAACGGAGCATACGGAAAAAGAATGGGTACAATATCCGAATACTATCATATAAACTACGAACTGATGGGATTTGAGGAAACACAGGCTGTAAATCCTGAAAGAGTGGATGCTTACCTCACAGAACATCCTGAAGTAACACACGTATCAGTGGTACACTGTGAAACTACAACAGGTGTCCTCAATCCGTTAAAAGAAATTGCACAGGTAGTAAAGAAACACAACAAGACATTCATTGTAGATGCAATGAGCAGTTTCGGTGGTGTTCCTATTGATATGTATGAACTCGGAATAGACTTCATGATAAGCAGTGCAAACAAATGTATTCAGGGTGTACCTGGATTTGGATTTATCATTGCACGCCGCTCTATATTGGAAAAATGTAAAGGTGTGGCACGTTCTCTTGCACTCGATTTGTACGAACAGTGGGACACTATGGAGAAAGGACATGGCAAATGGAGATTCACCTCACCTACACACGTAGTAAGAGCTTTCATGCAAGCCATTACAGAGCTTAAGGAAGAGGGAGGTATAGCAGCAAGACATGCACGCTACACAGAGAACCATAAAGTTCTGGTAGAAGGAATGAGAGAATTAGGTTTCGAGACACTGTTGCCAGACTATGAACAGTCACCGGTGATAACATCATTCTACTATCCTGACAGTTCATTCAATTTTAAGGATTTCTATGAAAAACTGAAAAAGAAAGGATTTGTAATATATCCGGGAAAAATATCACAGGCGGATACATTCCGTATCGGTAACATAGACGACGTATATCCTGATGATTTCAAAAAACTGGTTGCGGCAATAAAAGAAATACAGGCCGTAAAATAATAATGCAAATTCTTCTTACCAGTCCTGAATAGCGCAACTGTTATTCCGGACTGGTAACTACAATTGTCCCGATGAAAAGCCATATAACAAGAGACTTAAAAATCCAGGTAAAAATAATTGCTATATTTATATCAGCCATATTACCATATTTCTCATCACAGGCTCAAAAGCCTTTGAATATAAAATTCCGTTCGAGGGGATTACTTGATGCCTCCATATCCGGGTATGACAATAATGAGACGAAGAGTTATTTTTCACTTGAAGACTTCAGAATAGGATTTAAGGCTTCTTACAAAAAAGATGAAATAAAAGTTGATATAGGAATTGACGAAAGCAAATTGAAAATTAAAGATTTCATTTATAACCGTCATTTCAAAAAGAGTATATTGAGTATAGGAAACATGTATGAACCCATCTCAATGGACATGCTGATTAGTACAGCAGATTTGAGATTTCATCAGTCGGCAACATCTGTACAGGCGTTTACAAATAGCCGAAGATTTGGAACCACTTATCATATATACGACAACAGTTATTATTTTGCCACAGGAGTTTTTACTAACAACGACATCAATAATCTGAAAAGTAATACTGACGGAACATTTATCCTCACTTCAAGAGGAATATGGAGAAAACAATATAAACCATACAAATCATTCCTACATCTTGGAGGTGCTTTTTCACTCCGAAGTAAACTTAACAACAGAAAAAATCCTTACTGTGTTGAACAAGAAAGCAACGGTGTCACATCATTATTCGACAAGCCATTACTATATACCGAACTGACTGATACCAGATACGAGTTTAAGGCCATGACTGAATTATTATATACTTCGGAAAGGTTTATGTTACAGTCGGAATATTTCATCAAACTGACAAGAGGCAATAACGATGCTCCAAACTATATATCACACGGAGGCTATATACAAGGAAGTATTTTACTCATTGGCAGAGGTTTCGACTATGATTCACAATACGCCATTCCGGAAGGACCTAAAGACAGTAAATCCATGGAGTTAGCCGTAAGAGCAAACTATACAAACATGAATAATAGAAAAGCGAACATGTACGGAGGTGAAGAAACTGACTTCTCAATAGGAATAAACTATTATTTCAATAAATATTTTGGCATCAAGCTAAATTGCAGCTATGTACATTCCGGAAAACATTGCAACGGTTTCTATAAAAAGGACCTCATTCTACCGCAAGCCAGAGTACAATACATATTTTAATTTAATGAATAAAAAACAGATGCCCAATATAACAATTAAGCATCTGTTTTATTATTTATAAACAAAATTATTTTTCAAAAACCAATTTTCCGAAAAACTCCGGACAGTGGAAACAAGGTTGAGGTAAGTCTATCGGACTCCATGAAAGGAAATGCGGAGTCTGAAGCAAATCGCCACACTTATAGAAATTACCACGAAGCGTAATTCCAGATAAATCCTTTATATCATGATTAAACAATGAAGTAACAGGGACAACCAAAGAAAGTTCCCATGCACATTCACAGATACGTTCCTCAAAAGGTTCCCTGCCTAATGATGACCATCTCTTTACATTTGCAAGTACACTTTCCGGAGCATGATGCCTGTCACCCTTTTTACCAAAATTCACAAGCAATGTTCCGGCACAGTTGCACTCAAAGTTATAATACTCATCTTCACCTTCGGCACGCACGAAAAACTCACAACATGAGTCTTCCCACACACGTCCCTGATCGGCTTGAGCGACAGCCCTTACGCTTGCTTCCTTAACCTTGTAGTTTATCAATATCGCTTCTCCTGTATGAGCTACCCTGAATTCCACATCAGGGCAATAAGGGAAATCTGCCC
The DNA here is from genome assembly GCA_944320605.1 of uncultured Phocaeicola sp. Lineage (GTDB taxonomy): Bacteria > Bacteroidota > Bacteroidia > Bacteroidales > Bacteroidaceae > Phocaeicola. Next base: position 1,813 of record CALUIE010000085.1, on the reverse strand, counting down.
AATTGACTACGTCTATCGGATTAAAAATAACCGAAGCTGCATCCATCAATTTACTTACATCTTCGGCTGAAGGCAGTCCGCACGCAATTTTTTTTACTGTAATTTCTTTCATTATTATTTAAGTTTATGGTACTTATGCAAATATATAAAAAGTATTTCATAAATATAATGAAATACTACAATAGGTTATTTTCTTTTTTCCCAAAAGCTCGGCGCAAACATCAGCAATATACCAAAAAGTTCCAATCGTCCAATAAGCATAAGGAACGAAGAAACCCATTTGGCAGCATCGGGTAAGGCATTCCATGAATAAGCCGGACCAAAACTGCCAAATCCAGGCCCGGAATTACCAATACTTGAAACAGCAATACCAAGTGCCTCAGTCATCTGAAGTCCCAGTACCATAAAAACAAACCACCCTATAACAATACATATTATATAAAGCATCGCAAATGTGGTTACTGTAGAAATGGTGGACGAGGAAACAGAATGTCCGTTCACCTTCACCGGAAGAACAGCCCTTGGATGCATCAGTCTGTTAAACTCATTCTTAACATTCTGAAGAATTATAAGAAGTCGCATAGACTTGACACCTCCTCCGGTAGAACCCGTACAACCTCCGGCAAACATTATATAAACTATAAGTATAATAGTAAAAGGAGGCCATAATGTATAATCATCGGTAGCATATCCGCATGAAGTATGCAAAGTAACCACTTGGAAGAAAGCACGTCTGAAGGCCAGTTCAAGACCATATCCTTTTATAAAATACAAAGCCATTGTTATTATGGCAGTCACTATACCTACCGACATAAGAAAATATCTCGTCTCCACATCCTTGAGCCATTGCCAAGGTTTACCCTTGAAAATAAGAAAATAAAGAGAATAATTGATGGCAGCCAAAAGAGTGAATATTGTAATAACGTATTCTATGAAAGCCGAATCCCAATAAGCTATACTGCTTTGTTTGGTAGAGAATCCACCTGTAGCTGTAGAAGTGAACGAATGACATATCGCATCGAAAACATTCATACCTCCAATCCACAACAAAAACGCTTCAACCACAGTCAAAATAAGATATACCATCCATAATCCTTTTGCCATTTTACTTATCTTAGGATGAATCTTATCATGGTTAACTCCCGTAGCCTCCGCAGAAAAAAGCACCTGATTACCCACACCGAAAATAGGAAGAATTGCTATGGTAAAGAATACTATACCCAAACCGCCAATCCACTGCGTAAAACTACGCCAGAACAACATGCCTTTAGACAATGATTCTATATTGTCAAGTATTGAAGCACCTGTAGTAGTAAATCCGGACATCGTCTCAAAAAAAGCGTCGGTAACCGTTGGAATACTTCCGCTTATATAAAACGGCAACATACCAAACAAAGTGAACAGTAACCAGGTAAAAGCGACTATAAAATATCCATCTCTACGGGAAAGACTTTTATCGGCATTTTTACCAAGAAACAGAAACAAACTTCCAAAACCGAAGTTTATAAGCATAGAATAAACAAAATATATATAATCGCTTTCTTTATAGAAAAGGGCAACAAAAGTACATACCAAGAACATCATACCCTCAAGACAGAGAAGTATGCCAAGAATTTTGAAAATCATTTTCCGATTCAACAAGCTACGGCCATGGCCTGTCTCGACATGCATTTGCGAACTGATAAAGTCTTCCATATCTTACAAAATTAAAAAAGAGGCTATCAAAGCCTCTCTCTTCCGTCGGGGTACCAGGATTCGAACCTGGGACCCCCTGCTCCCAAAGCAGGTGCGCTAACCGGACTGCGCTACACCC
>CALUIE010000084.1 GCA_944320605.1 uncultured Phocaeicola sp. | reverse complement strand
TCATACTATTTTTGCAATATGAAATACATATACAGTGTCATAGGCTTTGTTTCGGTGTTGCTGGGCATTATAGGAATTTTCCTTCCTGTATTGCCCACAACACCTTTTCTTTTGCTGGCTGCCGCATTGTTTTTCCGCAGTTCGCCTCGTGCTTATAAGTGGCTGACTGAACATCAGCAACTGGGACCTTACATAAAGAGTTTTCGCGAAGACAAATCAATTCCTTTGCGAATTAAGGTAATATCAGTAGGTACATTGTGGATTACGGCTGTACACTGTATATTTTTCGTATTTGATGTCTTGTGGTTGAAACTTTTTATGGGCATACTTGCTACTTGCATCACACTTTATATTCTTTCTTTTAAAACACGCAAAAACAAATGTCAAGACTAAACTTCCTGTCGCGCCGGGATGCCATAAAGAGAATGAATTATTATGGCAGAAGGGGAATTCCGTTCTTCTTTCTGATAGACTTTGATGAAGAAAGTTGTATTGTTGAAGAACCCGGTAATCTGCCTGACGATGAAATACTGTTCAGTTTCCCGTCCGGTGGAAATTATGGTGAAATGCCTTTTACTATGAAAGAACATTTCATGTGGGAGCCTCATCCGCAGACAATAGAGGAATATTCCCGTTCGTTCGACATAGTATATAGAAATCTGTATGCAGGAAATTCATTCCTTACAAATCTTACTTGTGCAACACCGGTTGAAACCGATCTTACACTCAAGGATATATTCATTCATTCGCGAGCAAAGTATAAACTCATGATGAAAGACCGTTTCGTGATGTTCTCACCTGAGATTTTTGTAAGAATTACGGACGGTATGATCTATTCATATCCGATGAAGGGGACAATAGATGCGTCATATCCTGATGCGGTTTCCGTGATATTGAATGATGAGAAAGAGTCGGCAGAACATGCAACAATAGTCGATTTGATAAGAAACGATTTGAGTCAGATGGCATCGGAGGTGACTGTCTCCAAGTACAGATATATAGATGAGGTTCAGACGAACAACGGTACTTTGCTTCATGTCAGTTCGGAAATAAGAGGGCGATTGCCGGAAGATTTTTGTAATACATTGGGAGATATGTTTTTCAGACTCTTGCCTGCAGGGTCAGTGACAGGAGCCCCGAAAAAGAAAACTGTAGAGATTATACGTGAGGCTGAGACATACGAAAGAGGATATTATACCGGGGTTACAGGCTTTTTTGACAGAAAAAATCTTGACAGTGCCGTGATTATAAGATTTGTGGAGCAGCAGCCTGACGGTACTTTGGTGTTCAAAAGCGGTGGTGGTATAACCTTTAAAAGTGATATGGAAAGCGAATACGAAGAAATGATCCGGAAAGTATATGTGCCGTTTTATTGAGACAATATGTATAAACGACGGAGTGATAGAGAATCTGTCGGCCCATAATGAGAGGATGAACAATACAATCCGTGTGCATTATGGCATTTCTGTCATGCCTTTTTCTTTGGAGGATTTTATAACTGCCGAAGGTTGTAAAGGAAGAACCCGTTGCCGTGTGGAATATACTTCAGCGGTAGAAAAAGTGGAATATTTCCCGTACAGTATTCGTGAAGTGAAATCGCTGCAACTGGTAAACGACGATACGGCAGAGTATTCATTCAAATATGCAGACCGTTCGGTACTGGATCGGAACTTTGCCTTGCGTGGCAATGCGGACGATGTAGTGATTGTCCGCTCCGGTATGCTGACAGATACCTCAATAGCAAATATCGCTTTATATAAAGAAGGAAAATGGTACACTCCCAAATATCCATTGTTGAAAGGTACACGCAGGGCAAGATTACTTGCAGAAGGAATTATGGAAGAGGACATTATTATGGCAAACAGACTGCATGAGTATGAGAAACTTCGTCTCTTTAATGCCATGATAGGTTTTGGAGAGGTGGAAGTTGATATTATGAATGTTTTTCCATTAAATGTAACGATATAATGAGTATAGTATATTTTACACCTTGTCAAGTATTTTTCTCACTACAGGTAGATTAAGAAGCGGAATCAGGAAAAATGAAGGAGTAACAATACACAATAGAACTGTTATTTTGGTAAATATTCCCGGAATACATTTGTAGCGTTTTCTGAAAAGATACTTTAAGGCTACAGACACTGTCTTTTCAGGCGATTGCATTATACCCAATTCCCGAAGGATTTTCCTCTTTTTGTCAGACAGCTCATATAAGGGTGTATCCACAGCTCCAGGATAAACTGTGGTTACTCCAACTCCGAAACGTCTCATTTCGTACCATAGGGAACGGGAAAAATTTTTAAGAAATGCTTTAGTCCCTCCGTAATGCGATATTGTTGGAAAAGGCATCCATGCGGTAGCCGACGAAACTATAAGAATATAGCCATGTCGGCGTGTTGCCATGTCTTCACCGAACAAACGTATCAGTTTTACAGGTGCAGAGCAATGAAGTGAAATGATTTTTTCTAAATTGATGGTTGATGTTTTGAGAAATGTGGAAAATAGCAACATTCCTGCGTTGCTTACCAATACATCAACTTCAATATTCCAATTTTTTACAGTTTCGTGAATCATTTCCGGAATATTGGATAAAGTAAGGTCGGCATCTATAATTCTGACGTCTGTATTCGGAAATTTGGTTCTTACTTTGTCGGCTGTTATGATATTGTCATCATGTCTGTTACTAACAATTATAACTCCATATCCTTTTTCTGCGAGTTGTAATGTGTAGTGGATTCCCATTCCGGATGAAGCTCCTGTAATCAAAGCATATTTCATTGTCCTTTTTATAAGCTCGTGTTTGTTGTCAAAATGCTGTTTCCTTGATAAAAGTATTATTGCGATTATTCCAAAACCTCGTAACTGCTAATCTGTATCGGCATGTCAAGATTGTGGAGTACTTTTTCAAGCATTATTCCATCGAGATTATTATATTCGTATCCGAATGTGGCACGTATTCCCTGTAAGATGAATTGTGTAGCTCTGTCAAGAGCAATCGGAAGGCTGTCGCCCTGCATAAGCGAGCCGGTTATTACACTTGTGAATGTATCCCCTGTGCCCGGATAGTGTGCCGGCAGATACGGACATGTAACTTTCCAGTATCTGTTACCGTGACGGTTGTACGCGAATACTGATGTAGCATGTGTGTTTTCAGGAACAGGCACACTGGTTGCTATTACAATGTCCGGTCCCGCATCGGAAAGTCTCTTCAAATACGATTTCATTTCCTGCACGGCCACTTCACTTTTATATTCCATATCTAAAAGTTTGAATACTTCCGTCATGTTAGGGGTAATGACATCGGCATATTTTATTAGTTTCTTCATCTCGGTCACCATGTCTTCTGTGATTCCCTTGTACAGATTACCATTGTCACCGAGTACGGGATCGACTACCACCATGTCTTGCGGACGGCGGAACTTCGATATGAAATCTTCCACTATCTGTACCTGCTGTGGTGAACCAAGATATCCGGTATAAAACGTGTCGAACTTCATTTCAAGTTTTTCCCAACTTTCTATTATCCGCTTCATCTCGTCAGTAAGGTCGAGGAACGAGTAATGCGGATATTGTGTATGTGCCGAGAGAACTGCTGTAGGTAGAGGGCATACCTGTATTCCCATAGATGAAAGAATAGGAATTACCGCCATGAGCGATACTCTTCCGGCACCTGACAGGTCGTGTACAGCCACAACCCGTTTAACGTGGCTCTGAAGATATGTTTTCTGCATACCGGAATTAACAGCTGATGTATTTGTGGTAATGGGCTTTCTTTTTTTCATCCCAGCCTTTTGCCATGCAGCCTTTAGTGCCTGATATTGCTCGTATTTGTTTTCTATGTAATTGTCTGCCATATCCTTTTTTTATATAATAATAGTTGCAAAGTACGTCACTTTTTGGGTACGAGGCAAATATTTTGCGTATTTTTCCGTATTTTTGCATTAACGCATTAAATCATTACAAATTTATGGATATCCGTACAATACTGAAGAATCTGAATATAGAAGAGTTGAACACTATGCAGCAGGCAGCTGTAGATGCTTATAAGCAAGGAAACGATATTGTGCTGCTTTCGCCTACCGGTTCCGGAAAAACATTGGCTTATCTTATTCCTCTTGTGCAGACACTGAAGAAGGACGTGGAGGGAGTACAGGCCGTGGTGCTTGTTCCGTCGCGCGAGTTGGCATTGCAGATAGAGCAGGTCTTCAAAGAGATGGGTACGGACTTTCAGGTAATGAGCTGCTACGGCGGACGTCCGGCCATGGACGAACACCGCACGATGAAAGGTATCCGCCCATCGGTTATTATCGGTACTCCGGGGCGTATGAATGACCACTTGGGAAAAGGAAATATAGACGCGTCAACGGTGAGTGTGCTTGTCATAGATGAGTTTGATAAATGTCTGGAATTCGGATTTCAGGAGGAAATGGCAGATGTGATAGGTAAATTGCCAAATCTGCGCAGGAGATTTCTTCTTTCTGCCACAGATGCCGAGGAAATACCACGTTTTACGGGAGTAAACAAGAGTGTAAGGCTGAATTTCTTAGGTGGTGATGCTGCTTTTTCGGACAGACTTCATATATATAAGGTGGAATCGCCGGTAAAGGATAAACTTGAGACTCTGTATAAGTTGGTTTGTTGCCTTGGCTCGGAGCAGACACTAGTATTTTGCAATCATCGTGAGAGTGTTGACAGGGTAGGCAAGTATTTGCATTCAATGAAGGTTTATTGTGAAACTTTTCATGGCGGAATGGAACAGGACGACCGTGAGAGGGCATTGTATAAGTTCAGAAACGGCAGTTGCAATATATTTATTTCTACAGACCTTGCTGCTCGCGGACTTGACATTTCGGGGATAAAGAATGTCGTCCATTATCATCTGCCGGTAGCCGAAGATGGGTTTATACACCGGAACGGGCGTACAGCGAGATGGGATGCCGAAGGTAACGCATATATTATAATGTACTCTGAAGAGAAAGTTCCCGAATATCTTCCTGCGGATATCGACATATTTACATTGCCTGAAGTTATACCGAAACCGGCAAAACCGGAATTCGTTACCTTATATATAGGTAAGGGTAAAAAAGACAAGATTAATAAGATAGATATCGTAGGGTTCCTTTTTAAGAAAGGCGGGCTTAATAAGGATGATGTAGGAAAGGTTGATGTTAAGGACCATTATGCTTTTGTGGCTATATCAAGAAAAAAGAGCCAACAAACGTTAAAGTTAATACAAAATGAAAAGATTAAGGGAGTAAAAACTTTGATAGAACTGGCAAAATAATAACTTTGTGTAACTCTATATACTAAAAGACTGGTAACAGTCTCAATTTGCTATGGTTTGTATCACAAAATATACCACAGTATAATAATTATGTGTCAAAGTGATAGTGAAATTACACTTCATATCATAAAATGAAAGAAAATTTCAATTGTAGGTGTAATTTTATTATATTAAAGTTTGGTTGTGTGGAAATAAATACATAAATTCGCAAACGTTAGATATTAAAATATATGTAAAACCAAAAAACAACTGCCAAATGAAAAAACATAATTTTAATGCGGGACCATCTATTTTGCCTCGCGAAGTAATAGAGAAAACAGCTCAGGCTATATTGGATTTTAACGGTTCCGGACTTTCGCTGATGGAAATCAGTCATCGCGCAAAAGACTTTCAGCCGGTAGTGGACGAAGCTGTGGCTTTGTTTAAAGAGATATTAAATATTCCGGAAGGATATTCAGTTATATTCTTGGGCGGTGGTGCAAGCCTTGAATTCTGTATGGTTCCATATAATTTCCTTGAAAAGAAAGCTGCTTATCTTAACACAGGTACTTGGGCAAAGAAAGCATTGAAGGAAGCTAAGGCTTTCGGTGAAGCTGTGGAAGTGGCTTCATCTGAAAAGGACGGATATACATATATTCCTAAGGACTATGTTGTTCCTGCCGACGCGGAATATTTCCATATAACAACCAATAATACTATCTACGGAACAGAGTTACATTCAGATCCTGAAGTGAATGTGCCTTTGATTGCGGATATGTCTTCCGATATTTTCTCACGTCCTGTTGACGTTTCAAAATATATCTGTATCTATGGTGGCGCGCAGAAAAATCTGGCTCCTGCCGGTGTTACTTTCGTAATTGTGAAAGATGATGCGCTTGGCAAGGTTACACGCCATATCCCTACAATGCTTGATTATAAAACACATGTTGACAAGGGTTCTATGTTCAATACTCCTCCTGTAGTTCCTATCTATGCCGCATTGCAGACTTTGAAATGGATCAAAGCACAGGGCGGTGTGGAAGAAATGCAGCGCAGAGCTAAGGAGCGTGCTGATTTGTTATATGCTGAAATAGACCGTAACAAACTGTTCCGTGGTACAGTGACAGTGAAAGAAGACCGTTCATTGATGAACATCTGTTTCGTGATGGCTGACGAATATAAGGATTTGGAAGCTGACTTCCTGAAGTTTGCTACAGACCGTGGTATGGTTGGTATCAAAGGTCACCGTTCTGTAGGTGGATTCCGTGCGTCATGCTACAATGCTATGCCGTTGAAAAGCGTGAAGGCTCTTATTGAGTGTATGCAGGAATTTGAGAAATTGCATTAATCCGTATTAATTATCATATTGGGACGTGACGGAGAGTTCTCTTTTTCACGTCCTTTTATCTTTATAACACTTAAATTTATAACGTAATGAAAGTTTTGATTGCAACAGAAAAACCATTTGCAAAAGTTGCTGTAGATGGTATTCGTAAGGAAGTAGAAGCAGCCGGTTATGAACTTGCGTTGCTTGAAAAATATACAGAGAAATCTCAATTGCTTGATGCTGTAAAAGATGTAAACGCTATTATTATCCGAAGCGATATTGTAGATAAGGAAGTGCTTGATGCTGCAAAGGAACTGAAGATCGTTGTCCGTGCAGGTGCCGGATACGATAATGTTGACCTGGCTGAGGCGACAGCTCATGGCGTATGTGTGATGAATACTCCGGGACAGAACTCAAATGCTGTGGCAGAACTTGCATTCGGTATGATGATTATGGCTGTCCGCAATTTCTATAACGGTAAGGCAGGTACAGAACTTATGGGTAAAAAACTTGGTATTCATGCTTACGGTAATGTGGGACGTAATGTTGCACGTATTGCCAAAGGTATAGGTATGGATATTTACGCATACGATGCTTTCTGTCCTAAAGATGCCATAAAGGCTGACGGTGTGACTCCGGTTGACTCTGCTGAGGAACTTTACAAAACTTGTGATGTCGTTTCACTTCATATTCCTGCAACTCCTGAAACACGCAAATCCATTAATTACGATATGGTGAACCTGATGCCTAAGAACGGTTTGCTTGTAAATACTGCAAGAAAGGAAGTTATCGACGAAGAGGGACTTCTGAAACTGATGGAAGAACGTCAGGACTTGAAGTATGTAACAGATATCATGCCAGAAAAGAATGAAGAGTTTGCCGCTAAATGTGCCGGCAGATATTTTTCTACTCCTAAAAAGATGGGTGCCCAGACTGCTGAGGCTAATATCAATGCAGGTATTGCCGCTGCCAAGCAGATTGTGGCTTATTTCAAGGAAGGTTGCGAAAAATTCCGTGTAAACAAATAAAAAATCATTGCCTATGGCTGTAATTAAACCTTTCAGGGGCGTACGCCCACCGAAATCTATGGTTGAGGAAGTGGCTTCCAGACCATACGATGTATTGAATTCAGAAGAAGCGCGCGAGGAGGCCAAGGGTAATGAAAAGTCATTATACCATATCATCAAGCCTGAGATTGATTTCCCTGTTGGAACTGACGAACACGACCCTGCTGTTTATGACAAGGCAGTTGAGAACTTTAAGATGTTCCAGGAAAAGGGATGGCTTGTGCAGGACGACAAGGAAAATTATTATGTGTATGCACAGACCATGAACGGCAAGACACAGTATGGTTTGGTTGTGGGCGCATACGTGCCAGACTATATGAATGGTGTGATAAAGAAACATGAACTAACTCGCCGTGACAAGGAAGAGGACCGTATGAAGCATGTCCGTGTGAACAACGCGAATATAGAACCTGTGTTCTTTGCGTATCCTGATAACGCCGAACTTGATGCCATTGTTGCCAAATATACTGCACGTAAGCCGGAATATGATTTCATAGCTCCGGGAGACGGTTTCGGTCATACTTTCTGGGTTATTGATGAAAAGGAAGATATAGATAAAATAACAGCTCTGTTTGCTGAAATGCCGGCTTTGTATATTGCCGATGGCCATCACAGAAGTGCGGCGGCAGCATTGGTAGGTGCGGAAAAAGCAGCACAGAATCCGGAACATAAGGGCGATGAGGAGTATAATTATTTCATGGCTGTATGTTTCCCCGCATCACAGTTGACTATTATCGACTATAACCGTGTGGTAAAGGATCTGAACGGTCTTACTGCGGAACAGTTCCTTTATGCTTTGGAAAAGAACTTTGTAGTTGAGGAAAAAGGTGAAAACATCTATAAGCCTTCATCACTTCACAATTTCTCATTGTATCTTGCCGGAAAGTGGTACAGCCTTACTGCAAAGCCCGGTACGTATGATGACAACGACCCGATAGGGGTGCTTGATGTAACGATATCTTCCAATCTTATCCTGGACGAAATACTTGGCATCAAGGATTTGCGATCTGACAAGAGAATTGATTTCGTTGGTGGAATACGCGGACTGGAAGAACTGAAACGCAGGGTGGACAGCGGCGAAATGGCTGTGGCGCTTGCCCTGTATCCGGTTTCGATGAAACAGTTGATGGACATTGCCGATACTGGAAATATCATGCCGCCTAAGACCACCTGGTTCGAGCCTAAACTTCGTTCGGGACTGATTATACATAAGTTGGAATGATGCCAGTATTTTTATTTTATTGATATTTGTTTGGCGCCTGATGAAAATAAAGTGAACTAAGTTCACCTGTATTCATCAGGCGCAATTGTGTATATTGGAATATATAATACGGTTTAAACAATATTAATGTAGTCTGTATGTCTTTAAATTAGGTAATATTATTGGCCTGTAACTGTCTGTAGCATTTGATGCTTTCTCAGATAATGTTAGAAATAGGTTAACTAAATATAGTATTTGATATATTTTCGCTATATTTGTATCATATTAGCCTTTGTGAAATTTAAGGATGTAAGTGTCCGTTGATTTAATATATGAAGATAAATTTAAAATATATCTTATTAGTCATATCTTTTGTGTTGTCTATTTCTGCTTTATATGC
>CALUIE010000083.1 GCA_944320605.1 uncultured Phocaeicola sp. | reverse complement strand
ATTTTGCAGGAAATTTCCCGTTCCATTTCTTTGAGTTCCCACTGAATATTATTCTTGGGGCAATATGGATTTATTCCATTTTTATGCTCTTACGCAAAAATAACTGTACCAATAATATAACAAAAGTTCTTGTATCTCCCGAAACTACAGCATTCAGCATGTTCTTGTTCGTTTGCGGAACACTCGTCATTGGACTGTTTCCGCAACTGTCAGCTATAGAAGCAGGAAAAAAAGAAGGAATTTTGGGACTACTTGGATTCTACAATTTCATGTCCTCATGGATTTTTGTGTCTATACTATTTATACTGCTATCACATCTTGCAGCCATAACTATAAGAGGATTTAAGACCAGAAAGAAGAAAAGATGGAGATTTCTGCTCAACCATGCCGGAGTATGGCTTGCACTCTTTGGCGGTTTCATGGGTAGCAGCGACATTATCACAGCAAGAATTCCCGTATTTTTCGATAAAGAGAACAATGAAGCTCTGACTATGGAAGGCAAGCATTTTTATCTTGACTACGACCTGCAGCTGACAGGTTTCGATGCAGATTACTATCAGAACGGAATGCCCAAAAGCTATGTAGCGGAGGTAAAAGTTTCTGACAGACATTCCGGGAATTCATCACAGATAAGTCTTGAAGTAAACCACCCTTACGAATATAAATTTGGTGAAGACATATATCTGGTTAGCTACGATACACGCAGCGACAAACCGCAATACTGTGTCCTGCAGATAGTACGTCAACCATGGAAATATATCCAGCTCATAGGTATAATAATGACAATAGCAGGAGCTGTAGGAATGTTTATCGGAGGGCCACAAAAACAGACTTCAAAGCAGTAACAATAACCCTTATAACTATAAAAAAAATGACAATCAACTGGGATGTTTTCTATATATTCACCATCGTTTCTGTAATCCTGTGGATTACAAGTGCGGTTGCCTCTGCAGCTAAAGACGGAATCTCAAAAACAGCCGTTGCAGCAAGCCTGTCAGGCAGCATCGTTTTCATGGCATTTATCATAGGACTGTGGATTTATCTGCAAAGGCCCCCACTCAGAACAATGGGAGAAACCCGATTATGGTATTCGCTCTTCATGGGAATATCCGGACTAATCACCTACTGGAGATGGAAATACAGATGGATACTATCCTTTTCTACTATGGTATCTGCAGTGTTCTGCATCATCAACATACTCAAGCCGGAGATACACGACCAATCGCTGATGCCGGCTCTGCAAAGCGCATGGTTCATCCCTCATGTGACTGTATATATGTTTTCATACTCAGTGCTTGGATGCGCATTCATCATAGGATGTATAGGAATGAAAAAGCATAAAGAAATATATACCACTACTGCAGACGAGCTTGTATATACAGGAACAGCTTTCCTCATCATAGGTATGCTGACCGGAGCTATATGGGCAAAGGATGCATGGGGCAACTACTGGAGCTGGGACCCGAAGGAAACATGGGCAGCCATTACATGGACCATTTATCTGCTGTATATACACATACGGTTGCAAAGAACGTACAAAAACAAAAGACTACTGTACGGGCTGCTCATAGCAGGATTTATATCACTGCAAATGTGCTGGTATGGAGTAAACTATCTTCCGGCAGCACAGAAAAGTGTACATTTATATAATAGACAATAATCCAAAAAGAAACTACTAATACTAACATTTAAAAAAGTGAGATTATGAAGAAAAAGATTATCTTGGCAGCATTACTGATTGCAGCAGGAGCTGTGGTAGTTTACCGCCTTGTGAATCAGGCTCCATCAGAATCGCTTGCAGCAAACGAAAGAATGCTTGCAATACTTACTGACGGAGGATGTATGGAATGCCACTCGGCAAATCCTAAACTTCCTTTCTATGCCAACTTCCCTATTGCAGGAAAAGTGGTGAAAGAGGATATTGAGAAAGGATACAGAGAGTTTGACGTAGAGCCTATGATGACAGCTCTCAAGAATGGTGAGAAAGTGGGCGAAGTCGATTTGGCTAAAGTAGAAAAGGTAATAAAGGACGGTACAATGCCGTTGGCTAAATATTACCTCGTACACTGGGGTTCGTCTATGACTGGCAAGAAAACAGAGATTGCTCTTGACTGGGTAAAGAACTACAGAGCTCAGGCATATCCAAATACTTTGGCTGCTGCCGAGTTTGCAAACGAGCCTGTACGCCCTATACACGATTCTATTCTTGTAGATATCCGCAAGGTTATCCTTGGAGATATGCTTTTCCACGACACACGTCTTTCTGTGGACAATACTGTATCGTGTGCAACTTGTCATGCTCTGAACACTGCTGGTGTGGACAACAAGCGTTTCTCTGAAGGAGTTGACGGACAGGTTGGAGGTGTAAACGCACCTACAGTGTTCAATGCTCACTACAACTTCGTTCAGTTCTGGGACGGACGTGCCGCAACGCTGGCTGCACAGGCAGGTGGACCTCCACTCAATCCTATCGAAATGGGACACAAATCATTCGATGATATCTGTAAAGTCCTTTCAGAAGACAAAGCTTTTGAAAAAGTATTTATGGAAGTATATCCGGAAGGATTTACTCAGGAAACAATCACTGATGCTATTCAGGAATTCGAACGCACATTGATTACTCCTAACTCTAAGTTCGACAAATATCTGAAAGGCGACAAGAATATCCTTACAGCAGAAGAGATAAACGGCTACGAACTGTTCAAGGAGTACAACTGTGCTACTTGTCACGTGGGTGAAAACTTGGGAGGACAATCATATGAGCTTATGGGAGTCAGAGCTGACTACTTCGGCGACAGAGGTACTGAAATCACATTCGAAGATCATGGCCGCAACAAGGAAACCAAGACAGAACGCGACATGCACAGATTCAAGGTTCCTGGTCTGAGAAACATCGAGTTGACAGGTCCTTATTACCATGACGGTACTAAGAAGACACTTGAAGAAGCTGTAAATGATATGGCTAAATACGAAGTAGGTATCACACTTACAGAAACTGAAACTGCCAACATCGTGAAGTTCCTGAAAACTCTTACAGGTGAATACAAGGGTAAGACTCTTACTAATGACAATCTGTAACTGATTACAAAATCCCAATTATAAATGACAGAAATCCCGATTCGGAAACCTAAAACAATTCCGAACCGGGATTTTTTCATATATCAACTGACATTACTAAATTAAAGTCCTATCATTTTTCGGTAAATTCGATAGATTCACTTCCTGCCAAAGTAAGTGTCATATTCTTGCCTTTTCCACGAATATCGGCAAAAGCATTCTTATATCCGTAACCGGAAGCTGTACGATACTGATAAAGTAAATAATCAACACCATTATAATTCATCTGAGCCACTCCTGCATTATTGAAAAAAGTAACGAACAGATTCTCACCACCTTTTCCTGTAAATTCTGCATTAATGGTATTCTCTGTTCCTGACGTTGCATAAAGCAACTTGCCTCTTCTGGTAACCATCCATTCATCGTTATACTTCTCTACCATATAAGTATCATCATCCTCTACGTTCCATACCGCAGTACCATTAGGTCTGATACGCTTGTCCAATACAACAGCCCCTCCAGGTAAAAACAGCTCTACCTTTGATGAATCGGCAGAAAATACTGAATATGCAGCCATAGTGGCATTCGGATCTGTAGCTGACAACAAACGGCTACCTTCCTCAAATATTCTGATTTTCTTATCAAGTACTTTTGAATAAGTATATCCCATGGCAGCATCACTACCTCCAATGAGCTGTCTTTCTTGATTTCCAAATCTAACATACTGAATACGATACATATCGCCTTTCCCCAAGGTCAAAGTATCATTGTTCAACGAGATTACATTCAGTGTATCCGAGAACTGTATAGTCTGTCCGTTACCAATACTTTCGCCTGATAACACAATATTACACTCTTTTCCTTTCTTCAACAACTCCCATCCGTTATATTTCAGCGTAGCCATACCCACAGACGAAGCCTTTCCGTCCTTTTCAAACACAACACCCTGAAGGATATGCTTGTTTACAGGCATTATCTCATGCCACTCTCCCAGAAACGATGTTTCATTACATAAATTTCCCCTTTCTGCACACGACATCATAATCATTAATGATACAGGCAAAAAAATAAATCTACTTTTCATACTCTCCTAATTTTATATAAACATATAAATAACACTGCTATGGCTTCACATACAAAACCTCACGAACAAAATAAACTCCCGGATATTCTGCCGCAAAACCATCTTCCCATACACCATTATATTCCAATTTCAATTTAGCATGTACAGGTTTACCATTCTTTTTTCCTTTAGTAATATTATCATAAAGGTCATTAAGTTTACCAGTCTTGTCCACAATCCAAAACTCTTCATCACATCCATCAGGTTTGAAAGAACGTACTTCGTGACCTATACACAATGTACCGCTCAAAGTATATAACTCATCGTATGATTTAGTACCATTTCCTTTATTTGAAAAAACGATACTATTCTCATCAAACAAGGGAGCATCCTGTCCAACCTCAACAAATATAGCTCTTCCCGGATTACTTTCATGTATTTCAAAGTATCTCATTCCGCTATTACCAACACCCCAACCATTACAAGTAACAGGAACAGGACTTGTTTTCATCTCAGTCTCAATTTTCGTAGCATAATCTCTATCCGGAACCATTACATATCTCCTTATTTTCTTTCTTCCGGATTCTACCTCCTTAAATCTACATTTCTGATTATCATCCCAACCTTCAGATTTTTTCAATATGTCAATAACGTCATTTATAGTATTATTCTGCAAATCAAAAACCTGTATGACTTTATGCGGCGAGACATCACCTTTTCTTACCATTACTATACCAGGTAATGAAGAATCTGCAATCAGACGTATGTTATCATTAGCCTGATACCACAATTCTAATCCGGCACCAGACAATTCCTTCCATTCAAATCCATCGTATGCTTTACGGGGAGGTACATAATTCACAGCTACAGTATCTGCTTCTGCCGGTTTGGATTCTTTCCTATTTCCATAACATGCACACAATGTAAGTGATAATAAAAACAAAACTTTTTTCATAACACAAAATATATTTATTGTTTTTTCATACAATTATACACCATAGACGATATTTCTGCAATTATCTTTTCCGTCGTTTCATAATCCTCAGCGGAATCTTTCACGAATACCGCTATCAAATATCTTGAACCATTTGGCAAATCTATAAATCCAATATCATTAATACCTATATAGCGTCCATCAGAATTTTTGTCGCCGGTTCCAGTCTTATGACCTATCACTGCACCTGTATTCTTCAGCGGATATGGCAATCTGGCTGTTCCCGTAGTACACTCCGTCATTGTTCTTTTAATAAAATCATAATATTCATCCGAAACTGCATCCCTTTCAAGAAATAAATTCATTAAACGTACAGCAGCCATAGGTGTAGTCCAGTTTTTGTAACAGTTATCGAGATTCTCATGCATGTCGTTTTCATCCATTTCTATTGAAAAATCATCAATATCTAATGAACGTATATATCTGTCTGTATCTTTTATACTAAGAATACGGTTGAACAGGATGTCACATGCATTATTATCACTAAGTTGTAGTGTATATTCCATAAGTTCCGATAAGCTTATGCTGATATTTCCTTCCGGAAATCTATCACGCAATGGACTATAAGTATTCTCCCTTAACTCATTCTTCGATATATTGATTACGGAATCCAATGGTATCCCTTTAGTCTGCAGAAGATGGCATACTGCTAATGCCTGATGAAACTTAAAGACACTCATCATGGGATATTTATCGCTATTATTTACAGTCAGTGTATCTGTATCATTTACCATTACCGCTACACCAATCTTTGAGTCATATTTGGCTATACTGTGTAGGATTTCATCTCTCAGTAATTCCAAAGGATCAGCTTTTGCTACGATTGAAACAAAAAGCAATAATAAAACAGTAGATGATTTTAGTTTCATTTGTGTTATAAATTAAATCTGTATTTGTTTTTATCATTTTCAGTAATTTCACGAATAACTCTGCAAGGATTACCCGCTGCCAGTACTCCCGAAGGTATGTTTTTCGTAACTACGCTTCCGGCTCCAATCACCGCATCATCTCCTATTGACACTCCGGGCAGGACCGTAACGTTCGCTCCTATCCACACATTGTTACCTATTGTTATAGGGAAAGCATATTCCAGTCCTGCGTTTCTCTTCTCTACATCAAGAGGATGCCCCGCCGTATAAAATCCGCAATTTGGAGCAACAAAAACATTGTCACCGAATGTAATCTTAGCCCCATCCAGGATGACGCAGTTCATATTCATATAGAAATTCTCACCGATTTCGATGTTATAGCCATAGTCACAATAGAAAGGCTGTTCAATCAGAAAGTTACACTTCGTTTTTCCGAACAGTCGTCGTATTATCTCAGTACGTTCGGCAGTCATTGACGGTCTCAAAGAGTTATATTCATAGCATAAATCTTTACATACTGCCCTTTCACGCAACAGTTCTTCATCATAATTCGCATCATAAAGCAATCCTTTATGGCATTTTTCCTTTTCTGTCATTTCTTTAAAAGCTTATATAATTATTAAATACAATATTCATTACTTGAGAGTAATCCATGTAAGTTTCTTCCATATCCATTCCAACGGTCCATGTCTGTGAGATGAAAGCCACCACCTGCTAAATAACAACTGGATTATGAATACAAATACCGCTATAACCAAGCACGAAGTTGCTCCTGTATATTTATATAATCCCAAGCCGAAGCCATAAAATAAAGACACACCTATTATTGACTGCACAATATAGTTTGTCAGACTCATTTTTCCATAAGGGATAAATATACGTTGAAATCTATATCCGTTTCCTGCTCCGAACCACCATATCAAAACAAAGAATGATACTAAAAATGCCATAAAAAGGAAGTTACATATAGACGGTACCGCAATATTCAACGGCACCATAAGCGCTTCATTACCGGCTACCATTTCCGGATATGTCATCTTTATTATATTGAAAATTACAAACAGGCTTACAGACCACAATAATACTTTTTTCCATATCATGACAGAATAATCAGATTTCTTGAATAAAGAAAGCCTTCCTGCTGCCATTCCAAACAGAAACAGACCTCCTATCTGAAAAACACGACCGTTTTCTATCTGCCATAAATTACCATACAACTGCCCGTCGGTGATATTTGATCTCAGAATTTCCAGGAAACTACCGGACTCCATTACAGGCTTTGCCAGATTACCATACACTACCCAGTTATTCCCATATTCCAGAAAAGGAATGTCGCATCCGATACAAATCAGTCTTATCCATTCAACAGGCTGAATAATCATAACCGAAGCCAATATAAGCACAGATTTTGTGGAAAGACCTGATACTGATACAAGGAAAATTCCCATAACAGAATACAACAAAAGAATATCCCCGTTATAAAATAAGGAATGAAGCTGAGAAAAAAGCATCAAAAGAATCATTCTCCACACAAATCTCCATCGGAAAGGAAGTCCACGTTTTTTTGCATTATCAAACTGAATAAAAAAGCTAAGTCCAAAAAGAAGAGAAAAAGTGGAAAAGGCTTTTCCTCCAAACAAGAACCATACTGTATCCCAAACACCTTTATCAAGAGCTGTAAGCCAATGAGGCTGACAATCCGGCATATAATAAAGATTATAGTGCTCAAAACAATGTAAAATCACTATTGCAAACAATGCAACACCTCGTAAGGCATCGACAACTTCTATTCTGTCGTTTTTCAATGTATTATTCATATTTATAATTTATGGCTAATTTATTATCATTTTCCTACAAGCACCGGATGAACATATCTGCCCTTACCCACCGACACTTTGCCAAATTCAATAGCCTTAGCCGGACAACGGTGTATGCATGCCGTACACTGTACACAATCCCTTCCTTGCCATACCGGTTTGCCGTTCTGCATAACTATCGTACCTGTTGGACAGACTTTAGCGCACAGTCCGCAGGAAATACACGCATCAGTAGTCCGGAAAGACTGCCTGCCTATAACAAATCTTTTAAATACAGGATAGACCACATAACTCTTCAGCCACGACATTCCTGTACGGAGAATCTGAGATTCAGAATAACTACGTGTATTTATAGCTTTTACAATCTGTTCCATACCACTTGGAGCCAAAGCAAGTTTTTCATCCTTCACCGGCTCAGGATCTACACCGAAACCACGCATAAGAATATAGTTATTTGGCATTTTCAGCGAAAAGAAGGCTTCCAGAGGAATACATTTGTCTGCAAGTTCCTTACGCACTATCCGGTCTGTATATCCACAATCGTCACCACATGTGCCAATGGCGAATACACAGTTTCCTTTCAATCCGGACAACTGTAACTCCCTGATAAAACGCAGCATGACCAATGCCGGTCCCCAGGAATGTACAGGAAATACGAAAAACAAAATTTCCGCCTCATCTCTCAACGTGTATCTGATACCATCTGAAAACTGTTTCCGCATAAGGTCAGGTACAGAGCATAAAGGTTCATTGAAAGCATTGGATATATATTGTGCAACCCATAAAGAATTGCCTGTAGCTGAAAAATAAAATACCATATTTTTAATTTAATCTTTCGTATTCTCCGTTATAAACAATAATTTGTCCCCCACATGCAGTTCCATCTGTCCGTTCGGAATTAGGAACTCGTTTCCACGTTTGATAAGCATAACCAGCGAACCTTTAGGTATATTCATATCAGCCAGACGATTACCGTGTACCAACATTTCTTCATTAAGAGTTATGTCGTGCAGCTGCGAATCTATCTCATCCGGCAATTCTACTCCAAACTCGTTTCCTTCCTTCTCCAAAGGTAAGTCTAGTTTAAGCCAGCGTGCCACAGAAGATATTGTCATTCCCTGAATAACGAGTGACAGCAAAGTGATAAAGAAAACTATATTAAACAGCTGATGTGAACCTTCTATTTGAGCTATAACCGGATATGTGGCAAATATAATTGGCACAGCACCACGCAGTCCAACCCACGAGACGAAAAGCTTGGCTTTGGCACTTATTCCCCTGAAAGGAAGCAGACACGCGAACACACTCAGCGGACGTGCCACAACTATCATAAATACTCCGATAAGCAATGCCACTACAGCCGTATCAAGCATTTCATGAGGATTTACAAGCAATCCGAGGGTGATAAACATTATAATCTGGAACAGCCAGGTTAGCCCATCCATAAATGTAACAATCTCCTTTCGATAAGTCAGTTTCATATTCCCTACCACCACACCGGCTATATATACAGCCAAATAACCATTACCTTTAAGCATATCAGTAGCAGTAAAAGTAATGAAAACCATACTCAGAAGAAGTATTGAATAAAGTGATGAGTTTGACAGACCTATCCTGTTTGTGAGCCATGACATGAACCGCCCCATGGAATATCCCAAAGTACCACCAATAAGGAATTGTACAAACAAGTCTTTAAGCAAAAGACTAATACTAAGCGAACTGCCACTGGAAATTACCTGTATAAGGACAATTGTGAGCATATATGCCATAGGGTCATTACTTCCACTTTCCAACTCAAGCATAGGACGAAGGTTTTCCTTCAGATTCATTTTCTGCGAACGGAGAAGACTGAACACAGAAGCCGAATCGGTAGA
>CALUIE010000082.1 GCA_944320605.1 uncultured Phocaeicola sp. | reverse complement strand
TCCGAACAGAGAAGTTAAGCTTCGTCACGCCGATGGTACTGCGCATTAGTGGGAGAGTAGGTAGTCGCCGTTTTTATAGAATGACTCCTCGAGGTAGAGATACTTCGGGGAGTTTTTGCGTTTATATATACTTGTCGTAATATATTTAATGACCTGATGTTAATCTAATGTTTAATATTGGTAATGTTGTATAAAATCTTTGATTTTAAATTCGTTTTCTTCATTCATATTTGTTATATTTGAGCCGCAATAAAAATTCTGGTTGCAATCGGAGCTTTTATTAAAAAATAATCTTGGCTTTTGACAATAAAACAAATCGTTTACTTAAATAATTATGGAAAATAAAATTCAAGAACTAACGGATAAGATATATCGCGAAGGTGTGGAAAAAGGAAATGAAGAAGCACAGCGACTTATTCGTGAGGCTCAGATGAAGGCTGAGAAAATAATGGAGGATGCCCAAAAAAAGGCTGATGAAATTATTAATTTGGCAAGAAAGTCTGCTGATGAACTTAATGAAAACACTAAATCTGAATTGAAATTGTTTGCAGGTCAGGCTTTAAATGCTTTGAAAACAGAGGTGACAAATTTGCTTACCAATGAAACAGTTTCGGCGGCAGTGAAGGACTTTACTTCAGATAAAGAATATCTGAATAAATTTATAGTAACGCTGGCTAAACAATGGGTAGAAAATGAACCGGTAGTTATATCTTCGACTGATGCGGAGAACTTAAAAAAGTATTTTTCCAAGAATGCAAAAGAATTATTGGATAAAGGAGTAAAAATAGAAAGTGTAAAAGGATCAAAAATCCTGTTTACAATATCTCCGGCTGATGGCTCATATAAGGTCAATTTTGGAGAGGAAGAGTTTGAAAACTATTTTAAGGATTTCTTACGTCCGCAATTAGTACAAATGCTGTTTTAAAATAGGATTATGGATGCTTATTATTATCTAATAGCCGGATTGCCTGACATATCATTGGAAGATGGCAAGCTGAGTTATAGTGTTGATAGTTTTAAGTCGGAAATATACCCTGATTTATCAGATAAGGATAAAAAAGTAATAGACTTGTTTTATCTCAAATTTGATAATGACAACCTTTTACATCTATTGAAAGACAAAGAATATGTTGTAAAGAAAGTGGGCATGTTTAGTGCCGATGAACTTTTGACTTTGATAGATACTGTAAAGGATGGAGATATTCCTGACAAAAAGTACCCGTCTTATTTCTGTAAATTCATATCTGAATATTTATCGCTCTCTCCGGAAGATGAACATAGGGCCAATGATATGTTAGCATCGGATTATTATTCTTTTGCTATGACAAGTAAGAATCGTTTTGTCTCTGCCTGGTTTGAGTTTAATCTTAATATTAATAATATCCAATCTGCAATTGCTGCGCGTAAATATAAACTTGATGTATCTTCAGTGATAGTTGGAAATACTGATGTATGCGAAATGTTACGTGTATCCAATGCCAGAGATTTCGGGTTAGGAGAGACCTTGACTTATTTGGATAATATTCAGAGAATAGCGGAAATTGATGATTTGGTTGAAAGGGAGAAGAAAATAGATCAATTGAAGTGGGATTGGCTTGAAGTAGAATCCTTTTTTGATTATTTTACCGTTGAACGCTTATTCGTTTTTCTGCTGCAACTTGAGATGATAGAAAGATGGATATCATTGGATAAAGATAAAGGTAATGAACTGTTCAGGGCTATGATTAAGGCTTTGAAAAATGAGGTTCAGATACCTGAGGAATTTAGAAATTAGTTTAAATATAATATAATGGCAACAAAAGGTAGTGTTATTGGTGTTATTGCCAATATGGTGACTTTGACTGTAGATGGTCCGGTGGCACAGAATGAAATCTGTTACATTTCTACAGGTGGTGACCGACTTATGGCCGAGGTTATTAAGGTGGTTGGTACTAATGTGTATGTTCAAGTGTTTGAAAGTACTCGAGGACTGAAAGTTGGTGCTGAAGCTGAATTTACAGGCCACATGCTTGAAGTTACTTTGGGCCCTGGTATGCTGTCGAAAAACTATGATGGCTTACAGAATGATCTTGATAAAATGGATGGCGTTTTCCTGAAGCGCGGACAATATACTTATCCTTTGGACAAAGAAGCTAAATGGCTTTTCAAACCAATTGTTAAGGCTGGAGATGAAGTGGGACCTTCGGCTTGGCTTGGAGAAGTGGAAGAAAATCATCAGCCATTGAAAATCATGGTTCCTTTCCAGCTGACAGGAACTTATAAAGTTAAATCTATAGTATCAGAAGGCGAATATACGATAGAAGATACTGTAGCCGTTCTTACAGATAAGGAAGGAAATGATATTCCGGTAAATATGATTCAGAAATGGCCTGTGAAGAAGGCTATGACAAATTATAAGGAAAAACCGCGTCCATTCCGATTGCTCGAAACAGGCGTACGTGTTATTGATACTGTAAATCCGATAGTGGAAGGTGGTACAGGATTTATTCCGGGACCTTTCGGTACTGGTAAAACAGTGTTACAACATGCTATATCAAAACAGGCCGAAGCTGATATCGTTATTATTGCAGCCTGCGGTGAACGTGCAAACGAGGTTGTGGAAATCTTTACTGAATTCCCAGAACTTGTTGACCCGCATACAGGTAGAAAATTGATGGAACGTACTATTATTGTTGCAAATACATCAAACATGCCTGTGGCAGCACGTGAAGCTTCTGTATATACAGCTATGACTATGGCTGAATTCTATCGTGCACAGGGACTTAAGGTACTTCTTATGGCAGACTCAACTTCCCGTTGGGCTCAGGCACTGCGTGAAATGTCTAACCGTATGGAGGAATTGCCTGGACCAGATGCATTCCCTATGGATATCTCGGCTATTATCTCAAACTTCTACGGACGTGCAGGTTATGTTTATCTGAACAATGGTGCTACCGGTTCTATCACATTCATCGGTACTGTATCACCAGCCGGAGGTAACTTGAAAGAGCCTGTAACAGAGAATACAAAGAAAGTTGCACGCTGTTTCTATGCGTTGGAACAGGAACGTGCCGACCGTAAACGTTATCCTGCCGTTAATCCTATTGATTCTTATTCCAAATATCTGGAATATCCGGAATTTGAGAATTATATCGCGGAACGTATTAACGGAGAATGGATAGGAAAGGTCAATGAATTGAAGACAAGACTGCTGAGAGGTAAGGAAATCGCTGAACAGATAAATATCCTTGGTGATGACGGTGTGCCTGTAGAATATCATGTTATTTTCTGGAAGTCTGAACTTATTGACTTTGTAATTCTTCAGCAGGACGCATTCGATGAAGTGGATTCTGTTACTCCGATGGAACGTCAGGAGGAAATAGTAAATATGGTGATAGATGTTTGCCATACGGAATTTAAATACGATAACTTTGTAGAGGTTATGGAATACTTCAAGAAGATGATTAATATCTGCAAGCAAATGAACTATTCCAAATATAAATCTGCCGAATACGTGGAATTTGGAAAACAGTTACAGGAGCTTATTGCCGAAAGACGTGCTGAATAATTTATTTCATTAACTAAGAATCATAAAATGGCAACAAAAGCATTTCAAAAAATATATACCAAAATAGGCCAGATAACTAAAGCTACCTGCTCACTGAAAGCTAAAGGAGTGGGGTATGACGAACTGGCTATGGTGAACGGCAAACTTGCACAGGTTGTAAAGATTGCCGGAGATGATGTTACGCTGCAGGTGTTTGAGGGTACTGAAGGTATTCCGACAAATGCAGAAGTGGTTTTCTTAGGGAAATCGCCTACCCTGAAGGTTAGCGAACAGTTGGCAGGACGTTTCTTCAATGCGTTCGGTGATCCTATCGATGGCGGTCCTGAGGTTGAGGGTGTAGAAGTGGAAATCGGTGGCCCTTCTGTGAACCCGGTACGCCGTAAACAGCCATCTGAACTTATTGCTACAGGTATTGCAGGTATTGACTTGAACAATACATTGGTGTCAGGACAGAAGATTCCGTTCTTTGCCGATCCTGACCAGCCGTTTAACCAGGTGATGGCAAATGTGGCTCTTCGTGCTGAGACAGATAAAATTATCCTTGGCGGTATGGGTATGACTAACGATGACTACCTTTACTTCAAGAATGTGTTCTCTAATGCCGGCGCGTTGGACCGTATCATCAGTTTCGTAAATACTACCGAGAATCCTCCTGTAGAACGATTGCTTATTCCTGATATGGCATTGACGGCTGCGGAATATTTTGCGGTAGAGCATAATCAGAAAGTTTTGGTTCTGCTTACAGATATGACTTCGTATGCCGACGCATTAGCTATCGTATCAAACCGTATGGACCAGATTCCTTCGAAGGACTCTATGCCTGGATCTTTGTACTCAGACCTTGCCAAGATATACGAAAAGGCAGTACAGTTCCCAAGTGGCGGCTCCATAACTATTATTGCGGTGACTACACTTTCTGGTGGAGATATTACTCATGCGGTACCTGATAATACTGGTTATATCACAGAAGGACAGTTGTTCCTGCGTCGTGATAGTGATATAGGTAAGGTTATTGTCGATCCGTTCCGTTCACTTTCTCGTTTGAAACAATTGGTTAGCGGTAAGAAGACTCGTAAAGACCATCCACAGGTAATGAATGCTGCTGTACGTCTTTATGCCGATGCTGCAAACGCCAAGACAAAGATGGAAAACGGTTTCGACCTTACAAATTACGACGAACGTACATTGGCATTTGCTAAGGATTATGCTAATCAGCTTCTTGCTATTGATGTGAACCTCAATACAACAGAAATGCTTGATGTAACTTGGGGATTGTTCAGTAAGTATTTCAAGCCTGAAGAGGTTAATATTAAGAAGGAATTTGTTGATCAGTATTGGAAGAAGTAATCAAATTCAATAAAAAACAGAGAAATGGCTATTAAATTTCAATATAACAAAACCTCGCTACAGCAGTTGGAAAAGCAACTGAAGGTTCGAGTTCGTACGCTTCCTATAATAAAGAATAAGGAAAGTGCGTTGCGACTTGAGGTGAAACGTTGCAAAACTGAAGCTGTGGAACTGGAGGAACGTCTTGAAAGTCAGATTCAGGCGTATGAAGCCATGTTCGCACTCTGGAATGAATTTGATGCTTCATTGATAAAAGTGAAGGATGTTCATTTGGGCGTTAGAAAGATTGCAGGTGTCAGGGTTCCGCTACTTGAAGAGGTGGACTTCGATATCCGTAAATTCAGTATGTTCTCTGCTCCTAAATGGTATGCTGACGGACTTCATATATTGAAGAATTTGGCTCAGACTGCCATAGAGAGGGAATTTACACTCGCCAAATTGGGCTTGCTGGAACATGCGCGTAAAAAAACTACTCAAAAGGTAAACCTCTTTGAGAAGGTACAGATTCCTGGATATCAGGACGCATTGAGAAAAATAAAACGTTTTATGGAAGATGAGGAAAATCTGTCGAAGTCATCACAGAAGATTCTGAAATCTATCCAGGAAAAGAGAAAGGAGGCTGAACAATGATTGCTAAAATGAAAAAGCTGACTTTCCTTATATATTATAAGGAGTACGAACAGTTTCTGGAAAAGCTTCGTGAATTAGGTGTGGTTCATATTTTTACCAAATCACAAGGAGCGGTAGAAAATCAGGAACTTCAGGATCGTATCCGATTGGCTGCAAAATATGCTGCTGCAATAAAATTCCTTCAGGGAATGAATGTTGTGGCAGATAAGCATGAAGGTGATGCTGCTAAAGGAGAAAATACTCTTGAAGTATTATCTGAACTGCAGGCTGATCAGCAACAGCTGGTTCACAAGAAACAGACGCTTGAAAAGGAAATTGTTTTGTTAGAACCATGGGGAGATTTCGACTCTGGTAATATTGAACGTCTTGGGAATGCCGGTTATGTAGTGAATTTCTATATATGTTCTGAAAAACAATTCAAGGATGAATGGATTCAGGCATATAATGCGACAGTTATAAATAAAATAGGCTCTAAAGTTTATTTTGTAACTATAACATCAGAAAAAGATGTTCCTGAACTTGAGGTGGAATATGCAAAATTGCCGGATAAATCTTTGAGTGGCTTGAAGGCTTCTGTTGAGAATCTTGAAAAAGATATAAACAAAGTGGATGAAAGCATCAAGGATTTGGCAAGAACATCTATTGCAGACCTTGAAGTAGCTCAAAGGAAGGTCTATTCTGAAATAGAATTCTCAAAGGTTGTATTGACCGGAGATTCCTTGGCCGACAATAAGCTGGTATTATTGGAAGGTTGGGTTCCTGAAGTTAAAAGTGAAGATGTTAAGTCTTTCATGGATAATCAAGGAGCTTATTATGAGATTTCCAACCCTGCACCTGAAGATAATGTGCCTATATTGTTTAAAAACGATAAGTTCTCACGGTTGTTCGAACCTATCATAAGGCTGTATATGTTGCCTAAATATAATGAACTTGACCTTACTCCGTTCTTTGCACCTTTCTTCATGCTGTTTTTCGGCTTGTGTCTTGGAGATATAGGATACGGTGCGTTTATGGTGTTGGCAGTTACTATATATAGGCTGATGGCTAAGAATATAAGTCCGGGCATGAAACCGATACTTACATTGGTGCAAATCCTTGGAGCTTCTACAATGGTTTGTGGTCTGCTTACAGGAACATGTTTCGGATTTAATATTTATGATATTCAGGTGCCTTTCCTGCAGAAGATGAAGGAAGCTATTTCACTCGATAATCAGCAAATGTTTAATCTGTCTCTTATTCTGGGTGGAGTTCAGATAATCTTCGGAATGATGCTGAAAGCTGTTAACCAGACTATACAGCTCGGATTTAAGTATGCTGTGGGAACAATAGGATGGATATTTGTCATTCTTAGTTCTGCAATAGCATTTGCCGGTGCAATGGAAATGGGTGGAACAGTACACATGGTATTTGTGATAGCAGGATTACTTATGGCTTATCTTTACAATAGTCCAGGTAAGAATGTTTTCGTAAATATCGGTCTTGGACTTTGGGACAGTTATAAT
The DNA here is from genome assembly GCA_944320605.1 of uncultured Phocaeicola sp. Taxonomy (GTDB): domain Bacteria; phylum Bacteroidota; class Bacteroidia; order Bacteroidales; family Bacteroidaceae; genus Phocaeicola. The sequence goes on along the minus strand of CALUIE010000082.1, from coordinate 2,669 downwards.
ATGGCAACAGGATTGCTAGGTGATATATTGTCATATGTTCGTCTGTTTGCATTGGGATTGTCAGGAGGTATTTTGGCAAGCGTATTCAATAGTCTTGCAGCAGGTATGAGTCCTGACAATATAATAGCAGGCCCTATTGTTATGGTGCTTATATTTGTCATCGGACATTCAATCAATATCTTTATGAATGTTCTTGGTGCAATGGTTCACCCTATGCGTTTGACTTTCGTTGAGTTTTTCAAGAACTCAGGTTATGAAGGTGGAGGAAAGGAATACTCTCCATTTAAAAAATAAAATGTATTTCGTGTATATAAACTGAAAAAATAATAATAAAAAACTTTAGAATTATGGAAATGAATTTTTTGATTGCCTATATTGGCATAGCTGTTATGGTTGGTTTGTCTGGTATCGGTAGTGCATACGGAGTAACAATTGCTGGTAATGCATCTATCGGAGCACTTAAAAAGAATGACAGTGCTTTTGGTAATTTCCTCGTATTAACAGCCCTTCCTGGTACTCAGGGACTTTATGGTTTTGCCGGTTATTTTATGTTCCAGAATATATTTGGGGTACTGACTCCTGAAATCACTACTCTTCAGGCTTGTGCGGTGCTTGGCTCTGGTATTGGTCTGGGATTGGTTGCTCTTTTCTCTGCAATCCGTCAGGGACAGGTTTGTGCTAATGGTATTGCTGCTATTGGTCAGGGACACAATGTATTCGGTAATACGTTGATTCTTGCCGTATTTCCTGAATTGTATGCTATCGTAGCTCTTGCTGCTACATTCTTGATGGGATCAGCTATTACAGCTTAACTATAAACATAATATTCAGAATGAAAGCTGTCTCAAATTGTTTGAGGCAGCTTTTTTATATTATTGCAGGTATGAAGTTTTTTTATACCTTTGCCTCGGAATAAAAATATATAATAATATGGGATACGGAAAATGGATTGGTGGTCTTATGGGATTTGTAACTATGGGACCTTTAGGTGCCCTGGCAGGTTTTGCCATAGGATCCTTGTTTGATAATGCAAATGAAAGTACAATAGAAAGTTCAGATAGTCAGAATGAATATGTTGGACAAAGGAATAGCTTTCTGTTCTCAATGCTTGTTATGGCATCGTATATAATACGTGCAGACGGCAGGATAATGCATAGCGAAATGGAATTTGTCAGAACCTTTCTAAGAAATAATTTTGGAGAAATTGCTGTCTCTGAAGGTGAGCAGATATTATTGAATTTATTTGAACAAAGAAAGCAAATGGATAAATCAAATCCAATGGCTTTCAGAAATACAATACATGAATGCGGTGCACAGATAGCCTCTAACATGTCGTACGAGGAACGGCTTCAGTTGTTACGGTTCTTGACTCAGATAGCACAAAGTGACGGTAATGTATGTAAAGAAGAAATTGAGGCTCTTAAGGAGGTTGCATTGGCGATGGGATTATCGTATCAAGAAGTAGAGTCAATGCTAAATATGAGGGGTAAGTCTTTAGACGAGGCTTATAAGGTATTGGAAATTTCTCCTGATGCATCTGATGAAGAGGTACGTGCGGCTTATAAAAAAATGGCTCTGAAACATCATCCGGATAGAGTGGCAACTTTAGGTGAGGATATAAGAAAGGCGGCAGAAGAAAAATTCCAAGATATTAATAACGCGAAGGAGCGTATATACAAGGCAAGAGGAATGAGATAAAAAACAATTACACTTTATAAAAGTTGCATTTTGTATAGTACAGATTGCAAAAACTGTATTATATGCGATATATATAAAATAAAGTGCTTAGAAGTTTAAATAATAAGTGTTTTTTTAAGAAAAAAGAATAGTAACGAGTGTTGAGTTTTAAAAGAAATCATTACTTTTGCATCGAAAAAAATGAGATTGATTATATCAAAACATGATTAATTATATCGAACAGTTTTCAAACTTTATTATAAAACCATTAAAATTTTAAACAAAATGATTAAAGTAGGTATTAACGGTTTCGGTCGTATTGGCCGTTTCGTATTCCGTGCAGCTCAGAAGAGAAACGATATCCAGATCGTAGGTATTAACGACTTGTGCCCAGTAGATTACTTGGCTTACATGTTGAAATATGATACAATGCACGGACAGTTCGACGGTACTATCGTTGCTGATGTTGAAAACAGCAAATTGATTGTTAATGGTAATGAAATCCGCGTAACAGCTTGTAAAGATCCTAAAGAATTGGCTTGGAACGAAGTTGGTGCTGAATACGTAGTAGAATCTACAGGTTTGTTCCTTACTAAAGAAAAAGCTCAGGCTCACATTGAAGCTGGTGCTAAATATGTAGTTATGTCAGCTCCTTCAAAAGACGATACTCCAATGTTCGTTTGCGGTGTAAACGAAAAAACATACGTTAAAGGTACTCAGTTCGTTTCTAACGCTTCTTGTACTACTAACTGTTTGGCTCCTATCGCTAAGGTTTTGAACGACAAATGGGGAATCACTGACGGTTTGATGACTACAGTTCACTCAACAACTGCTACTCAGAAGACAGTTGATGGTCCTTCTATGAAAGACTGGAGAGGTGGTCGTGCTGCATCTGGTAACATCATCCCTTCTTCTACTGGTGCTGCTAAAGCTGTAGGTAAAGTTATTCCTGAATTGAACGGTAAATTGACTGGTATGTCAATGCGTGTTCC
>CALUIE010000081.1 GCA_944320605.1 uncultured Phocaeicola sp. | reverse complement strand
TGTGGAATTCTGATAGATCCATTTTTCCCCATAACCAACTACAAGATAGTCAGTGCCATCCGTAATGAGATAGCAGTCCGTCTTGACATTGAATCCCTTCAGGAGATACTGGCCTCACACTGGAAACCATATCTTGATAACCTTCATGTGTGCATGACCGATGCCACGTGCTATGAGAGCCATATGCGTTTCCCCACTGATATGAAACTCCTTTGGGAATGTCTTGAATGGCTTTACAGGTATATATGCCGGCATTGCAAGGAACTTGGTATAAGGCGTCCACGCAACAAATATACTGATGTGGCAGAGTCCTACCTTTCCTACTGCAAGAAAAGAAAAAGAAAGGCATCAAGTACAAGGATGCTCAAGCGTCGTATGATCAGACTTCTTGAGAAACTCCTCATACAGAGGGATGATATTCATAGAGAGTACGGAGCCACACTCCGATATACACAGGATTATCAGAAGCGTCTTTCTATTATCCGTAAAGTCCTTGTACAGGAAAAGGAAATGTTTGAAGGCCGTAAGGTCAGTGACCGTATTGTCAGCGTTGACCGTCATTATGTACGCCCCATCGTCAGAGGCAAGGAAACCAAGTCCGTAGAGTTCGGTGCAAAGGTTAACAACATACAGATAGACGGCATATCGTTCATCGAACACATCGCGTTCAAGGCCTTCAATGAAGGCATACGTCTGAAGGACTGTATCAGTATGCAGCAAAAGCTCATGAATGTGAGGGTAAGATGTGTGGCAGGAGACTCCATATATGCCAATAATGCCAACAGAAAATTCTGTACTAAATATGGTATATCAACTTCCTTCGTACGCAAGGGAAGGGCGGCAAAGGATGAAACTTTGAGAAAAGTTCTCAGAAGTGAACTCTCAAAGGAGAGAGCTACCAGGCTTGAAGGAAGTTTCGGTACTCAAAAGCAACATTATTCACTCTCAAGGATAAAGGCTCGGAACAGGAAAACGGAAATCCTCTGGATTTTCTTCGGAATACATACGGCAAATGCAGTCTTGATGATAGACAAGATCAGGAGCAGACAGGTTAAAGCTGCATGACATGATTTTACTGCCAGAATCAGAAGAGGTCATTAGACTTCTTCCAGATTGTCATGTCTTGTCAGATACAATTATGTGAAGGAATAACAAAAAAATATAATAAAAATGGCATGTTGGGTGATTTTAATATATCATCTCAATATGCCATTTCATTTTTAAGGACATTTACTGAATATCCCTATTTACAGATATAATGTCATGGGTGGGAAAAAGAGAAAATGATGTTGGGGTTTATATCTTTCAATATATCTAACATCAAGTTCCTGTTTTCCGGTGCAAGATAAGTTTTTCTTCCGTTCTCATCTTCTATGATAGTGTCGTATGGTATTTTCAGGGTGAATCTTTTCTTTTCTTTCAGAACTGTGATTTTCTTTATATTTGATATCTTGATTGATTTGAATTTGAAACTTCTTATATTCACAGATTCATCAGCAATGCTATATTCTGTTTGGTATATACGAATGCATGAAGTAAGTGCCATGAAAATGAAGCAGGCTATGAAGGGAATAAGATTATCCGCATTATTTGTGGACAATAGTACCAATACAAGACATAATACTATTGTTGTGACTGAATACATCATTGAGATCCATACACAACTTTTTGCCTTTTCTGACATACGCGAATTGAAAGTTCTCATACTATTATGTTTGATATATGTTTAAATGGTATTTAATAGTGCTTAAAAAAACAACTCTAATATCGCAAATATAGTCAAAAAGCATGATTTATACATCTTTTAGCATTAAAAATGCAGCAATTACGATTATAAATTGTTTCTTTATACAAACGTATAAATTTAACCAAATCAGGTGGTATGAAAAAGATTTGTTTGTTTATGGGATTGATGATGATATGCATTGTTTTCCCTATATCAGCTCAGAATTACGGTAAGCTCTGGAAGGAAGTAGAGTCATTACAGAAAAAAGACCTTCCACGTTCGGTTATAGAAAAATCAGGAAATATTTTTTCATTGGCAATGAAAGAAAAGAATCTGCCGCAGATGATGAAGGCTTTTATGGTCTGCTCGGAATATAAGGTTCGGTTGAGTTCAGACAGCCTTCAGGCACAGAAAGAAAGGCTAAAGGAGTGGACTGTTTCTGAGACAGACACTGTAGGAAAAGCTGTGTTGAACAGTATTATGGCAATGGTATATGCGGCTGAAACTTCTTTGGAAATAGATTCCGTTATATCGTGCTTACGTATGTCTTTGCAAGAAAAAGAATTGTTGGCATCACGTTCGGCTGCTTTGTTCTATCCTGTAGTAGTCTCAAAGGATTTGAGCAAAGAGTATTTTGATGATAATATGTATGATTTCCTTGCGCGTCAGGCGGTGCGTACACTGCTTTCTGTTCCTGCCAGTGAAAATAAGCAGAAAATCCATAATGAGATACTTGGCATTTATGATTCACTTGTAGGCTTGTATTCCAAAACGGACAGTCCGTACCGTGACAGAAAGGCTGAGGCTTTAACAAGAGAGGCACGACTTGTTTATCTCTCTGACAACTGTGTGTATTCCAAGGATAAACTATCTTCGGATGATGCGATAAATGAGTTTAAAAAGTTAGCATCAGAATATCAGGATATTGATGTGTATTGCGATATCATTCTGAAACTTGCCAACAAGTATATGAGACGAGAAAGGATGACTGATGCCATGACGGCAATAAGGGAAGCATTGAAGACCTATCCGGAAACGGAATGGACTGATGATTTGAGAAACTTAGCAAAGAAAATAGAGTCACCGTTCCTTAGCATGTCAATGCCATTCATATATCCCGGGTATGAGACAGAAATAAAACTTATATACAATAACATTACCGATATTACGATAGAGGCGTACAGGCTTAACCTTGCGCCTTCGTCGGAAAAACTTGGCGACCGTTCGCTGTATGGGCGGCTCGTTGCAAAGAATGGCATCCTTGCGACTGTCAACAATTATTCTCTTGTTCCGGCATCAGATTATAAGAATAAGACAGTAGAACTTAAATACAAATTGCCTGAAGCCGGCATATATATATTCAAATTATACTCTAAGCAGAAGCCTGATGTGGTGCGTTATGATGTTTCGTATGTGTCTCCATACGATTGTGTGGTCAGACAGACGTCGGACGGCATGAAGGAGTTTATAGCCGTTGACCGGATGACAGGGCATCCAGTGCCTCATGCCGAGTTGGTTTATTATCGTAAGGCAGGCGACGGATATGAGGAAAGCAAAGTATATACTACCGATAGTCAGGGCAGTGTGATGCTGAAGCTGAAGGATGAAAAATCAGGGTATTTCAATGTCCGTACATCCGGGAATGATTTCATGCGAATAGAAAAATTGTATTTTTACATAAGGGATTATGTGCGAAACGAGAAGAATTCACAGGAGAAATCACTCATAATGACAGACCTGTTTACAGATCGTTCCATTTATCGTCCGGGACAGAAAGTGCACGTTTCCGGAGTGCAGTATGTTCAGACAGGTGATTCTGTTTCTGTGATTAAAGGTTCGGAAGTAATTGTCACTCTCTTCGATGCCAACGGCAAGGAAGTGGAAAAGGCTGAAGTTACGACGGACGAGTTCGGGGTTTTCGACACTGAATTTATGCTTAAACAAAATGCTATGCCGGGATATTTCAATATAAAGGCAGGTAATACATATTCGTATGTCAAGGTAGAAGAATATAAGCGTCCTACGTTTGATGTCGTTTTTGAAAAGTTGGGCGAGACCTATTCCTTTGGCGATACAGTAAGGGCAGAGGGAAAGGCGATGACATTTGCCGGTGCGCCTGTCCGTATGGCGGCTGTTGAATACCGGATACTCCGTGCAAACAATGTATGGAGAAACTGGGGAGGACGTGGGACTGAATTTGTCACAGGCAAGGCGATGACGGATGCCGATGGCAAGTTCCATGTGGATTTTCAGCTTGAAAAGCCTAAGGACGTGCTTGTGGGGGATCAGTTTCCCAATACGAGGTTTAGTTTTATAGCTACGGTCACTAGTACTTCGGGCGAGACGCAGACAGGCGACTTTTCGGTCTTTGTAGGAGAAAAGTCCCTCGAATTAAGAATAGTCGGATTGCCTGCCCAGTTGGCTAAAGAGAAGATTGACAGCATAATGTTTGAAGCATCCAACTATGAGGGTATGCCAGTGCGGACTGTCGTGAAATATTCTGTCAGCAAACCCGAAGACGGAAGTGTTTCTGCGGTGCCGATGCTTACCGGCGAGAATGAGGCTGGTAAACTGTTTGTGCCGAATGGACTAAGAACACTTCCTTCAGGTAAATATCGTATGGAAATCGCCGCCACAGACATAAAAGGGCGTGAGGTGACTTTCGAGAGGTATTTCACATTGTTTTCTCTTGACGACAAGCATGTTCCTTATAAAACGCCGGCATGGTTTTATAAGGACGACCGCTCGTCCGGAAATGAACGGAGTACCGTTTTTTATGTGGGAAGTAGTGAAAAGGATGTATATCTCATGGTTAACGTATATACGGTTGAAAAGATGATAGAGAAGAGAAGGGTGAATTTCTCCGATTCGATACTTAAGTTTGAATATAAATACAAGGAAGAGTATGGCGACAAAATGTCAGTCAGCATGTCTTTTATGCGCAAAGGTAAGTTGTACAGTGACATGTTAGCCATTTACAAACCTAAGCCGGAGAAAAAACTTGCGGTCAAGTGGGAGACATTCCGCGACAAGCTCGTACCGGGACAAAAGGAAGAATGGAAACTTTCTGTACGGGACAAAGACGGGAAGCCTGTAAAGGCTTCCATGCTTGCTTCGGCGTATGACGCTTCGCTTGACAATTTTTATTCTCATAGATGGGATTTCGGCTTGTCTTTCGTAAGGAGAAGCGGGCAACTTTATTCGGGAACTCTTAATGGCACGAGTGGCTTTTCCATGCTTGTCAATTATCCGTTTATCCCTTATCGCTATGGCATAGACTTCCTTTCTGGCAATGGCTTCACGCAGTTCATGCCGTTCTCTTTGGCTCCATACGGATATTATCAGGCTAATGGAATTGTTATGATAGGTGCGGCGGCACGTGCGCCGCTAATGTCATCCAGGGCTAAGTATAAGGCTGATGCCGCAGTGGATGTGGCGGCAACTGACGGAGTATTGGAAGATAAAGCTATTTTCAGTCCTGTTGAGGAACGCGAACATGATTTTGTAGTTTCAGAGACAAGATTGCCTTCGTCACTTCGCGAAAACTTCTCAGAAACAGCCTTTTATTATCCGCGTCTTCATACCGATTCCACAGGAACAGTCACAATGTCGTTTGTTATGCCTGACGCCTTGACGAAATGGAATTTCAATGGCTTTGTACACACTAAGGATATGGATTACGGCTTTGTTAAAGCTTCGTTCACTACGTCGAAACCTTTTATGGTACAGCCTAATATGCCTCGTTTCGTAAGGGTAGGAGATGAATCGTCAATATCTTCATCGCTCATTAATATGTCCGATGGTAATATTAGTGGAAAGGTGACTATGACCATGTCAAACCCTATTAATGGTAAGGTGGTATATTCCAAGACAAACGATTTCAATGTTCGTGAGGGTGAAACCGGTGTCGTTACTTTCAATTATAAGGTAACGGAAGGTATAGATGTGTTGGTTTGTACTGTAATGGCAGAAGCTGGTGAATTTAGTGACGGTGAACGTCATTACCTGCCTGTATTGTCGGACAAACAGTTGATAGTGGAGAATATCCCCGTGCAGTTGCGTGAAGATGAAACTAAAACGGTAGATATCGGAAAATTGTTTAATGGCGGAAGTCAGACAGCTACAAACAAAAAACTTACTGTAGAAATGACGGCTAATCCGCAATGGTACGTGGTTCAGGCTTTGCCGGCGCTTGGCACGCCGTCTTCTGATGACGCGATGTCGTGGGCTACCGCATTGTATGCCAATTCATTGTCTTTGTATATCGTCAAGTCTAATCCGAGAATCAAGCAGGTGTTCGATACATGGGTGTTGCAAGGTAAGAGCGATAAAGAATTTTGGTCGGAACTGTCGAGTAATGAGGAATTGAAGAATATCATCATCGAAGAAACTCCATGGCTGGCAGAAGCGGAAGATGAGGCTTCACGGAAACAGCGCATAGCTTTGCTTTTCGATGTGAACGGAATGAATGACAGATTTTCTACGGCTGTAACAAACTTAGCGCAACTACAGTTGGAGGACGGTTCATGGCCGTGGTTCAAGGGTATGTTGTCAAGTCCATATATCACTCTGCAGGTCGTGCAGTCATTGGCAAGGCTTAAGAGTCTGGGAGTAACATTCGATTCGCAGATGAACAAAGTTTATAAGAAAGCAATCGGATATCTTTCGAAAGTGGCTGCAGAGTGGCATAACCGTATGATTAAGAATAAAAACACTTATTGGCCACAGTATATGATAATGCATTATCTTTATGTTTGTGCGATAGATAAGGATGCTGCACTTCTGTCAGATGCAAAAGTTAATTCATATTTCACGGATTATTTCATGGACAAGTCCGCATCGCTCGATATACAGGAGAAATCCGTAATGGCTACTGTGATGGATGCCGCAGGAAAGAGGTATGAGGCTAAGATACTTTTGCAGTCGGTTATGGAATATATGGTTAGCAATGAAGAAATGGGTTCTTATTTCGATACCTACAAGGCCGGTTATTCTTCATGCGATTATAGGATACCGACTCATGTATCGGCAATGGAAGCCATCATGCGTTTGGGAGAAAATAAAGATACTTTACTCGACGATATGCGTCTCTGGCTGTTGAAACAGAAACAGGTACAGGTTTGGGATACTCCGGTATCGTCTGTAAATGCAATATATGCATTCCTTGCTTGTGGGGAGCAACAGCTTGACTCTACATCAATTATGACGGCAAGCGTATGTGGTAAAACAATAACTACTCCGGATGACGCAATAGGTCATGTATCTGTGTCACTGCAAGGTTCTGATATAGAGAAGGTGCAAACTGTAGATGTTTCACGAAAAGGACCTGGTATTGGATGGTGTTATGTATATTCCCAGTGTCTTGAAATCATGGATAAGGTTAAAATGTACAATGGTAACGGATTAAAAATTGAACGTAAGTATATGTGTGGCGATAAAGAAGTTTCATCATCTTCCACACTATCCGTTGGCGATAAGATTACTGTATGTATAACCGTAAGTACAGACCGAGATATGGATTTTGTAAGAATAAAGGACGAGAAACCGGCATGTCTTGAGGTTGCATCACAATTGTCCTCTTATTCATGGTGTGAAGGGCTTTCGTTCTATCGTGTCAATAAAGATGCTTCTGTTGAGTTTTTTGTTGACAGTATGCGAAAAGGTACTTACACTTTAAGTTATGATACATTTGTCACTCGTTCAGGAGTTTATATATCTGGACCAGCGTCAATAATTTCTGTATATGCTCCACAATTCGGTTCGCATACTGAAGGATTTAAGATTGGTGTTAGATGATAGAATAGTGAAAACGTATGATGAGCAAATATTCTGCTGCTCATACGTTTTCATTTTTCAAATGTTTGTTCTATTACTTTTGTACTCTTTCCATTTGTTTGATATAGTGTCTATAGATATATCCAATAGTTCCATTTGTCTGAATAGTTCAGGAAGATTCTCATTCATGAATTTTTTTCCTTTAGTGCTTCTTATTTTCTGTAGAGCATTTTCTGTTACGAAATATCCCAGTCCACGTTTGGTATAAATTATTTCCCATTGTTGCAATAGATCGTATGTTTTTACAACTGTATTTGTATTTACTTCGAGTAATACAGCCAGTTCGCGTACGCTTGGAATACGGTCGTCTGCATTATACTTGCCTGCAAGTATCTCGTCGCATATTCGTTCTGCTATTTGTAAATATATTGCTCTGTCTTGTTTAAAGTCTGTCATAATATTATTTTGATTCAAATTTCATTAAGCCTCTGTTTGTGAGAAAAACTGCTGCTATACTCCATACGACAGTAACTGTAATAAATATATATTTTATTGTGTCTTTTGATGTATTGAAAAAGTACATAAACACAATTGGCAATATATATGACAGAATGAAAGCTAATGTTATGCACCAGAAAAATGTTTTTTTATATTGTTTCCATAATAATAAAACAGGGGTAAGGATGGTTGAGTAAATAGTTATAAGTATTATAGAAAAAATCTGCTTTATGTTGTTCCCATCACCACCGAATATTAGGTTTAAGCCGTTGTTATCTTCTTCAAAGAACAAAGGAATAGCTATTTGCATTATGATGTTGGATATTATAATACATGGTATTATAGTGATAGTACCTATTATCAATGTACTTATGTATATACTTACATATTTTTCAGTGAGAGTGGCTGGAATGGTCAATTTATTTATAAGTCCTTTATTGTCTAAAAGATCGGTTATAAGTATCCAAAATGAGAAATAATAACAGAATGTAATGAGTAATAGTTCTATGAACGAAATACATTCTTTTATTCCTTCTTGTTTGATTAGCATACATATCATACAGATACTAAAGGAACGCAGTAATAACAACTTTATAATTTCAGTAACAGATTTATTTAAGAATAGTTCTTCTAATTGCAGTTTACTGAACAGTAATGCTCTTTTAATGCTGAAATTTTTCATATTATACCTCCTTCTTTTGTTAAAGCGTTAAACAACAGCTCAATGGAAATCTCTGTTTCTTCGTTGTTGAGATTATTACATATTACATGATATCCCTCTGAGCATGGCTCGTAATATAATGCGCCATCTTTGTATTTTTGAATTCCGAATAAATATCTTTTACGTATATCATCAATTGATGATATGAATGCTTTTTTATCTTTTCTCAATATTATTATGTCGGTCAAAAGGTTCTCTATGTCATGTACTACGTGAGTTGACAGGACTACTGTTTGGTCTTCCTTTATGTATTTTATAAGCATTTTACGGAATATTTTTCTTGTTGGTATATCCATCCCATTGGTCGCTTCGTCAAACAGTAAGATTTTAGTTCCTGATGATATTGCTATGCTTACTGCTATTTTGTGTTTTTCTCCTAATGATAGTTCCTGAAGATTTTTTATATTCTTGTTTATATCGAAGTTTGTGAAGCAGTCTTCGAGAATCTTTTTGCTGAACTTTGGATAAAAGGTTGAATATATAGAAACGTATTTATTAATATTCATTTGTGGAAATGTAAAGTCGGCAGGTAACAAGAATATTTCCTGTAGTGTTCCAAGGTCTCTGTATTTTATATCTTTTTTATTTATAATTACTTCACCTCTTTTTACTAAAAGAGCTCCCGATATTATTTTTAGGAGCGTTGTCTTTCCTGTACCATTTTTACCAAGAAGACCGTAAAATCTCCCTTCATTTAGTCTTAGACTAAAATCATTGAATATCTTTTCCTCAGAATCATAACAGAATGAGATACCTTTTAGTTCTACCATAATATTTAAAGTCTTATATATTTTGTTATACAGTACTATCTATGTAGTACAGTGCGAATTTATGTATTATTTTTATTAAAACAAAATCAGTATAGAGTTTTTTTATATTCTTTCTCATCATGTAATTGTCTTGACACGGGCGTGTCGAGAACTCCACACGCCCGTGCGGAGTTCTTCACACGTTCGTGTCAAGTACTCGACACGTTCGTGTGTAGATAATCTCATTTTTTCATATTGAGTTTCGTTTTTAGATAAGAGAAGTTGATATTATGTCTTAATATAGATCTAATAATGTCTGTTATATAATAGTATAATGTATATTGTTATAGAGATATTTATTAAGTTATAATGACTGATAAAAAATATTTCAGATGATTTTCTTGATTAACAGCATTTTATGATATTGCATGTAATTTTTTTGAAAAAAAGTGGTATAAAAAGTTGCATGTAAAGAAAAAGTTCGTACCTTTGCACCCGCAATCGAAAATGATACGGTTG
>CALUIE010000080.1 GCA_944320605.1 uncultured Phocaeicola sp. | reverse complement strand
TCATCAAGAACTTCGCTAAGTTCACAGGAAACGAAGCTGGTAAAGCTCTTGTTGCTGCTGGTCCAAAGTTGTAATTTCATACTACAACATATAACAGAGAGCGGTCCTCGATTGGGGCCGCTTTTTTTTGTTTAAAAATGCTTTGTTTATATTGGTAATATATTGTATTTTGTGGACGTTTAGTATTAGAAGTTGTTTATTATCTCTTATGGAACAAGGTACTATTAAATTTAGTGTAAACGAGCTCACTCAGGAGGTAACGGTTGATGGTTATCCTGAATTGAGCGGACGTAAAGGTATATGCGGTGGAGACGGCATGGCTTTCTTCTTTGGTAAAGGCTGGGGAAATCAGGAAGTCATAGTAGCCAATATGACGACAGGTAAAATCAGGAAAATATCTACTGAACAGGGGATACTATTGGTTGATGATAAGGATATAAATTTCGATTTAATAGAGTATAAATGTAAGAATGGTTATCTGAATGCGAAAAATAAGAGGGTTAAGTATTCAGGCGTAAACAGATGGGACGGATTTAAGAATGGGTTGTGCGCTATATCGTGGATGCTTTATCCTGAAGGAAGGTATTTTGAGGATTCCGACGGTTTTGGCGGCGAGGATAATGATGAGGAGGTAGTTTATGCCATTATGAATACAGATCTTGAGTTTGTCATTCCTTTTAGACCGTTCCAGGATATAAAATCAGACTTGGAACTCTATCGGCAAATCGGTTTTTTGCGTTGACAACAATACATAATGCCAAATAAGTTCCTTTCATAATTTTTCTTTTGTATTTTTGTATCTGTTTTTAGTATGAATATGGAAGATCAGTTTGATATAAGAGATTATAAGCCTACAGGAAAGGAACGCGACTTTGAGAACGCTCTCCGTCCGCTACAATTCGAGGACTTCAGCGGACAAGACAAGGTTGTCGATAATCTGCGTATATTCGTGAAGGCTGCAAGGCTCAGGGCTGAGGCTCTGGACCATGTGTTGCTTCATGGACCTCCGGGATTGGGAAAAACTACATTGAGTAATATCATAGCAAACGAGCTTGGGGTAGGTTTCAAGGTTACTTCAGGACCTGTACTTGACAAGCCGGGTGATTTGGCGGGTGTTCTGACCAGTCTGGAGCCTAACGATGTTTTGTTTATCGATGAAATACACCGTCTGAGTCCTGTAGTAGAGGAGTTCCTGTATTCCGCTATGGAAGACTATCGTATAGATATTATGATAGATAAGGGACCGTCGGCACGAAGCATACAGCTTGATTTGAATCCTTTTACTCTTGTAGGTGCTACTACACGTAGCGGATTGCTTACCGCACCGCTTAGAGCCAGATTCGGTATAAATCTTCACTTGGAGTATTACGATGAGAATGTTCTGTCGCGTATAGTTATGCGTTCGGCCGGTATTCTCGGAGTGACATGCGATGTTGAGGCTGCCGGTGAGATTGCGTCAAGAAGCCGAGGAACACCTCGTATAGCGAATGCCTTGCTCCGACGAGTACGCGATTTCGCTCAGGTGAAAGGAGACGGACATATAGATTTGAAAATAGCCAAATATGCTCTTGAAGCTCTGAACATAGACCGCTATGGCCTTGATGAGATAGACAACAAGATTCTTTGTACTATTATCGACAAATTCAAGGGTGGTCCTGTAGGACTTACTACCATTGCCACAGCTTTGGGTGAAGACCCGGGTACGCTGGAAGAAGTATATGAGCCTTTCCTCATAAAGGAAGGTTTTCTGAAACGTACTCCGCGTGGCCGTGAAGTTACAGAGTTGGCATACAAACATCTTGGAAAGAGTATTTGGCAACAGGAGAAAACGCTTTTTGATTAGCTCTTAATTTTTAATTCTTAATTATTAATTACCAACGTGTCATTAGTTAAAGATACAGCAATTTACGGACTGAGCAGTATAGTAGGACGTTTCCTCAACTATCTGCTCGTTCCGCTATATACGGCAGTCCTTTCGGCAGAGTCGGGAGGCTACGGAGTAGTGTCGAATGTTTATGCTTATACGGCACTTATACTTGTGTTCCTTACTTTCGGTATGGAGACAGGTTTTTTTCGTTTTGCAAACAAGTCGGAAGAGGATCCTGTAAAGGTATTCTCCAATACATCCCTTTTCGTGGGAGGACTCTCGTTCCTTTTCGTCATTTTTGGCTTGATATTTCTTGAGCCTATATCGCAATTCCTTGAATATCCCGACCACAAGGATTATGTAGGGATGATGATGGTGGTAGTGGCTCTCGATTCGTTCCTTTGTATTCCTTTTGCATGGCTCAGATATAAGAAACGGCCTATAAAGTTTGCATCAATCAAGCTTTTCAATATCATAGGCAATATCGTGCTGAACCTTTTCTTCCTTCTTTTTTGTCCATGGCTGAATGAACATGCGCCTTCATTGGTCTCATGGTTCTATAATCCGGATTATCTGGTGGGCTGCATATTCGTGTCGAATCTGATAATGTCGGCGGCACAGATGCTCTTCTTTATTCCGGAACTGAGACAGTTGACTTTCAAACCGGATTTCGCGCTTCAGAAACGTATGTTAAGCTATTCATTTCCGATACTGATATTCGGGGTAGTGGGAATATTGAACCAGACTGTTGACAAGATGATATATCCCTTCCTTTATGATGACCGTCAGGAAGGACTTGTACAACTTGGTATATATAGTGCCACAAGTAAGGTAGCGATGATTATGGCAATGTTTACACAGGCTTTCAGATATGCCTACGAACCTTTTGTGTTTGGTAACAGCAATAAGAAAGATAGTACATCATCATACGCCGGAGCCATGAAGTATTTCTTTATCTTCTCTCTGCTGGCATTTCTGGCTGTTATGTTTTATATGGACATCCTGAAATATATGGTAGCTTCGGATTATTGGGAAGGTCTTAGTGTGGTTGCCATAGTAATGGGAGCAGAGATACTGAAAGGAATCTATTTCAATCTTTCGTTTTGGTATAAGCTGATTGACGAAACACGCTGGGGAGCATATTTTTCTCTTATAGGATGTGCGGTGATACTTATACTCAATATCTGGCTTGTACCGAAATATGGCTATTTAGCTTCGGCATGGGCATCCGTGGCAGGTTATGGACTTATAACTGTTCTGTCTTATTTCATAGGTCAGAAGAAATATCCGGTGGCTTATCCCTTAAAAGATATGTTCGTCTATTTAGTTTTTGCGGCAATTCTTTATGCTGTATCAATATATGTATATCCTGAAAATACTATATTGCGTATTGCTTTCAGAACATTATTGCTTGTATTATTTGTTGCATATATCATAAAAAAAGACTTACCTTTGAAAAGTATCCCTGTTATTAATCGATTTATAAAGAAATAATTATGGAACTTAACAACAGAAAGAAGTACCTGATAAGAAAGTTTTACGATGACTATCTGGACTTGAACAAAAGTATGGAGGATGAACAGCTCACGGTTGAAAGCATTCGCAATGGAGTGGAATTCCGTGGAGCAAACCTGTGGATCCTTGTGTTTGCCACTTTTATTGCCTCTCTCGGACTAAATGTCAATTCTACTGCCGTAATCATTGGTGCCATGCTGATTTCTCCGCTTATGGGACCTATCATGGGTGTGGGGCTTGCTATCGGTATCAACGATTTCGAACTGATGAAACGCTCTCTGAAGAGTTATTTCATAGCTACTGTGTTCAGTGTTACTACCGCTACAATATATTTTGCATTCACTCCGCTTGACGAAGTGCAATCGGAATTATTGGCACGAACATCTCCTACTATATACGACGTATTCATAGCCCTGGTCGGCGGTCTGGCAGGTATAGTGGCTGTGGCTACCAAGGAGAAAGGTAATGTGATACCGGGTGTTGCTATCGCTACAGCATTGATGCCGCCGCTTTGTACTGCCGGATTTGGACTGGCTACCGGCAATCTGCTCTATTTCCTTGGAGCATTCTATCTTTATTTCATCAACTCCGTGTTTATAAGCCTTGCCACTTTCCTTGGGGTACGGTTTATGAAGTTCAAGCACAAGGAGTTTGTTGATAAAAATCGTGAGAAACTTGTACGTAAGTATATTATAACCATAACTTTGGTGACCATGTGTCCTGCGATATATCTTACATACGGTATCGTTAAGGAAACATTCTATCACAGTGCTGCAAACAATTATATATCTGAGGAACTTCAGTTCCCTAATTCACAAATCCTCAGTAGGGAAATATCTTATTCCAAACGTGAGATTAAGGTTGTGATGGTCGGCAATGAAGTATCCGAAAGCCAGATAGCTGCTGCTGAGCAGAAGCTTGAAAAGTATAACCTCGGAAAAACCAAGCTTGTAGTATTCCAAGGAGTGAATAACGGTGAGATGGACATCAGTAATATAAAGTCGATGGTGATGGAGGACTTCTACAAGAAGAGCGAACAGAAGCTGGCTGCACAACAGCATGAGATAGATTCACTGAAAACTCGGTTGGAACTCTATACCCGTAGTGGACAGGCTGACAGCAGACTGGCAGGGGAGATGAAGGCTTTGTTCGGTGGAGGTATCAAGTCCGTAGCACTGTCTCGCAGCATTCGTCTGGAACTTGACAGCCTTAAGCCAGACACACTTACATTTGCTATATTGCAATGTGCCAAGAAACCATCTTCGGCAGATAAGAAACGCATGGCTGATTGGCTCAAGACACGTACCAATGCCAAGAAACTTGAGCTTATTGTAATGGGTAAATAGGGGTATTCAGTAAATAGTATAAAATTAGCCAACTAATTCATACACAAAGTGTTGCGGATTAGTTGGTTTTTAGTATCTTTGAGTATTCCCCCGAAAATAAGGTTTGACAGCCAAAACGGGGGAAATCTCCAAACAAAAATATGGTTAAGATACAAAAAAAAATCGGAAATTCCCCCTACTTTGTGCTTTACAGAATTTGATATTCTGGAAAAATATCGCAAGAGTTTTAATGAGAGTGAACTTGGCAGACTTCACTCCGTATTTCCATTTAATAGTATAGCAAAAGAAATAGGACTTTCTGAGCATCTGCTTGGATGCAAGAATATTTTCAGTCCTTCCGCTAAGGTTGCTCTTATGTTGCTGAAATCGTATACCGTATTTTCAGACAAACGTTTGATAGAACACCTTAACGGTAATATACACTACCAGATATTCTGCGGAATATTGATAGATCCATTCTTTTCCATAACCAACTACAAGATAGTCAGTTCCATCCGTAATGAAATAGCATCCCGCTTTAATATTGATTCCCTTCAGGAGATATTGGCCTCACACTGGAAACCATATCTTGATAACCTTCACGTGTGCATGACCGATACCACATGCTATGAGAGCCATATGCGTTTTCCTACAGACATTAAACTTCTTAGGGAATGTCTCGAATGGCTTTACAGGCATATCTGCCGGCATTTCGGGTATCTTGGCATAAGTCGTCCTCGTAACAAATATGCGGATGTATCAGAGGCTTACCTGTGCTATTGCAAGAAAAGAAAGAGAAAGGCATCAAGGAGAAGGATACTCAAGCGTCATATGCTCAGGCTTCTTTAAAAACTCCTCATACAGATGGATGATATTCATAGAGAGTATGGAGTCACACTCCGATATACACAGGATTATCAGAAGCGTCTTTCCATTATCCGTAAAGTTCTTGTACAGGAAAAGGTAATGTTTGAAGGTCGTAATGTCAGTGACCGTATTGTCAGCATTGACCTTCATTATGTACGTTCCATCGTCAGAGGCAAGGAACCCAAATCTGTAGAGTTCGGTGCAAAGGTTAACAACATACAGATAGACGGCATATCGTTCATCTAACACATCTCGTTCAAGGTCTTCAATGAAGGCATACGTCTGAAGTACTGTATCCGTATGCAGCAAAAGCTCATGAATGTGAGGATAAGATGTGTGACATGCGATTCTATATATGCCAATAATGCCAACAGAAAATTCTGCACTAAATATGGGATTTCCACTTCTTTTGTACGTAAAGGAAGGGCGGCCAGGGATGAAGCCTTGAGAAAAGTTCTCAGAAGTGAACTCTCAATGGAGAGAGCTACCAGGCTTGAAGGACGTTTCGGAACTCAAAAGCAACATTATTCACACTTAAGGATAAAGGCACGGAACATGAAAACGGAAATCCTGTGGATTTTCTTCGGAATACATACGGCAAATGCCGTCTTGATGATAGGCAAGATCAGGAACAGACAGTTTAAAGCTGCATGATATGATTTTACCGCCAGAATCAGAAGGGGGCATCAGGCTTCTTCCGGATTGTTATGTTTTGTCAGATACAATTATGTGAAGGAATAACAAAAAAATATGATAAAAATGGCATATTGGGTGATTGTAATATATCATCTCAATATGCTATTTCATTTTTAAGGACATTTACTGAATAGCGCTATCATACGTTTATTTTATAATTATATCAATTCTTGTTTCTTTAATTCTTCTGCAACACTTTCAAGTTCATCATACCATGC
Organism: uncultured Phocaeicola sp.; assembly: GCA_944320605.1. Taxonomy (GTDB): domain Bacteria; phylum Bacteroidota; class Bacteroidia; order Bacteroidales; family Bacteroidaceae; genus Phocaeicola. Next base: position 3,596 of record CALUIE010000080.1, on the reverse strand, counting down.
CTGACCGAATTTTCTTATCAGAGGCTCTTTCAGAAATTTATAAACAGGCAGGTTCTCTTTCTTTCCAAGCAAAACAGCTGCTTTACATACATCCCACCTGTGATAATTAACGGCTTTAAAAGGTCCGAAATTTCCTACTCGTATAGGATAAAGGTGGCATGATATTGGTTTGTAGAAATTGCACTTTCCTTCGCGATAGGCTTTCTCTATTGCACAATAACAATAGCCTTTTTCGTCGTAACATGTAAATACGCAGTCTTTTCCGTTTACTATTGATGTAACAAGGTCACCATCCTGATCGGTATAAACAACACCTTGCTTGTCAATTACTTCACGTGCCTCGGGCGAAAGTTCATTCCATATTACAGGAAGTACCTCTTCTAACTTTTCTACTTCGTCAAGTTCTACAGGTGCACCTGCGTCACCTTCTATACAACACTCGCCTTTGCAGGCATCAAGATTGCAAAGGAACTTCTCGCGGAATATGTCAAGGCTTACTACTACATCGTCTATCTGAACCATAATGCATAATTTTTCTGCAAAGATAAATCATAGTAATAATAAAATTATTATCAAAAGGAGAAAAACTAATGTAACCATCATGACGTAATTTTCACGGAATTATGTGAAAGTTTTTGTTTGTCATTATTTTTTATTGTAGAATATTATCTTTTTATGAATATTAGTTATATTTTTGCCATTGAAATTATAAATGTGCTATTTATTTGTTATCAATTAACTTTTAAAATATTTCAGATTATTATGAAGACAAAAAAAATTATTGTTGGTATGTTGTTGGGATTGATTGCGGTTCCGGCAATTTCGCAGAATGTAGGAACAAAGGCTGATTCTCTTCAGCAAGTTGTTGATGAAATCTCAGAGAAGAACAAACAGCTTGAGGCTGAAACTCTTAACAAGAAGATTTGGAATGACAGAGCCAAGTATTTTAATATCTCATATGTAAAACAGAATTTGTCGGAGGAGGGTAGAATGGATTGGAATAGTCAGTTCGGAGTTGCCCTAACTAATGGAAAAACTTATTATCTCCATAAAAAACCTATATTGGGAATGATTAAGTTCGGTCTTGACTGGAGTTATTTTGACATTAATATGGCTTTGTCTGAGGACAATAGCGGGCGATTCAGTAACGAGTTTGTGGGAAGTCTTGGTGATGCGATGAATGGTTCTTTTGATGAATTTCTAAACGGTGACAGTGAAGAGAATGGTGGACCGGTTAAGATGTATCAGGCTGAAATCGGTATGCAGTTCGGTCCTTCTGTGACTGTAAATCCGATAAATCATCTTAAAATCAATGGATATTTCCGTGTCACTCCTTCTTTCTCTATGCTTTATGCCGGAGATGAATTTTTTGGCAATTATGGAACATTCTTTTCAAGTGGTGGAGCAATATCCTACAAAGTGATTTCGTTAGGTGTCGAAGCGCGTTGGGGAAAGTCGAAGTATAAAGAAATTATGAATTTGGGAGATGATGAAGAAGAAGGCGGAGTCGATAATGGTAATAGCGTATGGAAAACAAACTCTACACGTTTTTATATAAGTTTCAGATTCTGATATAAGAAGATAAGCGAAAAAATGGGATGTAAGAAATAAATCTTGCATCCCATTTTTTTGATATATATATTTATAAAAATTACTTTATAAGGTCTTTCCCTGTCATGTCAGTCGGTTGAGGCATTCCAAGAATGTGAAGTATAGAAGGAGCAACGTCTGCCAATACACCGTTTTCAACCTTAGCGTCCTTGTTTGCTGTTACGTAAACAAATGGAACAGGGTTCAGTGAGTGAGCAGTGTTAGGAGTTCCGTCTTCGTTCAATGCGTGGTCAGCGTTTCCGTGGTCAGCGATGATGATTACTTCGTAGTCGTTAGCCTTAGCAGCTTCTACTGTATCTTTCACGCAGTTGTCGATAGCAACAACAGCCTTTTCGATAGCTTCGTAGATACCGGTGTGACCTACCATGTCACCGTTGGCATAGTTAACAACGATGAAGTCATATTTCTGAGTGTTGATAGCTTCTACCAGTTTGTCCTTAACTTCGTAAGCGCTCATTTCAGGCTTCAGGTCGTAAGTAGCAACCTTTGGAGAAGGAACCAGGATACGGTCTTCGTTGTCGTATGGAGTTTCACGTCCGCCGTTGAAGAAGAATGTAACGTGTGCATACTTTTCTGTTTCAGCGATGTGAAGCTGAGTCTTTCCGTTTGCAGCGAGGTATTCGCCAAGAGTGTTCTGTACGTTTTCCTTAGGGAAGAGGATGTGTACACCCTTGAATGAAGCATCGTATGGAGTCATACAGTAGTACTGAAGTCCTGGGATAGTCTTCATACCAGCTTCAGGCATATCCTGCTGAGTAAGAACGATAGTAAGCTCTTTTGCACGGTCGTTACGGTAGTTGAAGAAGATAACTACGTCGCCTTCCTTGATAGTACCGTCGAAGTTAGCGTTAGAGATAGGTTTGATGAATTCGTCAGTAACACCTTCATCGTATGATTCCTGCATAGCCTGAACCATGTCTGTAGCTTTCTTGCCTGTACCGTTAACGAGCAAGTCGTAAGCTTCTTTCACACGTTCCCAACGTTTGTCGCGGTCCATTGCATAGAAACGACCTACGATAGAAGCGATTTTACCTGCTGATTTAGCGCAGTGTGCAGTAAGTTCTTCGATAAATCCTTTACCGCTCTTAGGGTCAGTGTCACGACCGTCCATGAAGCAGTGGATGAAAGTATTTTCGATTCCGTATTCTTTAGCGATGTCGCAAAGGCGGAACAGGTGGTCGAGTGAAGAGTGTACACCACCGTTTGAAGTAAGACCCATGAAGTGGATGTTCTTACCGTTTTCCTTAGCGTATGTGAAGGCAGAAACAACTTCAGGGTTCTGCATGATGCTTCCGTCGGCACAAGCACGGTTGATTTTTACCAAATCCTGATAAACGATGCGTCCGGCACCGATGTTGAGGTGACCAACTTCTGAGTTACCCATCTGTCCGTCAGGAAGACCTACGTTTTCGCCGCTTGCCTGCAACTGTGAGTGAGGGTAGTTAGCCAACAGACTGTCCCAATAAGGAGTAGGAGTGTTAAAGATTACATCGTCTTTGTGATGGTCGCCGCAGCCCCATCCGTCGAGGATCATTAAAAGTGCTTTCTTTGCCATAATTGTAATATGTTTTAGAAGTTTGAAATCCAATTTGTTTTCCGGCTGCAAAAGTACAAAATATCTGCTTTTTGAGCGAATGTTTTGAGTATTTTTAATATGCCGGATTGAGGCTGTAGCTTCATCATCAACTATTTTTTAACTGTGTGAACAGTTCTTTCTGCTTTTCGCTTAATGATGTAGGTATATTCACATGATATGTTACTATCAAATCACCGAATGTGCCTTCTTTTTTATATACAGGAAATCCTTTGCCACGCAGTCTGACTTTTGTGTCGTTCTGAGTGCCCGGATTTACTTTCAGTTTGACCATTCCGTCTATTGTCTTGACGTTCACAGTACCTCCAAGGACGGCTGTATAAAGGTCTATATCGACATCTGTGAACAGGTCGTCTCCCTCACGTTTGAACTCAGGGTCAGGAGCAATTTT
>CALUIE010000079.1 GCA_944320605.1 uncultured Phocaeicola sp. | reverse complement strand
ATATCCCGATTCGGAATAAATATAATTGTTGTCGCTGTAAATATCAGAAGGACCAACAATATTTGCCACCTTTGTCAGTGTACTGTATTTAAGTGTATCGGACAACATTGTGAATTGAGGATTTTCAAGTTTCACATTGTAATAGAATACAGACATTTTGGTAGCCGGACTGTATTCTCCCCATTCCGAAGTCAACACATTCTGCTCGTCCATCATTGTTCCACCATCAAAGAAATACCCTAAATTGAATATTCTATCATAGTTAAGACTATCCGTCAATAATGTTGTTGTCCTGTTTTCCATTCTTACATTCATTCTCATCTGGGCAATCTGTGTCAGACCGTCATAGTATAGTCTGTCACCATACAAGAACAAAGTATCTCCCTGTTCCATTCGCACATTACTGAATGCTTCGAACGAGTTTATTTTGTCATAATAATATGCACTGTCACAATACATATAAACACTATCATGACGAAAGACTACATTTCCAACCACTATTTGCGCGTCCGGATGCAAAGCGTCTTTTTTAAGTTTATCAGCACGCAGCAAATATACCTTACTCTTTTGTTTCGGTTGAGACTGTGTTCTTCCATCCTGCATATTGGCAGCCGTCAGGCAAAAGCCCAACAGGCAGAGAGCACATAACAACAGTACCCTCTGCCCGCCAAATAACATTATTTTCTTCTTTATTTCAAACATTCTGTCTATTTAGGCAATAATGTAAAATTATCATTCTTTGATCCATCCCGGATATTTAAAATCACATTTTCTCCAATTAGGATTAATCCTTACGTATGTATTTTTCTGTTTTTCTACAATCCATTTCTGAATTTTTTCCTCACTGCGTTTTGCAGTCACCATACTCTTCAATCTTTGGTAATCTTCTGTAATAGTAGCCTTATGCGCATCAATTCTATTTTTCAATTTAACTATAGCACAAACCTCCTTACCCTTCGAATTAATCATAGTAAACGGCTTGGATATTTCACCTATCTGCATTCCTTCAACAACTTTTGCAACTTCCTGTGAAACAAGTCCCGCTAAATGTTGCATTTCAAAACGAGAAGTTCCGGTTTGAGGATTAGCCAACAAACCATGATTGTTTTTTGTATCCTTGTCTTGTGAAACCCATGTAGCAGCCTCATCGAATGTAACCTTACCTTTTCTGATATCATTTGCCAAAGTATCCAGTTTATTCAATGCCTCCTCTATTTCAGCTTCGTCAACCTTTGGTTTCATCAATATATGACGGTAACTTACACGGTCTCCTCGTTTTTCTATCAACTGTGCAATATGATAACCGTACTCTGTTTCAAATACTTTTGAGATTTTTTTCGGATCAGTCATATTGAATATGACATTAGCAAATTCAGGAGTCAACTCACCTCTACCTGTAAACCCATACTCACCACCACGACGGGCTGAGCCTGGGTCCTCAGAATAAAAACGTGCCAACATTGAAAATGATTCACCTTTATATATACGATCGGTAAACTCACGAAGTGTCTTCTTAACACGTTCTATCTCTTCTTCCTTTATCTTAGGCTCACGTGTTATTATCTGTACTTCAACCTGAGTAGGAATACTTGGAATGCTATCCGGAGGCAAATTCTTGAAATAATTTCTCACTTCTGCCGGTGTCAATTTAATATCGCCCACTAATTCACGTTGCATCTGCTGAACAATAAGACCATTTCTTATATTCTCCCTCAACATTTCGCGTATCTGTGTAGATGTCTTATTGTAATATTCCTCCATCTTTTCTTTAGAACCTATCTGTTCTATAAGCCAAGCTGTCTGTTGCTCTACTTTCTGAATAACCTCCTGTTCAGAGACCTCTATACTATCAATCTCTGCCTGATGTAAAAACAATTTCTGTACAGCCAATTCTTCCGGAATAACACAGTACGGATCACCGTCAAAACGTCTTCCTTCATATTGAGCATTCAAACGTTCATTTTCAACATCCGATTTAAGTATAGCTTCATCTCCAACTACCCAAACGACCTCATCAATAACATTGTCCTGGGCTTTAACTGTTAATCCTACAAACATCAGGAGCAGGAATAAACTTACTTTTTTGACATTTAATTTATTCATTTTGAGCCATTATAATATTTTATATCATTATTTTCCGAGGCTTCATTATACAAGTCTTTTTTCATCCTTGATATAAATTCTACTCTCTTCATATTCATTAGTATCTCTTTAATATCCTTAGCAGCATATTCCAAAGGCAAGATTTCACCTTCACCAAGGGACTCATCTACATGAAGGAAATAGTGAAATGCCGAATCGCTGACCTCAATGTTTTTTTCTTTACTATATCGCCTTTTATCAGATTCCTTAATTGGTAACCTCAATAATATTTCATTCAAAGGTCTCCATCTATCATAAAAATACTCATAATCCACGGCATTTCTCAATCCGTATTTCTCCAATCTATCAACAGAACGTTCTGAGGAATCCTTATACCAATGTCTCACCTGAGATACACCTGAAGCAGATTTAGGGACCTTTATATACAATCCCTTTATATATGGTTCTCTGGCAAGAAACATTTCCTTGTTTTTATTATAATATTCCTCTATTTCACTGTCCGGTATGTTATTCTCGACCTCCTGAACCACGATCTGTTCTATATAGGAATGAGTTATCAATGTCTTCCTGTACGATGCTACAAGTTCGTCTATCTTATCATTATCAGGAATATTTCCTTCTGCCTTTTTAAAAAGAAGAATATCGTCAATCCAATTTCTGATATATTTATCAGCCATTTCCAAACTGTCTTTTTCTGTAACTCCTGGCGGTATTGCCAATACAACTTCCTCTTTATAAAGAAAATTATTACCAACCTGAACCAAAGGAGTTTTCCCCCTATGGTCAACCGTTTCAGAACAACCAATTAACAGTAATACCAAAACAGAAATCAAGCTAAAAAAATATATTCTATACATTTTCTGCAAATCTGTGAACGAAGATACTGTATAAATCAATTACTTCCATCAGAATTAACGGTTTTTAAAACGTCTATATACTTTTCTACCCTTAATTCGCGTTCCAAGTTCTCAAAATACTTGTTTTCACACTCAACAATATAGTCCTGTACTATAACATCATAAACATCCTTATAACTGTCAGGCATATAATCCAAACACTTTCCTATGGTAAATGTATAAGGATATTCATCTAACTCCTTATAATTTCCACACTTAAAGACCATATTATCGACATACTCATTTTCTCCTATTTGAAAAAGACCAACATCAATAACAGCACAATAATCAGAATCTTGGGCCATTACGTTTTCAAGTGTTTCCTTCCATTTTTCAATAGGTAACTTTTTTATTTTTTTTCTGATTTTCTTTGCTGCTTTTTTATCTTTGCAATGCACAACCACTCCTTTAAAATGCGGCAACTCCCATTTGTATTTTTTCCTGTTTGCCTTGAAAAAACGCTCTAAATCTTCATCAGAATATTTCAGTATATTGTCTGAACAAAATTTATCCCACTCCGAAACTAAGAACGCATCATCTACACAATATTCCAATTTGTACTTCAAATTATTGGAAGCTGATTTAACAATAATATGAACACCCTCAGGAGAAATAAACGGTTGAGAATATCCTTTTTGTTGAACCGTTGACAATTCTTTTTTCATTTCCTTCAACAAATAATCCTCATTAAATATCCTCTCACAAGAAAACCTCGGTTCATTCACATCACGACATAATTCATCTAATTTCACACCCGATTCTAACTTAGAATAGACATTTCGCATCACATTTAACCCACAATCAGCATTCTCATCCTGATAAATTCTATATGTCAATATATAAGTCGCATATTCACCTGTATTACTTTCTGAATCATTTAAGTAAAATAAATCGTCTTTAATATCACAAGGAGAAATAGCATAATCAATATTTTTATCAAGCCGCAACCTTTTGGCATCTGATATCTTCAACTTATACTTTAAGAAAGAATAAAAATAATCCTCCTTAGAACAATCTCTATACCTTACAACATTTTCATAGAAAAAATTAAATTCAGACAAATAAATTTTTTCTTCTCCAATTTTCATTAGAACTTTATCCGAAAACTTCTGCGTATCATTGGAATAAAGATATATGCTCCCCAAAAGGAATAAGAAACCAAATATAAAAGTCCTTACCATAATTATAACAAAAAGCATGGACCATACATAAGCGTAAACGCATTATATACAATCCATGCCATTATTAATATTACAAAATTTTATTATTGAGGACGACTGTAATTAGGAGCCTCACTTGTAATAGCCACATCATGAGGATGACTTTCCAAAACACCGGCGTTTGTGATACGAGTAAACTTGGCATTATGAAGTTCCATTATATTATGAGCTCCACAATATCCCATACCTGCACGCAAACCACCTGTCAACTGATATATAACTTCATAAAGTGTACCTTTATAAGGAACGCGTGCTGCAATACCTTCTGGAACAAGTTTCTTAACATCAGTTGTAGAACTTTGGAAATAACGGTCTTTTGAACCATTTTCCATAGCTTCCAAAGAGCCCATACCACGATATGACTTAAACTTTCTTCCGTTGAATATAATTGTATCACCAGGTGCTTCCTCAGTTCCAGCAACAAGTGAACCAATCATTACACTGTATCCACCAGCCGCCAAAGCCTTAACCACATCACCAGAATAGCGTAATCCACCATCAGCAATCAAAGGTACGCCTGTTCCTTCCAAAGCCTTAGCAACGTCATACACAGCTGTCAACTGTGGAACGCCAACACCTGCAACCACACGTGTAGTACATATAGAACCTGGACCGATACCAACTTTAACTGCATCTGCGCCAGCTTCAACCAATGCTTTTGCTGCAGCACCTGTTGCGACATTACCAACAACAATATCAACATTCGGGAAACGTTTCTTTGCTTCTTTAAGCTTTTCAATTACATATTTTGAATGTCCATGAGCTGTATCAATCACAATAGCATCTGCTCCAGCATTCACCAACGCTTCCATACGTTCTAATGTATCAACTGTTACTCCTACACCTGCTGCGACACGCAAACGTCCCTGAGCATCTTTGCAAGCCATAGGTTTATCTTTTGCCTTTGTTATATCCTTATATGTAATAAGACCTATCAACTTGCCGTTTTCATCAACGACAGGAAGTTTTTCAATCTTATTCTCCTGGAGGATCTGAGCTGCAGTCTCCATATCAGTTGATTGTTTTGTGGTAATGATATTCTCAGAAGTCATCACTTCCTGAATTTTCTTATCCATATCCTTCTCAAAGCGAAGATCACGGTTAGTAACTATACCAACTAAATAATTCTCATTATCCACCACAGGAATACCACCAATCTTATATTCAGCCATGATATTCAAGGCATCCTTTACAGTTGCATCCCTGTTTATTGTTACAGGATTTGAAATCATACCATTTTCGGCACGTTTTACCGTAGCAACCTGACGAGCCTGTTCAGCTATAGACATATTTTTATGAATAACACCAATACCTCCCTCTCTGGCAATAGCGATAGCCATTTGAGACTCAGTAACTGTATCCATAGCCGCAGTTACAAAAGGGATCTTTAATTCGATGTTTCTTGAGAACTTAGTCGTGAGTTCGACTGTTTTAGGTAATACTTCAGAATAGGCAGGAATTAACAAAACGTCATCGTAAGTCAATCCATCCATAACAACTTTATCTGCAATAAATGACATAGGGCTTTATGCTTTTTGATTATTATTGCGTGCAAATATACTATTTTTATACGAATTATATAAATTACAAATAATACATTAACATATTTTTAAAACAAAAAAACTTCGCCATTCCCTAAAGGAAGGCGAAGTTTAATCCATATTCTTTTAATTTGCCATTTCCGAAATAAACTTGATTCTTACCAATCTGATTTCTTCTTCAGTATAATCATCTCCAAGTTCATCCATGGCATCCTCTATTTTATCAGTTTCTGATTCCTTGAAATAATCATAAATATCAAGCATGTGATCTTCATCCATTATTTCTTCCAGGAAATAATCTATATTAAGTTTTGTTCCTGAATAGACTATAGCTTCAACCTCATCCAATAATTCAAGGAAATCTATGCCTTTCGCCACTGCTATATCATCAAGAGCAACCTTTCTGTCAATACTCTGTATTATTGAAACTTTTAGTTTTGATTTGTTAGCTACAGTTCGTACTCTCAGATCCTCTGGTCTGTCTATCTCGTTTTCCTCACAATGAGTCTTAATCAAATCACAAAATTCCTGACCATAACGTTTAGCCTTGCCAGCTCCGACACCCGGTATATTTTGCAATTCCTCAAGTGTAACCGGATAAATAGTAGCCATAGCCTCCAAAGATGGATCCTGGAAAATAACGTATGGTGGTACGTCTAATTTTTTAGACATTTTCTTTCGCAAATCCTTAAGCATTGAATACAACACAGGATCAACTGCGCAAGACGCACCTCCTCTCATTGGAGTTTCTTCCACCTCGTCTTCATCAAAATCTGTATCTTCAACTATCTTGAAAGATTTCGGATTCTTTAAAAATTTATGCCCGCTTGGTGTCACCTTCAAGAGCCCATAATTTTCAACATCCTTAACCAGATATCCAGCTATCAAAGCCTGACGTATTACAGAGTTCCATAAGCGTTCTTCTTCTCCCATACCAGAACCGAATACTTCCAGTTCATCATGTTTATGAGCCAACACTTCTGATGTTTCTTTACCAAGTAATACATCAATAATATAATCTTGTTTGAAATTTTCTTTAACAGCAATGATTGTTTCAATCACTGCACACAATAATTCCTGAGCCTCCACTTGTTTCTTTGGATTTAAACAGTTATCACAATTACCACAATTATCTTCAGTATATTCCTCACCGAAATAGTGCATTAATATTTTCCTTCTACACACGGAAGATTCTGCGTAAGCAGCAGTTTCCAATAGAAGTTGCTTGCCTATTTCCTGTTCTGAAACAGGTTTTCCCTGCATAAACTTTTCAAGTTTCTGTAAATCCTTATTTGAATAGAATGCTATACATTGTCCTTCTCCACCGTCTCTTCCAGCGCGTCCTGTTTCCTGATAATACCCTTCAAGACTCTTAGGAATATCATAATGCAACACATATCTCACATCCGGTTTATCTATTCCCATTCCGAACGCAATAGTAGCAACTATTACATCAATGTTTTCCTTTAAGAAATCATCCTGATTTGCATTTCTTGTGGCAGCATCCATTCCAGCATGGTAGGGTCTGGCTTTAATACCGTTTGCTACAAGTATTTCTGCGAGCTCTTCCACTTTCTTTCTGCTTAAACAATATATAATACCTGACTTGTCAGGATTTTGCTTTATAAATTTAATTATATCCTTATCTATATTGTTTGTCTTCGGACGTACCTCATAATACAAATTAGGACGGTTAAATGAGGATTTAAACTCTGCAGCATCTGTCATACCAAGGTTTTTCTGTATATCCATTTTAACCTTAGGTGTAGCAGTTGCAGTCAATGCTATCACAGGTGCCTTCCCTATCTCATTTATGATAGGTCTTATTCTCCTATATTCAGGTCTGAAATCATGTCCCCATTCTGAAATACAGTGTGCCTCGTCAATTGCATAAAACGAAATCTTCACATGTTTCAGAAAATCAACATTCTCTTCTTTTGTTAGAGATTCCGGAGCGACATATAGTAACTTAGTTTTTCCGGAGGAGATATCTGATTTAACTTGATCTATAGCTGATTTGGAAAGCGAAGAGTTTATAAAATGCGCCACTCCGTCCTCTTCGCTAAAGTTACGCATAGCATCTACCTGATTCTTCATTAGTGCAATAAGCGGTGAAATAACAATTGCAGTTCCTTCCATAAGCAAAGAAGGTAATTGGTAGCATAACGATTTTCCACCTCCGGTTGGCATTAACACAAAAGTATCATTACCCGCAAGAAGACTCCTTATAATAGCCTCCTGATTACCCTTGAAAGTATCAAAACCGAAATACTTCTTCAACTGCTCTGTTAAATTGAATTTTTCCGCCATTGCTCTTATGAATTTAATGATTCAACGATATTACTGAAAAGTTCTTATGTAACAAAGTTATAAACAACTTTCAATATTACGCAAATAAAAGAAGAAAAAAAATCATTAAAAATATACTTTTTTCTCCCTTTATCAATTTAAACAGACTGTAAACGGGATATATTTGATTTCTCCATCTGTTCCTTAGCATAATCCAGTGTTACTACAAATTCGCTGACATTACGCGAAGGTACATTATACATGACGTCTATCATTATAGTTTCAACAATAGATCTTAAACCTCGCGCACCGAGTTTATATTCAACAGCCTTATCAACAATATAATCCAAAACTTCCGGCTGGAATACCAGTTTTACACCATCCATTTCCAAAAGTTTGATATACTGCTTGATTATAGAATTCTTCGGTTCTGTAAGAATATTACGCAATGCAGCCCTGTCAAGAGGATTTAGATATGTCAATATTGGAAGACGTCCAATAATTTCCGGTATCAGTCCGAAGGATTTCAAATCCTGAGGCGCAATATATTGCATCATATTATTACGGTCTATCTTAACTGACTCTTTAACTGAATTATATCCAACCACATTTGTATTCAGTCGCTGCGCAATCTTACGCTCTATACCTTCGAATGCACCACCGCAAATAAACAGAATATTCTTAGTATTGACAGGAATCATCTTCTGTTCCGGATGTTTTCTTCCTCCCTGAGGCGGCACATTAACAATTGAACCTTCAAGTAACTTAAGCAAACCTTGTTGCACACCTTCACCGCTAACATCCCTTGTAATGGATGGGTTATCCCCCTTACGGGCAATTTTATCTATTTCATCTATAAAGACTATACCACGTTCAGCTTCTTCCACATTATAATCTGCAACCTGAAGTAATCTTGTAAGAAGGCTTTCTATATCTTCACCCACATATCCGGCCTCAGTCAACACTGTAGCATCAACAATGGTAAAAGGTACTTTCAACAGTTTAGCTATTGTACGTGCCAGCAGAGTCTTTCCGGTACCAGTTCCTCCAACCATTATGATATTGGATTTTTCTATTTCCACATCATTATTGTCCGACACCTGAAGAAGACGTTTATAATGATTATACACAGCTACCGACAAATATCGTTTAGCATCATCCTGCCCTATCACATACTGGTCAAGAAAAGCCTTTATATCAGCCGGTTTAGGCAACTCTTCAAGACGGATATTTCCAGCCTTTCCGGAGTGCGAATGCATATTAGCTTCTTTCACTATTTCATGAGCCTGCTCCACGCATGAATCACAAATACAACCATTAACGCCGGTAATAAGAAAACCAACTTCATTTTCCGAACGTCCACAAAAGCTGCATTTGTTTCTATTTCTAGTTGTTTTTGAATTTTCCAATGACTATAAATATTTAATTCTTAAGTTCTTTTTAAGTCTGTAAGTAACTGAATTTACAAAGAAGGTTTGCGAGACATAACCTCATCTATTATACCATACTCTTTCGCTTCTTGAGCGGTCATCCAGTAATCTCTGTCTGAATCTGCCCACACCTTATCAAAGTCAGTATGCGAATGTTCCGCAACTATAGTATATAATTCTTTCTTAAGTTTCAATATTTCGCGCGCTGTAATTTCAATATCCGAAGCCTGTCCCTGAGCTCCACCAAGAGGTTGATGTATCATAACCCTTGAATGCGTTAATGCGGAACGTTTTCCTTCCTGTCCTGCCACGAGAAGTACAGCAGCCATTGAGGCAGCAAGTCCTGTACAAAAAGTAGCCACATCGCTACTTATAAACTGCATAGTATCATAAATTCCTAATCCGGCATAAACCGAACCTCCAGGAGAATTTATATATATGGAAATATCTCTGCTTGAATCTATAGAATCAAGATACAATAACTGGGCTTGTAGTGTATTGGCTGTATAATCGTTTATTTCCGTACCCAAGAATATTATACGGTCCATCATCAAACGTGAGAACACATCAAGCTGAGTAACGTTCAGCTGTCTTTCTTCAAGGATATATGGATTCAAATAACCTGCTTGCGACTTGATTACATCATCAAGCACCATACTGCTCATACCCAAATGTTTGGTTGCATATTTTCTAAAATCGTCCATAAATTATATTTTTTACATGTAAAAATACAGAAAGAGACTTTTAGCCATTTCTTTTCCGAGTACAGGACAAGAGCTTGCACAAACCAGAAAAGCCTCGGTTAAAAGCCTCTTCCATATATAAGCCTCAGCAATTAACTTCAGCTTGGAACTATATTACTGAAACATTTTGTTGAAATCTTCTGCTGAAATAGCCTTGTGATTTAATGTCACCTGAGCTTTTACAGCAGCTGCAAGCTTAGCTTCTATTGCTCTGTTAACAAGAGCTTCTACACTCTCACGTTTCTTAAGCATTTCCTTAGAATAATTTTCAAGCAATTCTTCAGGAACGTTTATCATACCATACTGAGCGAACTGGGCACGAGTAGCCTCCTTAGCCATGTTTTGGATGTCAGCCTGCTCAACTTTAATACCGTTAGCTTCAACCAATTTTTCCTTTATCAAATGCCATGTAAGCTCTTCAAGGCTCTTCTCGTAATTTTCGTTTACGTATTCCTCACCCTTTTCCTTGTTGTTATCAAGCATGATACGTTTCATAAGGTCATCGGCATATTCCAGTTTGCCAACCTTACCCATAGTGTAAGTACGCAAGTCTATAAGGAACTTATAGTCGCTGTCAGCTACAAACTGAGTAGAGATGCTTTCCTTAACCTGAGCGCGGAATTCTTCTTCGTTTGAAGCCTTGCCTTCTCCAAGAACCTGGTCGAACAACTCCTGATTCAACTCACCAGGAATCATACGAGTGATTTCTTCAATCTGGAAGCTGAAGTTACCTTTGTAGTTAGCAACTTCTTCTTTCTTAACTTT
>CALUIE010000078.1 GCA_944320605.1 uncultured Phocaeicola sp. | reverse complement strand
GAGGTGCCTGTATGTTATCAGGAAATAGCTCACTGTCTTGAAAAGAGTATCGCCAAGATTGAAACTGCTATATTGAGTGCTCTTGAAAACACTCCTCCTGAATTGTATGCTGATATCGTAAACAACGGTATTTATCTTGCAGGAGGTGGTGCTTTATTAAGAGGTTTGTCCAAGCGTTTGACTGATAAAATTAATATTCAGTTCCATGTAGCCGAAGATCCATTGCTTAGTGTGGCAAAGGGTACTGGAATAGCTCTTAAAAATGTAGATCGTTTTTCATTCCTTATGCGTTAACTTATATCCTGTTCTCGTTTTTATGAATGCTAAAATAATATTGCGTGCGTAATATAATTGAATTTTTAATAAAGAATTCTCATTGGACTCTGTTTATATTGCTTCAACTTATAGCTGCAATTTTACTGTTCAGGTTCAATAGCTTTCAGGGAAGTGTGTGGTTTACTTCTGCGTCGGAAGTGACAGCTTCAGTAACTAAGGTTGCTTCGGAGGTGACACGCTACTTCGGTCTTGAAAAGATGAACCGTGACCTTACGGAACGTAATGTGCAGCTTATGCAGGAACTGGAATATTATAAAAAAATGGCATCTGAAACGGAGCAGGATAAGGATAAGTTGATGGTTATACAGGGAATGCAGGAAATAATGAGAACTGATTCTTCTGTGGTTGTAAAGAAACAGCCGCCAACGTTGATGGATCAATCGTTTGTTGTGTGCCCTGCAAGAGTCGTAAATAAGAGTGTCAGACGACTTGATAATTTTTTGGCTATAGACAAAGGAGAATCATGTGGAGTGCGTACAGGAATGGGAGTCATTAGCGGAATGGGGGTGGTAGGAATTGTATGTAGGACGTCTGACAATTATTCCTTAGTATTACCGGTAATAAATTCTGAAAGTAGTATCAGTTGTAAAATAGCCCGTACAGATTATTTCGGCTTTTTGAAATGGGAAGGAGGAGATCCGTTAACTGCTTTTATGACGGATGTTCCGCGTCATGCTGAATATGAGATAGGAGATACTGTAGTGACAAGCGGTCATAGTACTGTTTTTATAGAGGGAATTCCCGTCGGTACAATAACTTCAAAAGATGAAAGTGATAACGAAATGTCGTTTACGTTAGGAATACGTCTGTTTACTGATTTTGGTAGGCTTAACGATGTATATGTTATGACGTTACCTCCTCGTGAGGAGCTGACAGAATTGGAAAAAGGTATAAAATACTGAATATGACTACATGGGTTAATAAGGTTAAGTGGTTTATCATCCTTGTATTGATACAGGGAGTGATTATAAGTCAGGTACAGATATCGCGTTATGCTGTGCCGTTGCTTTATGTAGTTTTTATTCTGAAACTTCCTTCTGATATCGGACGAAAGTCATTACTTTTTTATTCATTTCTTTTAGGTTTGTGTGTAGATGTATTTTGTAATACTCCGGGATTAAATGCTACAGCTTCATTGTGGCTTGCCATGGCAAGACCTTCATTACTCAGATGGCAAACGTCTCGAGATGCTTCCGAGTCGTTTGTTCCCGGAATAAAATCTATGCGTATTGCACCTTATTTCAGATATATTTTACCTTCCGTATTGTTGCATTCTGCTGTAATTAATATTGTAGATACCTTTTCTATATCTAAATTGTCGGATATAGCTATTGCAACTTTAGCAGATACTTTAGTAACTGTTGCACTTATAATGATTATTGAATTTGTAGGGAGGAAAAAATAGTGAAACGGGATTATAAACTCGAGAAAAGGAAATATACTATTGGAGGAGTTGCAATCTTTATTGTTTTAGTCTTCATTATACGATTGTTTACTCTTCAGATAATGAGTGACGACTATAAACGTAATGCTGATAGTAATGCTCTTCTGCAACGGATAAAGTATCCTCCACGTGGATTGATTTACGACAGACAGGGACGTTTGCTTGTATTCAACCAGCCGGCGTATGATATTACAGTGGTAATGAAAGAAGTTGAGAAATTTGATACTTTGGAGTTGGCGGCATCATTAGGCGTTTCAAAGGATTTTCTTGTAAAGCGATTTAAGGATATTAGGGATAGACGTTTAAATCCTGGATATTCAAGATATACTCATCAGGTTTTACTTACACAACTTTCTTCTGAGGATTGTGCCGTTTTCCGTGAGAAACTTTTTAATTTTCCAGGATTCTATATTCAGGCCAGGACAGTCAGACAGTATGGCTATGACTGCGGAGCTCATATATTGGGAGATATAGCCGAAGTTTCAAAAGGCGAAATTGAAGACGACCCATATTATAAACGTGGTGACTTTATTGGAAAATTAGGTGTTGAACGTTCGTATGAAACTCAATTAAGAGGTGAGAAAGGAGTAGAAATATTACTTCGGGATGCGCATGGAAGAATTCAGGGAAATTACATGGACGGTAGTTTTGATAAGGAACCTATTGCCGGAAAGAATCTTAAATTGAGTCTTGATATAGAGTTGCAGGCCTTGGGAGAAAGACTTTTGGAAGGAAAAATTGGAAGTATTGTAGCTATTGAGCCTTCCACAGGAGAAGTGTTGTGTCTTGTTTCGTCTCCATCGTATAATCCTCATCTTATGGCAGGAAGACATAGAGGGGAAAATCATCTTAAATTGTCTAAAGATCCTTGGAAACCATTGCTCAACCGTGCTATTATGGGTACTTATCCTCCCGGTTCAACGTTTAAAACTTCTCAGGCTTTAACTTTCCTTCAAGAGGGAATAATAGATACACAGACGATGTATCCTTGTTCTCATGGATTTAATTTCCGCGGTTTGCATGTAGGTTGTCATGCTCATGGCTCTCCATTGCCTGTTATTCCGGCATTGGCTACTTCATGTAACGCATATTTTTGTTGGGGACTTTATTATATGATTGGGGCTCGCAGTAAATATGGTTCAGTACAGAATGCTATGAATACATGGCGCGATTATATGGTGTCTATGGGGTTCGGTTATCCTTTGGGTATAGATTTACCTGGTGAAAAGCGTGGAATGATACCTAATGCGGCTTTTTATGACAAAGCCTATCGTGGATCATGGAATGGATTGACCATAATAAGTATAGCTATAGGACAAGGCGAAGTTACTCTTACGCCATTACAGATAGCAAATTTAGGAGCTACTATTGCTAATAGAGGATATTATATAACTCCTCATGTAGTAAAAGAAGTTGAGGGTGATCAGTTGGATAAACAATATACAGAAAAACATTTTACCAAAGTTGACCGTTCGCATTATGACGAAGTAGTACAGGGTATGCGTGCGGCTGTTCTTGGTGGAACATGTCGGGGTGCTAATCTGCCTGATATAGAGGTGTGTGGCAAGACCGGTACAGCACAAAACAAGGGTAGAGACCATTCAGCATTTATGGGGTTTGCTCCTATGAATAATCCTAAAATAGCGATAGCTGTCTATGTAGAGAACGGAGGTTTCGGAGCTGTTTACGGTGTACCTATCGGTAAACTTATGATGGAGAAATATCTGAAAGGTGAACTTTCACCACAAAGTCAGTTACAGGCAGAAGATATACAGAAACGAAGAATCAATTATGGCTTACAGGAAAGATAGTGTATTTAAGAATGTTGATTGGTGGACTATACTTTTGTATATTCTGCTTGTCATTTGCGGATGGTTCAGTATATGCGGAGCCAGTTATGATTATGGTGATCCGAATTTTTTTGATTTTGGCTTGCGTTCCGGAAAACAACTTATATGGATAGCCTGTTCATTGGGATTGGCTTCTGTAATACTCTCTCTTGATCACAGGTTTTTTGATACTTACGCATTTCTGATATTCGGTATTCTGTTGTTATTGCTTTTTGCCACTATTTTCAATCCGCATGAGATAAAGGGATCCAAATCGTGGATTGTACTTGGACCGGTAAGTATTCAGCCTGCTGAGTTTGCCAAATTTGGTACCGCATTGGCTTTGGCAAAGTTTATGGGTGAATATACTTATTCAATGTCTAACAGAAAACACCTCCTGGCTACGTTTGCCATTATACTTATACCCATGTGTCTGATTATAATGCAGAAGGAAACCGGATCGGCGTTAGTGTATCTCTCTTTTTTTCTAATGCTCTACCGCGAGGGAATGTCTGGAGCTATACTTTTTACCGGAGTGTGTGCTGTTGTATATTTTATTGTAGGGATTAGGTTCTCGATTGTCCCAATGGCTGACGAAGTGACACCATGGGGTGAATTTGCAGTATTGTCTCTTATTATAATTCTTGCTTCCGGTCTTATATGGGTATATTGTAAGTCAGGAAGAAGGCTTGCCATGATTGTATTTGTGACAGGTATTTCCGGTATTATACTTGGAGTATTATTTTCATTCTACGTCATACCTTTCAATATGGTTTATATGTTGCTGGTTATGATTGCTGTATTGTTTGTAACGTTAATTGTTTTTTTCCTTCGTGAGCGAATTTACAGCTATCTTTATATTTCTGTATTTGTTATTGGTTCTGCTGTTTTTTTGTTTTCTACTGACTATGTTTTTGCAAATGTACTTGAACCTCATCAGAAAGTGAGAATCGAGGTGTTGTTAGGAATGAAAGACGATCCTTCTGGTGCCGGTTATAATGTGAATCAGAGTAAAATTGCTATAGGTTCAGGCGGACTTCTTGGAAAAGGCTTTTTGAATGGTACACAGACTAAGCTTAAATACGTTCCAGAGCAAGATACAGACTTTATTTTTTGTACAGTAGGTGAGGAACAAGGATTTTTTGGTTCTTCAGTTGTACTTTTGCTTTATCTGACATTGATTTTGCGTCTTATTTTTCTTGCCGAAAGACAACCTACCAGATTTGCGCGTGTTTATGGTTATAGTGTAATGAGTATTTTCTTTTTCCATTTATTTATAAATGTAGGAATGGTACTTGGGCTTACTCCTGTGATAGGTATTCCTTTGCCTTTTTTCAGTTATGGTGGGTCTTCATTATGGGGATTTACTATATTACTCTTTGTTTTTTTAAGGATTGATGCTGCAAGATATGGAAATATGAACGGATAATCTTATTTCATACTTATTTTTATTCCAACATCACTTATGTACGGCAATTCCGACTCTTTCATAATATGAGATATTTTTATGATTGAGTCTTTTTGATTAACAAAATTGAATGTAGGACCATTTGTCTCATATTGGTAATATCCACTTGCTGTACCATTACCGTTCCAGTTTCCACGATCATTGGCCAAATATAAATGTATGGTGTCTGCCATTTCTTTATTTGGAAACTTCAGCGATAGCCATAAATCTCTGTAAGGATAACTTACTGTATGTCTAACTCCAATACTAATATTGTATTCTCCTTCTTTCATGCTGTCCGGTAGTATAAAGAAAGCGGTATCTGTTTTATTCCAACTTTCTCCGTTTATATTATTATAATGATGATAAACGGTTTGAGTTGTGCATGAGATTGCAATTATGCTGAACACAATAGAGATATATGGTAATATTGGTTTTACTTTTATTTTCATTAATTGTATTTTTGAGTATCTGTAATAAAAGAGACACACAGGCATGTTTACCTTGTGTGTCTGTCTTCTCTTGATTTATTGTGGAATATTATTTTCGTTTATCTTACCTTCAGGCGTCCTGTTCTGATTGTTTGTTTTTGGATTTTGTCCATTCTGTTGTCGCTTGTTAGGTGTGTTCCCTTTATATCTGTTACGTTGGTTTTTAGGTCTATTGTCATTTTGTTTTCCCTCTTCCTGATTAACTTGTCCCTGTTGAGGCTTTTGTGGTTGAGGCTTCACTTGCTTGTTAGAGTTTTCCTGCTTTTCAATTACAGATTCATTTGTACCTGTCTGAAGCTGTTGCCCTGTTTTACCTTTTTTCTTTTTGTTTTTTGAATTCTTGTTTTTATCAAATCTGGTGAGACTTTCCTGTTCCAGTAAGTCTTTACTTTTCTTCTCTTCCTTTATATTGTCTTCACTGTCTAACCTTTCAGGTTTTTCACCTTTCCTGTTCATGTTTATTACTTCGAATGCCCTGCGTGCACTTATAGTACATTCATTGGCAAGGAAACTCTTGTCTGTGCTGTATGTTATATTTCCTGCTAAAATATCAGCTTTAAAATAGTAATATGTTGAATCCAGTGTCTCAAGTTCTATTTCCTTACTTGGCAGTCTTTTCTGGCATTCCACATACGCATCTACTTCGTAGTTGAGACAACATTTCAGTTTTGCGCACTGTCCCGCTAATTTTTGTGGGTTCAATGAAATATCTTGGTAGCGTGCGGCACTTGTAGAAACAGATATGAAGCTGGTCATCCATGTAGCGCAGCATAATTCCCTACCGCATGGGCCTATACCGCCAATTCTTCCGGCTTCCTGGCGTGCGCCTATTTGTTTCATTTCAATACGTACCTTGAACGTTTCAGCCAAAACTTTGATCAGTTGTCTGAAGTCCACGCGTTCATCGGCGATGTAATAGAAAATAGCCTTGTTACCGTCACCCTGATATTCTACATCTCCGATTTTCATTTTCAGTCCTAAGTTTTCAGCTATTTTTCTTGAGCGTATCATAGTCTGGTGTTCGCGTGATTTGGCCTCTGCGAACTTTTCCATGTCCACTGGTTTTGCTTTGCGGTAAACTCTTTTACTTTCAGCGTCAGGACGAATGTTGGCTTTTTTCATCTGTAGTGGCACCAGACTTCCTGTCAGTGTCACAGTACCAATGTCATGTCCCGGGCTTGCTTCTACAGCTACAATATCTCCTTTCATGAGTGGCAGTTTGTTGCTGTTTTTGTAATATCCCTTACGTGTATTCTTGAACTGCACTTCCACCATATCCTGTTCATCAGCATTTCCGGGTATGTCGGCCATCCAATCGTATGTGTTCAGCTTGTTGTCCTGACGCCCGCAACCGCTACATGCCAGACAACCGCTACCGTTCTTTAGTTTATATTCGTTATTCATAATTATATTATTATTAGTTCGGACAAATATTGTAGAATGTCCGTTATTCATTATCTGTTTTTTATTAGCACTATCATTCTTACAGCCAAGTCAAAAAATACCATTTTAGGGTTTACATTTTGCTCTATGTGTACTATGGCTTCTTCTATCAGTTCTTCTATTCCGTTTACGTTCCTTTCGTTTATGAAAGGGGCGAATTTTACTGCAAACGCGGCTTCTTCACGGTTCATATAGTTTAAATCAGGTCTTTTGAAATTTGCCATGAAATTTTCTCTGTTCATTCTTGCAGCATATCTGAGGAATATTTTATGTCTTTCCCTTCCTCTTGAGGCCATTTGTTCGCTCCAGTTTTTAAGCGATCTTATGTCTCTTCTCCACGCTTGTCTCATAAGGGTTGTAAAACTGTCAAAACATGCTTTTTCCTCCTCGCTGAGACTTATGTTCTGCATTGCCTGGAGTATGCTTCCTTCCGATAATCTTGCTATGTCATTGGCGTCTGTCTCTGTTAGTCCTAATTTGGTCGTTAAATATTTTGCCAGTATGTTTTGCTCTATCGGAACAAGATTTATTCTTTGTGTTCTTCCTGCTAATGTAGGCAATACATTTTCCGGTTCCTCACTGACCATTATGAATAATGTTTTCTCGGGAGGTTCTTCCACTAACTTCAATAACTTGTTTGCGCATTCCGCGTTCATTTTTTCGGGCAACCATATAATTGCCACTTTATATCCGCCCATTGCGGATTTCAGTGACAGTTTTCTTTGTATTTCGTTGCTTTCCGAAGTATAAATAAGTGGTTGTTTGTTTGGATCACCCATATCTGCGCACCAGTCAGCAAGCGAGAAATAAGGTGAGCGTTTCAGCCTTTGTCTCCATTCTGTTAGCCAGTCGTCGGAAACAATAGCCGATCCTTCTTTCTTTCTGATAACAGGAAAAACATAGTGAATGTCCGGGTGCTCTAACTTGTCAGCTATTTTGCAAGACAAGCATTCACCGCAAGAATCATTTTCACCTGGATTTGTACAGCATACATATTTGGCAAGTGCCATTGCAAATGCTAATTTCCCGCATCCTGACGGTCCGCACACCATTATGGCATGTGGAAGACGGCCGGCATGTATAGTCTGTATTATCATGCTGACGGCTTCCTCTTGACCTATCACTGCGTTGAAACCTTCCGATTTATTGTTATATGCGCTGTTCATCCTTTGTTATCAGTATATTTCTTTGGCTATTTTTGCTATAGAATCCACTGCACCCACAGAATAAAAGTGGATGCTCGGTACTCCGTGTTCCATGAGTTCCTTACATTGTTTTATGGTCCATTCACATCCCAATGCGGCTACTTCATCGTCTGTTTTGCATTTTCTTACCTCGGATGCAAGTTCCTCTGGTAAATCTATTTTAAAAGTTCTTGGAAGAACATTGAGCTGTACGAGTTTCTTCAGTGGCTTTATACCAGGGATTATAGGGACATTGATTCCTGCTTTTTGTGCTTTTTCTACAAAGTCAAAATATTTTTGGTTGTCAAAAAACATTTGTGTGACAGCATATTGTGCTCCGGCCTCCACTTTCTTCTGTAGCCAGTACAGGTCTCTTTCCGCATTTGGCGATTCTTCATGTTTCTCCGGGTAACAGGCTACACCGTAGCAGAATTGTGGCGGGAGTTTGTCCATTTCCTTTCCGTCGTAAAAAAATCCCTGATTGTATCTGTTTATCTGCATTTGCAGATCTATTGCATGAGCGTGTCCGCCGTTTTCAGGAGTAAAACTCTTTTGGTGAGGAGCCTTATCACCTCTGAGAACAAGTAAGTCTGTTATTCCTAAAAATTGTAGGTCAATGAGTGTATATTCTGTCTCTTCTGGGGTATATCCGCTACATAGAATATGAGGAACTACTGTCACACCGTATTTAGCCTTTATCGCCGCGGCTACAGCAACCGTACCGGGACGTCTCCTTGTAAGTTTTCTGCAGAACATACCGTTTGGTTCCGGCATATACACATATTCGCTTCGGTGTGTAGTAATATTTATATACTTGGGATTGTATGGTAATAAAGTTTCTATGTCAGACAAGAGTCTGTCTATTCCTGTACCCTTGAGTGGCGGAAGTATTTCGAATGAGAAAGCGGTGCTTTTCTCGGCATTTATCAAGTCTATTACGCTCATCTTTTTTAACTATATTTGTATGTATTGTTTACAATGGAGACAAATTTAGAAAAAAAAACGGACATAACCTTACCCAATGTTCTAATTTTGCTTTCCGTCTTTTTATAATTGAAGTAACAGCCTAAATCAGCGGTGTCAGAAGATGTGCAAACCATCCTACAAAATTTCTCCATGCCCCCCTTTTTCTGTAATATTCTTTTGTCATCTTTTCGCTTTTGTCCTTGTCGTCCTTGTATATCTCATCCAGTTCCCAAGTCGTTTGCAGGTCAAAGATGAATGCGTTTATTTCATAATCGTATCTCAGACTTCTGCTGTTAAGATTTGTACTTCCTACGGTACAAAACCTGTCATCTACAGTCATTACTTTGGTGTGATGAAATCCTCCTTTGTATAAATATATATGAGCTCCGGCTTTTCTGAACTTGTTCGCATAATAAAAACCTCCGTCCGGTGTGAATGAAATGTCACATTTCTCGGAAATCATGATTTCCACTTTGACACCTCTTTTTAAAGCTCTGTAAATGGCTTTTCTTACGCTTCTGGTAGGAGTGAAGTAGGGGGTTACTATACGTATATGATGCTCTGCGGCATCCATCGCCTCAATGTATGCTCTTCTTACTGCATCAGGAGATTTGTGTGGAATTCTTTGTACTATAGCTACCTGTTTCCCGAGTTGTCTGGGGGTGTAAGTACTGTCCTCACCGTATGGAAAATATGTTTCGCCTCCAATGTTTTGTTTTGTCTCTTTGTTCCATACGTATAGGAATGCTTTCTGAAGTCCGCTCACAGCGGGACCTTCTATACATAGATGCATGTCTCTCCACGGACCTATTTCCGGTAGTCCGTTTATATAGTAGTCGGCAATGTTCATACCTCCGGTATAACCTGTCTTTCCGTCTATGATTACAATTTTCTGATGGTCTCTGCTGAAAGCGTGGTTGATGTATGGAAATTTCATTGGGTCGAATCTGATAATTTCTATACCTCTGTCGTTCAGCATTTTCAGATGTTCTTTTCGCAATGGTCTGTTGTTCGACAGATTTCCAAAATCATCAAACATTGCCCTTACTTTTACTCCTTCTTTCGCTTTTTCTGCCAAAAGTGTAAAGATTTCTTTTGCGATAGAGTCGCTTCTGAAATTGAAATACTCTAAATGAATATGTTTTTGGGCTTTCCTGATAGCCTCGAACAGACTTTCAAATTTAACTCTTCCGTTTGGTAATAATTCTATTTCATTATTATTGTATATAGGAATGTCTCTTTCATGCAGGTATTTTGCAAAAACAGAGTCGGAAGGAATATATTCGTCCTGTTTGTCATATTGACTATATGCTTTAAAGCTGTTTATGCAGAAAACAATGATTAAAACAATAATATTAAAATATCTGGATTTCATATAAAATCAATCTGAAAAATACACAAAAGTAAATATAATGTCTTATATAACAAAATAGTAAAGTCTATTCACGGACTTTTGACTAAAAAATATTACATTTATACATAAATCTTTTAATTTGTATTGTAGCTATTTCCTTTTTAGTTGATTTTGTATATCTTAAATAAATTCTCATCATGTAATTGTCTCGACACGGGCGTGTTGAGATCTCCACAACATTATTGCAACATATTTCTACTTAACATAGTTTGAATATTTTCTGTGTGTTCTTGCTTTTATTAATACATGGTTTTAGCTTTATTTTAAACAATCTGATTTATAGTATCAACATTTCTAATTTTCTTCTTCTTGTTATTCTCAGTACTGCTTGTTTTTTATAATATATTATTAATGTGTATATTTTATTTATGTTTTTATATTCAGTAACATTAATGCAAAGAAAATGTTCTGTTTTTCCATTGATTAACAGTATCTTATGATATTGCATATGATTTTTTTTGAAAAAAAAGTGGTATAAAAAGTTGCATGTAAAGAAAAAGTTCGTACCTTTGCACCCGCAATCGAAAATGATACGGTTGTTAAACAAGAAGTTCTTTGAAAGATTTTAGATAAACAGACGTAATGTAGTACAAGCGTCACATATAAATAATAATGTGTGATGGAA
>CALUIE010000077.1 GCA_944320605.1 uncultured Phocaeicola sp. | reverse complement strand
TGGAAATAAAGTTCATCGAATAATGGTCACTCATTGTTCCATCCTCATAGTATATACCTATTGAGCCATCTTCACATTTCACTATAGTGGAATATGCTCCAGGAAGGCTGTTAAACACGTATTTGTACGGCCAGGTTTTTCCCTTATCCTTGCTGGCATAAATTGTAAGGTTCCGGCGATCTTCGGCATTTGGCATTGTATGCAGATATATATCCTCGGAATATACCAGCATATCGGCATTACAGCTGTTGCCCCACAAATCCTTGTTAGTATAGCCTTTTCCCCATGTAAGTCCGCCATCTTGCGAAACATTGAATCCGCGTTCTCCGCTACGGCGTGTAGAGATCACGACCGTACCATCATGTTCCTCTACCAGCTTGGCCTCATCACCGCCAATAAAAGCTGCTTCTTTCGACACATTCCATGTCTTTCCCTCGTCATCAGAATATACAATATAATTGCAGTAAGGGTCGTCCGTGAACTTGCAAACCATTACAAACAGAATTCTTCCATTCACAGATTTTCTTTTCTGATGTTTAAGGCACAGTCCCTTTCCGGAAGTGACAAACACACCCTGAAGCTTTGAAGGAGCATCTTTATATACAGCATCGTATATAGCATCCGATATTTCGTGAGGTTTCTCCCATGTTTCGCCACCATCATTGCTGGATGTCTGATAAACCTTAATACGGTCGTCATAAGCAGAACGCTGGAACTGACGGTCGGCAGCCATAAGACAAACCACCTTACCGCTTTCCGTTTCTACAATTGCAGCATCGCCATATCCATAGTCCAGTCCCTGATTATAATCTCCGGCTATTGTCTTGGTTTCGCTCCACGAAGCCCCATTATCATCACTATGTCTAGCTACAAGGTCTATTTTATTAGGTAAGTCAGCATTACTGTTAAAACGTCTGTCCGTCACAGTGAGTATGCGACCTTTATGCTGGGAATTATTCTCAAGCACTATCATTGCCGGAATTCTGTAGAATTCAGACCCGTTGTCCCACGGATTGAACAACATGGTCTGTCTGTCGTATATACATGTAAAACCTTCAGGATTTCCTGATTCTACAGACATGAACGAGCCATCCTTGCACAACAAACCTTCACACCTGACATCAATCTTGTTTCCGGCTTTTGCCTCAGACGAAATATCTGCAGTAAGCCACAGATAGTTTACCTCCTTCAACGGCATGAAATCCGAAGAAAAAGGAATATCGAGACTGTTTTCTGCCGAAGCACCAGCCTCAGCCAATAGCAGTGAATAAGCCTTAATATCGCCGTTAAGGAAAGGAGTTTGCGTAGCATAAACCTTCAGTGATGAAATATCATTGCAGTCGGCAGTTCCGTCAAGCGAAATTCTCAAACCTGATAGGAGAGGAGCTTCCCTAAGCAAATCCCTTTTAAGGTTTATTCTCAACAGAATATGGTCTGCATTGCCTTTTCCTGCAGTCAGAAATCCCTGATCTATGGTTATATCTGTAATGCCATTATTGCCCGATGCCATTAAAAAAGCTTTGCAAAACAATAGAAAGACTATCAGAGAAATTGTTCTTGAGTATTTGTTCATAAATGATATTATTAAATGGTTAACAGCAGTTTATGGTATAACGGGGTATAATGGTTTATTATCTTTTCCCACAGGATACTGGGCACCTTCAAGTTCAAGTCTTTTCACCATCAATTTACACAGTTCTCTGACTTTATCACTATTCTCCGATGCCACATCCTTTTTCTCATACGGGTCATCAGCCAGATTATACAGTTTATACGATGGGACACCGTCTTTATCAGGATTATAATAATAAATCAGTTTCCAGTCACCTTTTCTATACGTGGTGAAGTAGTTTCCCCGGTGTTCGTGAGGGAAATGTATCAATAAATCATCCCTACGACTGTTGTCTTTCTTTCCGGCAAAAAGTTTCTTCAGGTCGCTTCCGTCAAGTACATGACCTTCCGGAGCCTCTACACCTGCAATGGAAAGCACAGTAGGGTAGATATCCATAATTGTACCCATCTGCGTCTGTACATAATTGCGTGCGACAGGATATTCTTTCTGGAACTTGTTTGTATCGTCAGGTTTAGCCCATGCGGCAATGAACGGTACACGCACTCCTCCCTCGTATTCTGCCCCTTTCTTACCTTTCAGCGGGGCTGACGAACCATAATCGGCCGCGTCACCAAGAGGAGCGTTACTGCCGTTATCGCCCAGGAATATAATCATAGTGTTCTCGGCTATTCCCATTTCGTTCAGTTTGTCCATCAAATCACCAAGCGATTTGTCCATACCTTCCACAAGTGCGGCAAAAGCACGAGCATCATCCTTCTTAGTGTGAGGATAATTATCTATAAAACGTTTATCGACATCCAGCGGAGTATGTACCGCATAGTGCGACATGTTCAGATAGAAAGGTTTTCCTTCTGCCACAGCCTTTTGTATTTCCTTAACCGCCTCTATAGTAAGCGCATCTGAAAGGAAAGTATCAGTACCGTGATATTTTTCCAAATCAGGTACAGCCCTTTTTCTGTTACCGGCAATATGTCCATATCCGTTTTCACCAAGATAACTTCCCGGCTCACCTATGGATGAACCTCCCACATTTACATCAAAACCCAGTTTAATAGGGTCTTCACCCTCACTGCCGAAACATCCGAAATGCGCCTTACCGATATGTATTGTCTTATAGCCTGCCTTGCTAAGTACAAGTGGATAAATCATATCTGTACGTTCAAGTCCCCTCCAGTTCCATTCATACGGCCCGTACGTATCGCGGTTATTGCTTTCGGATTTAATCCAGTTTGTTGTGTGATGTCGTGCCGCATTCTGCCCTGTCATCATCGATGTTCTCGATGGCGAGCTTACACTTTGTGCATAAAACGTAGAGAAACGAACTCCTTGTGCGGCAAGACGCTCCATATTCGGAGTTCTATACCACTCATTAAGCGGCTGCATTTCAGGTTCACCGTCATTATTTACAATAAAGGGTACGGAAGTATCCATCAGTCCCATGTCGTCAACCAAAAATACTATGATGTTCGGTTTGTCCTGTGCCGAAAGTAAAGAAAGGAACGGCATACATGCCAAAGATGTGATTATTGTTTTTTTCATATACAAGTTATTAGAAGTAAGTATCGCAAAGGTATGGAATTTATTCAATTTGACCATATCATAAACACCAAATTATCAGAACTATTAAAAAATAAACGCCTTTAAATATTCTGTAATACAAGAATATAAAGAAACATTTCCGGCATTATAATTCATTTATCATGTATATATTTGCACCCGAATTATAAAACCAATCAACAATGCTATACTTTTATACAGACTATATGGAGGGGGCACACCCGGAAGTGATGCGCCGACTGATGGAGACCAATCTTGAACATACCACAGGGTATGGCTCCGATCAATATACACAGAGAGCCAAACAGCTTATCAGAGAAGCTTGCGGACAACCTGAAGCAGCCGTACATTTCCTTGTTGGAGGTACACAGACCAACGCTACAGTGATAGACGCATTGCTCAGACACCACGAAGGTGTGCTGGCTACCGAAAGCGCACATATAAACGTTCACGAATCCGGAGCAATAGAAGCTACAGGACATAAGGTTCTGACTCTACCTCAATATGAAGGCAAAATAAAGGCTGAGGACATAGAGAAATATATATCCGATTTCTACTGTGACGAAACTTACGAACACATGGTTGCCCCTGGAATGGTCTATATCTCTCATCCTACAGAATACGGAACACTATACACGCTCGAAGAACTGGAAAGCATAAGCCGTGTATGCCGTAAAGCGGATATTCCACTGTATATGGACGGAGCAAGGCTAGGCTACGGACTGGCGGCAGAAGGAACAGACGTAACACTGAAAGATGTGGCAAGGCTGTGTGATGTGTTCTACATAGGAGGAACAAAGGTAGGTGCCCTTTTCGGCGAGGCTGTAGTAGCAGCAAATCCGAAACGTCTGCCTCATTTCTTCCCTCTGATAAAACAGCACGGTGCACTGCTGGCAAAAGGGAGATTGCAGGGAATCCAGTTTGAGACACTGTTCACCGACGGATTATACCTGAACATCGCAAAACATGCTGTCCGCATGGCAATGAAACTGAAACAGGCTTTCAAGGATAAAGGATATAAGATAGTTATTGATTCGCCTACAAACCAGCAGTTCGTCTGCCTACCGAATACAGAAATAGACAGGCTCTCACAATTCGCAAGCTTTGAGCTATGGGGACCTCGCGGAGAGAAGGAAACAATAGTAAGGTTCGTTACCAGCTGGGCAACATGCGAGGAAGACGTGGACGCTTTATTAGAATTATTGTAAAATCCTATTTTTTTACTCATATACTAAGTTAGTAATCTCATTGGTAACGGAAAGTCCGGTGTCTGGATATTGGTATAACACAAAACGCGGTTCAGTTTCACCAAAGCAATAATACCATATAGACGAATAGTCTTCCAACTGTTCGCCCATATCTGCCAATTGCCTGAGATAAGCAGCAATCGACTTGTTTTCCACAATATATATATCTTTCATCGCATTTATGACAGGGCTGTGCCAACGAGTTTTATCGTGGGAAAAACATAATACCCTACATCCTTCAGGCGTGATACCCGCAAGTTTGAAAGTCATGCTCTTTCCTATACCTGGTAAATTAAGAACACTACGGTCTGTTGCCAAAAAAGGCAAATCGTTGTTTTTCATGAAAGCACCGACATCACGCCCTTTGTCCTTCGATGTCATAAGTATATCCATTAACTTTTTTTCCTGCTCCTCGTTCATGATACCAAGCCTTTTCTCCTCAACCTTTTCTTGCAAGGAACGGCTGATGGGTGTAAAAACCGCACGATTTTCATTAAAACCTTTAACAGAGAATGTATAATAACACATGATCCCCTCCCTGTTCAAAACTTGACGCAAACGCGCCGTATGACCTGTCCTTGAGGCGGCTACATTGAAAACAAGCTGGTTGGTAACCAACCATCCGCTACCCAATAGTTTTTTTATTGCCACTTTTGCTTCGCGCGTCATCTCCAAAGGCGTTTGAAAGTGGGTTTGAATGATGAATTGCTTTATCCCTACCTCCAAAGATTTGTTCTTGAAGTCACCAAGAATATCAACAAGTTCATCATTTATTCGCATAGGTAGATACGCAAGCATACGTGTCCCAAGACGTACTCGTTGTAACTCGGCGTACTTACAACCTTCAGGTCGTGACAAATTAGCCTTACGCTTTCGCTTCGCCATTTGGTAAACAGCCTCTAGAATATTCCTTATCGTATTGTTCTGACTCATAAATGCATCGCCACCAGTTATCAGTATATCCTGTAGTTGCGTGTCGTTTTCAAAATATTCCATCAATCTGTGCAACTTGTGCGACCACGATTCTTTTGGCTTCAAGTTATCCAAATCGAAATTAAATCGTTTGCTCTGAAAATCATACATACGCTGGCATGACGCACAGAGTCCTCCGCATGCACGTCCCATGGAATCAGGTATCAAAATGGCAACTTCTGGATAACGCCGATGTATATTGCCACCTTCTGGCAGAAGCCATCCAGCAACATTTGGTTTGCCAGCTACCACACAGTCTTCTTTTTCCCATGCCTTTATCGAACCAAACGCATCAACCAACTCACGCGAATACAGTATATATGAACGCAAAGCAGAATCGTCATATCCATGACCTGTTACGTTCAACAAAGAAAGATAGTATGGAGTGACAAAAAACGGCATCTGCTTTTTCCTGGCTTCGGACAATATGGACATTTGCTCTTCAGAAAGCGTATTACCTAAAAACATGTTAAGTTCCGAAGGTGTACGTATAGCCATCGCCAAATGAAAACGGTAATCATTCCACCATAAAGCAACTTGAGATTCTTTCTCTTCGTGCGACATACCATCCAGGAAAAAATAACGCGAAGAGCCAGAGTGTTTATCAATTTTGTCAACAAGCAATGATATGATACGATGTTTGTTCTGCATTAAAATATCATATACGGATTTGTCTGTCGCTGAAGACCATCGGGACATCATTCCTTGCTTATTAACCTCTTTTGAAACACGATTTCCAGCTAGCAAGCAATATATGTCCATTATAGCGTCAGGACTTATATCTGAATATTTGCCTTTTTTTAAAAATTCATATAGAATACTTATTGTTGAAAGGTACATTTCAGTTCTTGTAGAAAGCTCTTCAACACATTTCCCCTCGCTATGTAAAAGAAAATTCCATGTTTTTACTGTTTCATGTGTAAGAGACGATTTATGACACAGACGTAACCATGTAGAAAATTCGTTTACGAACGTATGGCAATCATCACATATTTGTGCGATATGGCATAAATCTGGAAACAATTTTTCAAACTCGGCACGCAAGGCTTTCAATGACATGTATAAAAGTTTTTTTTGTTTCATAAGTTTTGTTTTATATTACAAAACACACCTTGTTTGCATGGTGTCTATCGGTTAATAAAAAAGAAAATGCCTCACACAAAAATGTAATCTTAGAAATATATGCAAATGAATGAAATCCAAAAATAAAATTGAAAAAGGCATTATATATGATAACAAAATTACGAAATTATATTTACATTGTAATATATCTCAATACATTAAATAGAAAATTATATTTTATAAACAGAAGCATTGTCAAGGATAACCCCCGTTTTCTTCTTTACTTCAAAAGAGAACCTGTCAAGAAAATCCACAAATTTATCTTCATTGATGGATGATTGTGTAGTAAAAACCTTGTATTGATTTCTTCGGGGTATCATGCTAAAAATATTAAGTCTTTTGGCTTTCTCTGATGGACAGCTATTTGTTTTGCATCTGATACGATTGTGGTGTGTTGGGCCATTATGATAGCTTTTCTATAATTTGAGGCAATCTGCCTCGGTTTATTCAAGCACTTTTATATGTTTCATGATTTACATTTTACGATAACATGAGACAATGTTATATTTTGTTCTGAATATAAAAATATTTTAAATTACCTTCTTATTGACATATAAATATATCGCCCGGTTTATAGAAATATTCACAAGAAACAATACCAAAACATTGATTAAGCGACTGAAATTACGTAATTTTGTACCCTAAAACAAAATTACGTAATTTTTTTTCAAACATGAATCAAGAATTCGAGCTTATCGCCAAAACATTCCAAGGCCTGGAAGAAGTATTGGCACAAGAACTCACAGAATTAGGAGCCGGCAACATCGAAATTGGTCGCCGCATGGTTTCTTTCACAGGCGACAAGGCAATGATGTACAAAGCAAACTTTTGCCTGCGTACTGCAATCCGCATTCTTAAACCAATCAAACATTTTACTGCCAACTCGGCCGACGAAGTTTACGATGCCGTTAAAAGCATTGAATGGGATGAATATCTTGACAATATGAGCAGCTTAAGTGTAGATGCTGTAGTATTCTCTGAAGAATTCCGTCATTCAAAATTCGTTGCATACAAGGTAAAAGATGCCATTGTGGACTATTTCCGCGAAAAGACAGGAAACCGTCCTTCGGTACGTATCAACAAGCCTGATCTGGGTATCAATATCCACATTGCAGAAAACCAGTGTACTTTGTCACTCGACAGCTCCGGCGAGTCTCTTCACCGCCGCGGTTACCGTCAGGAACAGGTAGAAGCTCCGCTTAACGAAGTTCTCGCTGCCGGAATGATATTGATGACAGGTTGGAGAGGCGAGCGCGACCTTATCGACCCTATGTGCGGTTCTGGTACTATTCCTATCGAGGCTGCACTGATAGCACGCAACATTGCTCCGGGTGTGTTCCGCAAAGAATTCGGATTCGAAAAATGGAAAGATTTCGACCGCGAACTTCTCGACTCAATCTATAACGACGACTCGCAGGAAAAAGAATTCAACCATAAGATATACGGTTATGACAACAATCCTAAGGCAAACGAAATTGCCACTCACAACGTAAAGGCTGCCGGTCTGAGCAGAGATATAGTACTGAAGATACAGCCGTTCCAGCAGTTCGAACAGCCTAAGGAAAAGAGCATCATCATAACAAACCCTCCTTACGGTGAGAGAATCTCATCGGACGACCTGCTTGGTCTGTACAAGATGATAGGAGAGAGACTAAAACATGCTTTCACCGGTAACGATGCATGGATATTGAGCTACCGTGACGAATGTTTCGACCAGATAGGACTTAAGCCAAGTGTGAAAATACGTCTGATGAACGGTGCTTTGGAATGTCAGTTCCGCCAATATCAGCTGTTCGATGGTAAGTTCAAGGCGTTTAGAAGCGGTGAGGAAGGCAAAAACTTCAAGGCCAAGAGCGAAGAAAGAGGTGAAAGACCAAAGAAAAGAGGAGAGAGGGTTGAATTCAACAAGAGCGACCGCAAAGAAAGAAAACCTTTCGGCAACGACAAAGGCAACAGAAAAGACCGTAAAGACGGTGATGGAAAACCTGCATTCAGAGGAAGAAGGGCCGGCGACGGCAAAGAATTCACACGAGAAAGGAAGAATGAATTCAAATACCGTGACGAAAGTAAGCCTCGTATTCCACGCCCGTCAACAGACGACGGACGTCCGAAAGCTGCGCCCGCACCAAGATATATGCACAGCAGACGTAAGCCGGAAGACTTGCTGTTAACAGAAGAAAACAACGCTGATTAATACATATCCTTGCAGGGTAAGGTTTTACCCTGCAAGGTTTCATATTTTTAAAACGATTCTATAACGTAAGAGGAAAAGCATGATTCTCAAGAACAAAATTATAACCCTATTGAGCATAATGGCACTTAATATCCCTACTACAGGAATCCTGGCACAGGAAAAAACCTCGTTCACACTACAGGATGTAATACCGGGAGGTGACAATTATTTCAATCTCATTCCGAAAAGGATGTCAGGCCTGAAATGGTGGGGCGATGTATGTATCCGCACTGGAGTGGAAGAGATAGTTTCTATCGACAAAAAGAACGGAAAGGAAAAGGCTATCATCACCTTAGAAGAAATAAACTCTACATTACAGGCTGACGAAAAGACCAAGGGCATCAAACAGCTACGTTCACTCATGGGTGCTTCAATGCCTTGGGGAAATGAAAAGAAGATACTTCTCTCGCACGATGGTAACATCATAGTCTATGACTTTGAAGATAAGGCTGTTAAATCTGCTATCAAAATAAACAAGGGAGCTGCCAATATTGATTTCTGCAAGAAAAGTATGACTGTAGCATATACAGTGGGCGACAATTTGCACATAGCCTCTGAAAAGATTGTTGACAAACAGGTTAATCCTGACATCGACATTGAGAAAGCTGCATGTGGTGGCAACGATATTCACGATATCGTTTACGGACAGGCTGTACACCGTAACGAATTCGGTATCTACAAGGGTACATTCTGGAGCCCGAAAGGAAAATATCTTGCTTTCTACCGTATGGACCAGAGTATGGTGACAGACTATCCGCAGGTGAACACCACTACACGCATAGCGACTCTCGAGCCTGACAAATATCCTATGGCAGGAATGACAAGCCATAAGGTTACTGTAGGAGTATATAATCCGGAAAACGGAAAAACCATATATCTGGATGCAGGAGATCCTACTGACAGATATTTTACTAACATATCTTGGGCTCCGAACGAGAAAAACATCTATGTAATAGAGTTGAACCGCGACCAGAACTACGCACAGCTCGTTAAGTACGATGCCGAAACAGGTAAGAAAATCGGTGTACTGTACGAAGAATCTCATCCTAAATATGTTGAACCTCAGCATCCTCTGACATTCCTGCCTTGGGATGAAACAAAATTTATCTACCAGAGCCAGAGAGACGGATTCAACCATCTGTATCTGTTCGATACTAAGAAACCTAGACCTGTCACATTGGAACTGATAGAAGGTATGAACAAATACAAAGAATATGTAGAGGTAAAACAACTCACCAAAGGTAACTGGTTAGTACAGGATATCCTCGGTTTCAACGAAGCGAAGAAGGAAATCATTATCGCATCTACCGAGGTTTCACCTTTGCAGACAAATGTCTATAGCCTCAACATAAAGAGCGGCAAGCGTACTCTGATTGGCAAAGAAGACGGTAACCATAGAGCGCAACTCTCTGCCGGAGGTACTTATATCATCGACAACATGACTTCGTTCAGTGTAGCAGGCGAAACAAGCATATTGCCTACAAACGGCAAGAATGGTGTTACTATCTTCACTTCAAGCGACCCTATGCCTGAGAAGTTCAATATGCCTGAGATAACTCTTGGAACAATCAAGGCTGCAGACGGCAAGACTGACCTTTACTACAGACTTATCAAGCCGGTAAACTTCGACCCTAACAAGAAATATCCTGCTATAATCTACGTTTATGGTGGTCCTCACGCACAGATGATACACAACACACGTTTCTACGATGCTCGCGGATGGGACTTGTACATGGCACAGAAAGGATATGTAATGCTTACAGTTGACAGCCGTGGCAGCGACAACCGCGGACGGGAATTCGAGAACTGCACTTTCCGTCAGCTTGGTGTGGAAGAGATGAAAGACCAGGTGGAAGGAGCAAAGATGCTGCAGTCACTTCCATACGTTGATGCCAATAGGATAGGGGTACACGGATGGAGCTTCGGAGGGTTCATGACTACAAACCTTATGCTTACTTATCCTGAGATATTCAAGGTTGGTGTAGCCGGAGGTCCGGTTATCGACTGGAAATACTACGAGGTGATGTACGGCGAAAGATACATGGACACACCGGAAACAAACCCGGAAGGATACAAGAATTCTAATCTGAACCTGAAAGCAGGAAACCTGAAAGGACGACTGATGATTATAATCGGCGGCGAAGACCCGACATGCGTTCCTCAGCACAGCTATACTTTCCTGCGTTCATGCATTGATGCAGGAACACATCCTGACTTCTTCGTTTATCCTGAATCAGGACATAACATGATTGGAACAGAAAGAGTTCATCTGCATGAACACATTTCGAGATACTTTGACGACTTTTTAAAATAAAAAACTAAAAACCAAAATATAATATGAAACTCTTACTACTTGGCTCAGGCGGCCGCGAACATGCACTGGCATGGAAAATTGCACAAAGCTCAAAAATTGAGAAATTGTACATCGCTCCGGGAAATGCCGGAACACGCGAAGTTGGTGAAAACGTAGCCATCAAGGCTGACGACTTTAATGCCATCAAACAGTTTGTTCTTGAAAACAAAGTCGATATGGTGGTAGTAGGTCCGGAAGATCCATTGGTAAAGGGTGTATATGACTTTTTCCGCGACGACGAGGCATTGAAGTCAGTACCTGTTATCGGTCCTTCTAAGGCAGGTGCTGTGCTTGAAGGAAGCAAGGAATTTGCCAAAGGATTCATGCAGCGTCACAATATCCCTACAGCCGGATACAAGAGCAT
>CALUIE010000076.1 GCA_944320605.1 uncultured Phocaeicola sp. | reverse complement strand
AGTATTGGATTTGATCGCTCACATGGCTTCTGTAAACTGCTAATCAGTAACAAAACCATATATTTAAAGCCGTCTTGATTTTCAAGGCGGCTTTTGTTTTATAAAAAATATAATTTATTTAGCATATTAATAAATCATTTAATCCTGTTGTACTGATATTTACTAAAAAAAACTATCTTTGTAATTATAATAGTTATACGTTAGACCGAATATTTTTATGGGATATGATTTTATAACCATATTGGGGCCAACGGCCTCAGGTAAAACTGTTTTAGCTGCTTCTTTGGCAAAGATTATTGATGCCGAAATAATAAGTGGAGATAGCAGACAGGTGTATCGTGGAATGGATTTAGGAACCGGAAAGGATCTTAAGGATTATGTAGTTGACGGTTATCGTGTTCCATATCATTTAATAGATATTGTTGATCCGGGTTATAAATATAATGTGTTTGAATTTCAAAGAGATTTTCTTGATGCATATAAAAACATAAAATCGAGGAACAAAGAAGTCATTTTATGTGGAGGAACCGGTATGTATATAGAATCTGTGTTAAAAGGATACAGACTTGTTCCTGTACCTGAAAACAAAGAATTGCGAGAGGATTTGTCATGTAAATCTCTTGAGGAATTAACGGAAATTCTTTCTAAATATAAGAAATTACATAATTCTACTGATGTAGATACAGCAAAGCGTGCTATAAGGGCGATAGAGATAGAGGAGTATTATCTGCATAACAAAGTTGATGAAAGACCTTTTCCTAATTATAAAAGCATTATAATAGGTGTTGACATAGATAGGGAGTTAAGACGTGAAAAAATCTCGAAACGGCTTCGTCAAAGACTTGATGAAGGAATGGTAGATGAAGTTAAAAATTTAATAAGGTCCGGGATATCGCCGGAAGATCTAATATATTATGGATTAGAGTATAAATATTTGACTTTATATGTGACAGGTAAGTTAAATTATGAGGACATGTGTTCTCAACTTGAAATTGCTATTCATCAGTTTGCCAAACGACAGATGACTTGGTTTAGAGGAATGGAACGAAGAGGATTTTTTATTAACTGGATAAACGCTGAATGGAGTTTGGAACATAAGGTAGAAGCTATATTGAATCTTATTAATAAAACGGATATTAACAGCTAAGAAAATAATATTCGATTGTAGTGTAATCAAAATTTTAGTATTATGGCAGTAGAACCTAACAGATGGGGTATTATATATAATCCTAAGGCAGGAAGTAGAAAGGCGCAAAAAAGATGGGCAAAAATTCGCGAGTACATGGATAATCAGAATGTGAAATATGATTATGTACAGTCTGAAGGATTTGGTTCTGTTGAAAGACTTGCCAGAACTTTGGCTAACAATGGATATAAGACTATTGTAGTAGTAGGAGGTGATGGCGCAATAAATGATGCTGTTAATGGTATCATGCAATCGGATGTGGAAGATAAACATGAAATTGCTTTTGGTATAATTCCTAATGGTATAGGAAATGATTTTGCAAAATATTGGGGACTTGACTCTGATGATTTCAAAGGGGCTGTTGACGTTTTGATAAATAGGAGACTTAGGAAGGTTGATATTGGAGTCTTTAGCTATTATAATGGTGATAAACATAATGAACGATATTTCCTTAATGCTGTATATATGGGACTGGGGGCAAAAATTGTGATGATAACCAATGAAACAAAGAGGTTTTGGGGAATACCGTTTATTTCTTATTTATCGTCATTGGTGCTTGTAGCTTTTGAACGTAAATTACATAGAATGCATATCAAACTTAATAATGAGCATATTAGAGGAAGAATCATGGCTGTAGGTATTGGTAGTTGCAGGGGGTATGGTCTGACTCCAAGTGCTGTTCCTTATAACGGTTGGCTTGATGTATCTGTGATATATCGTCCTCAATTGAGAGAACTTATTTCAGGATTGTGGATGCTACAGAAAGGAAGATTATTGAATCATAAGATAGTAAAACCTTATAGAACAAAATCTGTAAAAGTTCTGAGAGCAAGGAATGCTGAGATTAGTATTGATGGGCGTTTATGGACTGATAAATATTATCCTTTTGAAATAAATATTATGCCTGAAGCAATAACATTGATTATACCTCGGTAATTTTTCTTTTAAAATAGAACTTTTTCTTAGCAGAATTGTTTATAAGCTGTAATTGTATTTTTTTTTATGTTTAAAGTTCCATTATTTTGTATTACTATATTAGTGACATTTTGTGGAATGAGTTGTTTAAAAGCTAATGCGCAGGATATATCTTTGGTGCCTGTTGATGAAAAGACTATGCTTCAACGTGTTACCAATGGTAAACGTGATATTGATTGGGCTAATATGAATATACAATTTTGCTCTGCAGCTGATGCTTCTTTTACAAACGGCTCATTTGATGATATGGCATTTAAGGTACACAGAGTTCGTCTTGAAGTTCTTGGTGCTTTCAGAGATAAATTTTCATATCACTTCAGGCAATCTTTTAATAAATATACAAATCCTAATATACCATTGGACAACCTTGCGGGCTCTGTCGAACTGGCTATGCTTGGTTGGCAGATGGGTAGAAGATGGCATTTGACAGCAGGAAAACAGCCGGTACAATTCAGCGGCTATGAATGTTGGGTTAATGCCATAAAAGTAAGACATTATTCTGATTTCAATAATACTATACCGGCTTATCAGGTGGGGGTAAATATGGCATATAGTATTAATGAAAATCAGATGTTAAATTTTCAGATAACTAATAATAGAAACTCTACTATTAGCGATCAATTTATGTATCCGTTGCCAGATGGAGTTGAGGATTCAAAAATTCCTATGCTTGGAACTGTTAACTGGGATGGGTATTTTGTAGATCGTGCTATGCAGTTAAGGTATTCTTTGTCATACGGCCAATTGGCTAAAGGGAAAAATATATTTTATTTTACATGTGGAAATGTCTGGGATAAAAAGCCATTCTTAGGATACATTGATTTTATGTATTCCCGTGAAGGTTTAGATACAAAAGGGCTTGTAACTTCGGTATATGATTTAAAAAATGATGGAATAGTTACAGCGAAAAATGTAGAATATTTTACTACAATAGCTAATATTGATTATAGGGTATCACCGCATTGGAATTTATATGTAAAAGGGGCATACGAACTGGGAAATATTTATAAGGAGTCTGATATTTTCAAGTCTGGAAATTATAGAAGAACATGGAATGTGCAGTTATGTGCAGAATATTATCCTATGGAAGATAGTGAACTGATTGTGTATTTACATTTACTTCATAAAAATATTTATCTGACAGAAAAGGCAAGAATATATGGTGCTGAAAGTTATAATTTTCAGCGTATTTCATTGGGATTAGTATATACTTTACCAGTTTTCTGATTAAAAAGTATTGCCAATCTGATTAATTGATAAAAAAAGTATATCTTTGCATGACTTTATTATTTTGAACGTTTATAAAAGTAGAAGAATATGCTTACTATTAAACAAATTACAGAAGATACCGACAAGGTTATTCGTGGACTTGAAAAAAAACATTTTGCCAAAGCTAAAGAAGCTATAGCAAAAGTATTGGAATGTAATGACAGAAGACGTAATGCTCAAAACCAATTAGATAAAAATCTTGCAGAAGTTAACTCTCTTTCAAAAAGCATTGGTATGCTTATGAAAGAAGGTAAAAAAGAAGAAGCTGAAGCAGCTAAACAAAAAGTTGCAGAGTTTAAGGAAGCCAGCAAATCATTGCAAGCAGAAATGGATAAGGCTTCCGAAGATATGCAAGAGATATTATATACAATTCCTAATGTTCCATACGATGAAGTTCCGGAAGGTACATGTGCTGATGATAATGTTGTGGTTAAACATGGTGGAATGGAAACAGAATTACCAAAGAATGCTTTGCCTCATTGGGAACTTGCAAAAAAATATGATTTAATAGATTTTGATTTGGGAGTAAAGATTACTGGTGCAGGTTTCCCTGTTTATAAAGGCAAGGGAGCTCGTTTACAAAGAGCTTTAATTAATTTCTTTCTTGATGAGGCACGTGCTTCAGGATATGAAGAAATAATGCCACCAACAGTAGTAAATGCTGCTTCCGGATATGGTACTGGACAACTTCCTGATAAGGAAGGCCAGATGTATCATTGCAATTTGGATGATTTATATTTGATTCCAACTGCTGAGGTTCCTGTTACCAATATTTATCGTGATGTTATACTTGATGAAAAGCAATTGCCTATTAAGAATTGTGCATATACTCAATGTTTTCGTCGTGAAGCCGGATCATACGGAAAGGATGTACGTGGTTTGAATCGTCTGCATGAGTTTTCAAAAGTTGAACTTGTAAGGATAGATAAACCGGAGCATTCCAAGCAATCACATCAAGAAATGTTGGATCATGTAGAAGGCTTGTTGCAGAAATTGGAATTACCATATAGAATATTACGTTTATGTGGCGGTGATATGAGTTTTACAGCTGCTATATGTTATGATTTTGAGGTTTATTCTGAAGCGCAGCAAAGATGGTTGGAAGTAAGTTCTGTTTCAAACTTTGATACATATCAAGCAAACCGTTTGAAGTGTAGATATAGGAATTCTGATAAAAAGACAGAACTCTGTCACACATTGAATGGATCTGCATTGGCTTTGCCGAGAATTGTTGCGGCTTTATTGGAAAACAATCAAACGCCAGATGGCATTAGGATTCCTAAGGCATTAGTTCCATATTGTGGTTTTGATATTATAGATTAATATAAAAAAGGAAGGGGCTGTCTCAAAATAAATTTGAGATGGCCTCTGTTGTTTCATTTCAGATTGAAGTCATTTGTATTTTTTCAAAAATAGGAGTTTACAAGCTTGTTTTTGAATATTTTATCCTTTCAAACTGTATTTTCGTTACCATAAGCCTCATAAGAGGCTACTTTTGCAAGATTATGCGCAATGGCCAGCAGGCCGAACTTAATTTCAACCTTCTTAAGCCCACGAAGATGAAACCTCTTGAAGTGCTTATTGTTCTTGAAGTTTCCAAATATGGCTTCTACATCCTGCGGTCGCTGACTGCGATATCTCAGACCTTCATCAGAGAGTAGCTTTTCACGTTCCCTTTCCTTGATTTTCCTCAGACGGTGGTTTACCTGTACGATTCTTTCCGAGCGGCTTCTGTGACACCGGCATCTTATCGGGCAACCCTTGCAGTTACGTGACTTGTATCTTGATATGGTTTGCACAAAACCGTTGTCTGTCATCCGCCTTGCATCGGAGAGTCTTTCCATGCTATGTCCCATCGGACAATACATGCCGTCGGTTTCCTCATTATAATAAAAGTTGACAGACAGAAAAGGGTCGTTTCTGAAGTGCCTCTTCTGTTCCTTATGAAAATAATTGTACTTTATAAAAGTTTCAATGTCATGTCTGAAGGCATACAGGTAGTTTTCCTCGCTTCCGTTTCATGCGCATGAAAGTAGCGTCATTGTCTGTCTTTGAGTAGCTGTTGCGTCCGTCAAGTATCTTTCATATTTCCTGAGTTGTTCAGGCCATGACTTCCTTACACGTCTTACCTTCGCTTTCATTTTCCTGTCTGCACCACGGAGGTAAAAGCAGATTATCGTTGGAGGTATAACTTTTAAACATTATTTTTGGGATATCTTGACTTGATACCTTAAGATACAAAAAATAAGGGAGACGGGCAAGTTCTGGCTGAGCGAAGTTAGGACTTGCCCGATTTTTTGAAGATACAAAAAAGGCCATCTCAAAGTTTATTTGAGACAGCCTCTTAAGAAAGTAGTATTTTTATCAATTATTTTGCAAAACTTACAGCGCGTGTTTCCCTTATCACTGTAATCTTTACTTGACCCGGATAGGTCATTTCGTCCTGTATTTTCTTGGCAATTTCTGTTGACAGGCTTTCTGTCTGTTTGTCGTCAATCTTGTCCGCACCTACTATCACGCGCAATTCACGACCTGCCTGGATAGCGTAAGTCTTGGTAACACCAGGATAAGACATCGCAAGCTGCTCAAGGTCGTTCAGACGTTTAATATAGGCTTCGACAATTTCGCGGCGTGCACCAGGACGCGCACCGGAGATAGCATCGCATACCTGTACTATAGGAGCCAGTAAGCTGTTCATTTCCACTTCATCGTGGTGGGCACCGATGGCGTTACAGATATCAGGTTTTTCCTTGTATTTCTCA
Organism: uncultured Phocaeicola sp.; assembly: GCA_944320605.1. Taxonomy (GTDB): domain Bacteria; phylum Bacteroidota; class Bacteroidia; order Bacteroidales; family Bacteroidaceae; genus Phocaeicola. The sequence goes on along the minus strand of CALUIE010000076.1, from coordinate 5,488 downwards.
GCCAGTTTCATACCAAGCAATGCGTGTGGCAATTCAGGTTCTTCATCAGGCACTTTACCTATATCGTGAAGCAATCCGGCACGTTTAGCTTTCTTAGGATTCAATCCAAGTTCTGAAGCCATCACAGCACAAAGGTTTGCGGTTTCACGTGCGTGCTGCAGCAAGTTCTGTCCGTATGATGAACGGTATTTCATCTTACCTATGATACGGATAAGTTCCGGATGCAAACCGTGGATACCAAGGTCGATTGTAGTACGTTTACCTGTTTCGATGATTTCTTCTTCTACCTGCTTACGTACCTTGGCAACAACTTCTTCGATACGTGCCGGGTGGATGCGTCCGTCAGTAACCAGCTGATGAAGTGCAAGACGAGCGATTTCGCGGCGAACAGGGTCGAAAGCAGAAAGTACGATAGCTTCAGGGGTATCGTCCACTACTATTTCCACTCCGGTAGCAGCTTCAAGGGCACGAATATTACGTCCCTCACGTCCGATGATACGACCTTTTATTTCGTCTGATTCGATATGGAATACAGTTACTGAATTTTCGATGGCAGTTTCAGTAGCCACTCTTTGGATAGACTGTATTACTATGCGCTTTGCCTCACGATTAGCTGTAAGTTTCGCATCGTCCATGATGTCGTTAATGTAAGACTGCGCTTGTGTTTTTGCTTCATCTTTAAGAGATTCAATCAATCTTTCTTTTGCATCTTCGGCAGAAAGTCCTGATATAGCCTCAAGTTTTTCGCGCTCCTGAGACTGCAGATGGTCAAGTTCTTCTTTTTTCTTCTCGATAATTACAAGCTGCGCATCAAGATTTTCCTTGATAGCCTCTGTTTCGTTACGTTTACGCTGAAGTTCTTCATTTTTCTGGTTTATTACCATTTCGCGCTGTTTCAGCTTGTTTTCAGCCTGCTGAATTTTTTGGTTGCGGGCTGCCACCTCTTTTTCAAGGTCGGCTTTTTTGTTCAGGAACTTCTCCTTAACTTCCAGGAGTTTGTTTTTTTTGATTACTTCGGCTTCTGTCTCTGCCTCTTTAATGATATTCTCATATTTCGATTTCAGACCGTATCTGAAAAAGCTATATGAAAGAGCTCCTCCTACCAGGAAGGCTACAACTGTTAGTATTACTGTTGTCAACATCTATAATTTAAGTTTAAAATATAAATAAAAACGCACAAGTTCAAGATTGCTCCTATAAACTTGTGCGTGAATTTTCTTACTTGTTTCCTAAACAACTACTTTTGTTTATTATCCTCAATGTAACCATCCAACAGTTCTTCCAGTTGCTTTATTTTTTCTGTGTATGGTGATGTATCTACTGAATCTTTAATTTTTGCATTTTCGTATGCCAGTTCCAGTGCCACCATAGTCCAGTGTTTCATGGTTCCGAAATCCGGATATAGACCGCGGTATTTGTTTAGTTTATTGTCAATCATCTTGGCAGCGTCACGGTAATAAATTTCTTCTTCACGATTAATCACCAAAGGATACCGTTCTCTGTCAATCTGTAAGTGTATTTTCAGTTTGTCGTCCATATATTATTTGTTTCACTGCCTTTTCTTTTCTCTATTTGTTCAGCAAAGCAATACATTTATCGACTTCACGCACTAACCTCGTAAGTCTTTGTTTCGTGTCTCTGATTTCATCATCATTGACACTTATCATACGGGCCATTTTCAGGTTCGCATATCTGGTTTCAAGTTCTTTAATCTTACTCAACAGAGCCTGAATTTCAGAATCTTTGTCGGCTATAGATTGCTTTAAAATGGCATTTTCTTTTTTCTCTTCATCATATAAAAAAAGGACGTGCCTTAGCTTTCCTTCGAAACTGTTTAGTAGATTTTTGTCCTCTTCTGTCATCTATGCTACTTGTTTTCTATGACAAATATAGTATATTACTTCGATATATGAAAATTTTTTTATCATTTTGTATGTTTATTTTGTTGTTTCGGCAATTTTATGTTGGGTGATATAGTAAATCTTAAAGTTTGAAAACCTTTTGCAAAAGGTTTTCAAACAGTTTTAAATTTTGCTTTTGCATATTTGATATATATTGAAAAAATGTATTTTTGTATGTTTATTTTTAAATACGATGAAAAATGAAAAGTAATCCAATGGAGTGCTTGTATTGTCAAAATAACGATACATTGCACAGTTTAATGATTGAAATAGCGAAACTAAGTGTTTCGCGTGTGTTCCTATTCAAAGAACAGACTTACAGAGGACGTTGCCTGGTAGCTTACAACGGACATGTTGATGATCTTAATCTTTTAAGTGATGAAGAAAGAAACGCTTTCATGGCAGATGTGGCACGTGTTACACGGGCAATGCAGAAAGTGTTCAGTCCTGCCAAGATTAATTACGGTGCATATTCCGATACCTTGGAGCATTTACACTTCCATCTTGTTCCTAAGTATGTTGACGCTCCTGATTTCGGTGGTGTGTTTCGTATGAATCCTAAGGAAGTATATTTATCTGACGAAGAGTATGCTTCGATGATTGAGAAGATAAAGAAAGAGCTTTAATATATTTATGAGTTTGATCTGGTTCTAGTTCTGTGATTTAGGTGTGAAATCAGAAATGTAATAATTATAGACAGTTATATACTATTCTGTCAAAGCAAATAGTATATAACTGCATTTGTTCCATAATGAGTAAAAAAGACTATTTTACTTTTTTTACTCTCAAATTCATGCTGTCACCACTGTTATCATACATGGTAATTTCAGCTTTATCATTTGATAAGGATTTTACATAATATGTGAGATATTTTTCTCCATCTACATAGGTAATTATGTTTTTTCCTTCAGTTTTATATGTTCCATATCCGGTTCCAAAGAATCCTTCACCATAATAAGTGCCATCTTCATTAAAACTTATAGAGAAGCAAAGATTTTTATACATCCAATTAGATAGATCAATCCATTCATCATTGTAGTATATTCCAGTGCCTTCCCATTTACCATAAAGGGTTTTCATTGGATAATCAAAAACTTCTTTATCGCTATTAGAGCAAGAGTAAAAAGATAAAGCAATGGTTGCAACCAGCATAAATCCAAATAACTTTTTCATTTATCTTCCTCCATTTCTATTTCAAAATAAGTATTTTCCCATTTGAAAGCCTTTTGAGTGCCTAAGTCAATTCCCCATGCTAATACATTCAGTAGGTTTATACAAGCCACGGGGTTAAAGGTTGACTCTAATCTTAATGGTGTTGGTCTATATCCTTCTTTTTTAGCAATAAGTTCTTTTGATGATATTTTTTTACGAATGCGTACACTTGTTTCACCGCTATCTCCTATGGTAGCTATTTTCATGCCATTGTCGTAGATTCTTGTACCTTCTTTCCCAACAAATGTAACAGTTTGTCTTGCACTCGTAAAAATAGAACAGCATGACGTGTTTAGAAATGGGATAATAATCCCTAACAGAAATAACTTTTTCATTTTACAAATCTTTTAGTTAAACATATATTTATTGCAATAAATCCAATCTAAAGCAATGTCATACGTTTAACCAAAAGAAAAACGCAGACAACCGCCTACGCCTCTTGGCTCACCACAAGCCATAACACACTAAGCGAGAAGTCTGCGTCTTATACGGACTCCTCAACGTGTGTTATATAGCTCGTTCATTTCCGAGGTGGTGATTCAGAGGCGATTGAGCTACGATATGTCAAATAAACTACATTGGATATCCCAATGCTCTGCAAAAATAACCAATATATTTAATATGTCAAAATTTAAAGTATAATTACTTAATCATTCTTAATGCTGTATTGTCTGCAATGGGAATTAAAGGAAAAATACGTTAATATAAAATGGTTGTTATCCATAGAAGGTAATTATGGGAAATTATTAATGTTTCTTCTGTGTTATATTGAAAGGAAAAAACTGTTTTGTATTACTTAATGTTATTAATTCTTTTTATTATGTAACATTGCGGTTTGTAAAAAATGTTCTTCTATATGATAATTGTTAATCTCTGTTTGCCTTTGTTTTGCTTTTTCTAAACTATATTTTATTTATGTGTGAAATGCTGCAAAAATTTTAACATTTGCTTCCGTTCTAAAAAGATTCTTTTTTCATGAAGAAAGAATTTTTTTTCCTGTTGTTTGACTGAAAACGCTTAGATGTTTCATATAAAATGTCAAGACATTTTTATTGGAGCATCTTTTAGTCCGGATTTTAAGCTGAATTCACGGCTTTTTATGTATATTCTATTATAGTAAAATGATAGAGATATATTGTATTATGTGTTTTCTTTGTTAGGATAAAGAGCGGTATTTCTATATTATTGAATGTATTGTCTTTTATAATGTGTTATTTTGTTTTATGCCGTGTCTCCGTGGCTTCAATTTTTATTGATGGATAATATCTTTCTTCAGAATATTTAAATCTTGGAAGGGTAGAAAAGCAAAATGTCAAAATGTAAATCATACCTTTATTATTGTTTAGTTGTGGATTTTCAAATGCCATTATTTGAAGGTCTGAGAATCTGGGAACTACTCCTTTTCTAGGTACATTCCCTGATTCATTGGCAAAATTTATGGCTACTTGCTTGCATATGTTCATAGCATTTGCGAATATTGCATATAGTTTGTGCCTATGATATTTGCCTATTAAAAGTATGCATAACTTTTTATACATAAATCTTTTATCAATTTAATTCCACCAACAGTATGAAAACAGGAAATTTATTCAAAATTTTTTTATTAATGATCTTTGCAGCGATATTTGTAGCATGTGAAAGTCAGGAAAAAGATGGAGATTGGGACCCGATGAAATGGGAAACCAATGTATCAAATATCAATAAAAACAAGATAGAAGTACCCAATGAGGGTGGTGTTTATGTCATTAAATGTACGAATTATAAAAGTTTTTGGATTAATGCCTTGTCTGAAAGCGGTGAGTCTCTTCCAATAAGTTATGAAGATAAAAAAATTGAAAGAGAGTGGTATTCTATAAAAATAGATGATGGAAACACCATGACTGTTTCGATTCTCTCGAATAGTAGTGATGACAATAGAACTTTGGGAATAGGAATTCAGGCAGGAAATGCTTTCGATTCATTTTTGTTTGAGCAAAATAAGAACTAAGATAACTTTTGTATTCTCAGGAATAGCTACAATATTTTACTCTTTAAAGAATAGCAGATATTCCATCTTACTTCTCCACTTAATGCGCGGAATACTTTTTTTGTATGTTATACCCCTTTAAATGACATGTAAAAATCTGTTTTTTCATTTATTGTCGTTTCGGCGGAAAAATATTATCTTTGCTGCGTATTTTTAGTCAGATGGATAATAAAATAAGATATAATGATTTCGGATGTTTTCTGGCAAAACACTTTCCGTTTAAAGTTCAGAAAATTTCAGTCAACGCAGGCTTTACATGTCCTAACCGTGATGGTAGCAAGGGATATGGGGGATGTACTTATTGTAACAACCAGACATTTAATCCGGAGTATTGCCGGACTGAGAAGTC
>CALUIE010000075.1 GCA_944320605.1 uncultured Phocaeicola sp. | reverse complement strand
CCGTGGGGGAATCGAACCCCCCTTTCAAGAATGAAAATCTTGCGTCCTAACCGATAGACGAACGGGCCATCCTTATGTTCCGGAATGTCCGGATTTCTATTGCATCGGTATTGATTTCCGATTGCGGGTGCAAAGGTACGAATATATTTTAAATATGCAAATTTTTCGTGGTAAAAACTGACTTAAAATGAATAAAGTCTGATATTTCTTCATTAATAAAAACAGAAGATAATATCAGACTTTATTTATTAATAACCTTATTATAAGAATGTTATATTATATATTCTTTCTTAAAGGATTGTTACTTATTCTACTCCAATTTTTTTCACTTCCTCCAGATTTTTTTCTATTTCTTCCTCGCTAAGTTCGTAGTTTGTAAGATTACCGGACAAGTATTGGTCGTATGCACTCATGTCTATAAGTCCATGTCCTGACAGATTGAACAGAATTACTTTCTCTTCGCCTGTTTCAATACATTTCTTGGCTTCATTGATTGCTGCTGCTATGGCATGACATGATTCCGGAGCAGGAATAATGCCTTCAGCCTTAGCAAAAAGTATTCCTGCGTCAAATGTGTCGAGTTGTTTCACATCTACCGCTTCCATTAATCCGTCTTTCAGAAGCTGTGATACGATGACTCCCGCACCATGGTATCTCAAACCGCCGGCATGAATATTGGCCGGCGCGAAGTTATGTCCCAAAGTGTACATTGGCAGGAGAGGAGTGTATCCTGCTTCGTCTCCAAAATCGTATTCGAATTTACCTCTTGTCAGCTTAGGGCATGATGCAGGTTCAGCTGCTATATATCTTGTCTTTTTGCCTTCCAGGATAGTGTGGCGCATAAATGGGAAACTGATACCACCGAAGTTTGATCCACCTCCGAAGCATCCTATTATGATATCAGGGTATTCGCCTGCCATTTCCATCTGCTTTTCAGCCTCCAGACCTATGATTGTCTGATGTAGTGTCACGTGGCTTAACACAGAGCCAAGAGTGTATTTGCAGTTAGGAGTTGTTCTTGCCAGTTCTATTGCTTCTGAAATAGCAGTACCAAGCGATCCCTGATGATTAGGATATTTTGTCAGAATATCTTTTCCCGCGCGTGTTGACATAGAAGGTGAAGGAGTAACCTGCGCCCCGAATGTCTGCATAATGCTTCGTCTGTATGGTTTCTGCTCGTAGCTGATTTTTACCTGATATACAGCGGCTTCAAGTCCGAACACGCGTGCCGCGTATGATAGTGCTGCTCCCCATTGTCCGGCTCCGGTTTCGGTAGTGATGTTTGTCACACCTTCCTGTTTGCAGTAGTAAGCCTGTGCAAGTGCGGAGTTCAACTTGTGAGAACCGATAGGGCTTACACTCTCATTTTTGAAGTAGATATGTGCCGGTGTTCCCAAAGCTTTCTCCAGACCGTATGCTCTAACCAGCGGAGTACTTCTATAGTATTTATACATTTCTCTTACTTCTTCAGGAATCTCTATCCACGCGTCAGTCTGGTTCAGTTCCTGATGACATAATTCCTTAGCAAAGATAGGATATAGGTCTTCTGCTTTCAACGGTTCTTTTGTAGCAGGATTCAGTGGCGGCATTGGTTTGTTCTTCATGTCCGCCTGGATATTATACCAATGTGTAGGTATCTCGTTTTCCTTAAGGAAAAATCTTTTCTGTTTATCGCTCATGGCTGTTTATTTTAAAGTTTTGCTCAAAAATAGATAAAAAAGTTTATTTAACAAAGAAATACTCGAATATTTGATATTAAAACTAAAATATGAATAGAATTATGTAAGTAAAACCTTATTTAATGATGGCGTTTTGTGCTATTTTATTAATGAAATCAACTTTTTGTATGGCATTAGCTGTTTCACCGTTTTTTTTTCGTATGTTTGCAATGTATCTTTTTAAAGTTAAAAAGAATATGGATAATTGGGAACGTTTAATATTATATAGAAAGAAACTGGTATTGCCACGTATTTATCAGTTGGTTGGCTGGTTTTCGTGGTTTGCTTGTTTTGCTGCCGTTACATTCATTGCTTCTATTGTATATCGTTATGGTTTCACTGTTACAGAGGAAGTACATTCGATACTACACTCCGTGTCAAAGTCAGTTTGGATAATATTTCTTGTAAATACAACTCTGAGTCATCTTTTTTCGAACGATGATGGAAGTAAGTTCACAGTGTGGACGTGGCTACTCGATATAGGTCTTTACCTTACTCTGTTGCCTGTTGTCTTTCATCTTCCCGAACCGGGGAATGCCGCTTACTGGATTTTGATATTCTTTCATAGCAGTTATTATAAGGGAGCTATTCTTCTCTTAATGTCCTTTACCTTGCTTTCGGGCTTCTTCGTACGTCTGTTGGGACGGAAAACAAATCCTTCACTAATTCTTGCGTCAAGTTTTTTCATCATCATACTTGTTGGAGCCGGACTATTGATGCTTCCACGAGCCACATACAATGGCATTTCATGGATTGATGCATTGTTTATTTCCACCAGCGCAACGTGTGTTACAGGACTTGTGTCGGTAGATGTGCCTTCCACATTTACTATGGAAGGGCAGATAATAATAATGCTTCTCATACAGATTGGTGGTTTGGGAGTGATGACGATAACGAGCTTTTTTGCCATGTTCTTTATGGGTAATACTTCGCTTTACAATCAATTGGCGGTAGGCGATATGATAAGTACAAATTCATTGAATTCCTTGTTGTCCACATTATTATATATATTGGGATTTACTCTTGCCATAGAAGGTATAGGTATGTTTCTGATTTGGCTCGACATACATGGTACTCTTGGTATGACATTTTATGAGGAGCTGTATTTTGCTGCGTTTCACTCAATATCAGCTTTCTGCAATGCAGGTTTCTCCACGCTTCCCGGAGGAATGGGTAACGATATTGTGATGCATAATCATAATTTTCTTTATATAGTATTATCCCTGCTTATTGTATTTGGAGGAATAGGTTTTCCGATATTGGTAAATATAAAAGACACCATTTTTTATTATCTGCGGTATATGTGGGCTAAGATATTTTTCCGCCGCCGCAGGTTTGTCAAGCAAATTCATCTGTATAATCTTAATACTAAGATTGTTTTGTTTATGACAGGAGGACTTTTGCTTATAGGAACTCTTGTAATTCTGCTTTTTGAATGGAATAATGCTTTCTATGGCATGGATACGGCAGACAAGGTTGTTCATGCTTTTTTCAACTCCGTATGCCCCAGAACAGCCGGATTTGCCAGTGTTGGTCTGACCACACTTTCTACACAAACATTACTTCTTATGATTATTCTTATGATGATAGGTGGCGGAACACAGTCAACGGCGGGTGGTGTTAAAATTAATGTTTTTGCAGTGATTCTGATAAACCTTTTTGCCGTGTTGAGAGGTGTTGAAAGAACCTATATTTTGCATCGCGAGATTTCAACCGACTCGGTAAAACGTTCCAATGCCGCATTGACTCTTTACTTACTAATTGTTTTCATTGCAATATTTCTGATGACAATTATAGAGCCACAGGCTTCTGTCATGACATTGGTTTTTGAATGCGTTTCTGCTTTGAGTACAGTAGGTTCAAGTCTTGATTTTACACCGACTTTGAGTAATGCCGGCAAACTTTTGATAATAGTACTGATGTTTGTAGGCCGTGTAGGAGCCTTTACATTAGTAAGCGGACTGATAAGGCAGGAGAAAAAGAAAAATTACAAATATCCAAGCGACAATATAATAATAAACTGATTAATCAATAAAATAAAATCGATATGAAATATCTTATTATAGGTTTAGGCAATTACGGAGGAGTATTGGCAGAGGAACTTACAGCTCTCGGTCATGAAGTTGTCGGTGTTGATTCTGAGGAACTTCAGGCAGAACGTTATAAGGACAAGGTTGCCACAACGTATGTTCTTGATGTAACAGATGAGATGGCACTGTCTGTTCTTCCTCTTAACAGTGTGGACATAGTCGTCGTAGCCATAGGCGAGAATTTCGGTGCTTCTGTAAGGATTGTATCATTATTGAAGAAACATAATGTAAAACATGTATATGCCCGTGCAGTAGATGAAGTGCATAAGGCTGTTCTTGATGCTTTTTCACTTGACAGAATACTGACTCCGGAGAAAGATGCCGCCAGACTGTTTGTCCAGCTTATGGAACTTAATGCCGAAGTTGAGCATTTTTCTATAGATGATAACAATTATGTGTTTAAATTCTCTGTACCTGCCAAACTGATAGGGTATAAGATAAACGAGTTGAGCATAGAGCAGGAGTTCGGTATCCGTATCATATCCATAATAATGGGAAAACATAAATCAAACATGCTTGGAATTTCAAAAATAGAAAAAGTTTCTACAATGACCTTCCCTGAAGATTATACTTTGGAACAAGATGACGGATTGGTATGTTATGGTCAGTATTCTGATTTCATCAAGTTCTGGAAGTCTGTAAAATAAATTAAGGCTATTTTATGTTTCTTCTGTTCAAAGCCTGCTGATACCTCCTTGCGTTTCTGTTGTGCTCGCTTAGCGTAGATGCGAAATTGTGAGTGCCTGAGAAGTCCTCTTTTGCGCACATATATATATAGTTATGCCTGGAATAATTCAAAACACTGTTTATTCCGGCTACAGATGCGATTCTGATTGGTCCGGGAGGCAGTCCTTGATACTTATATGTATTATACGGACTGTCAGTTTCGAGATGTTTGAACAGTATTCTTCTAAGTCCGAAGTCCTGAAGGCTGAATTTCACTGTAGGGTCAGCCTGAAGGAGCATTCCTCGTTTCAGCCTGTTTATATACAGTCCTGCCACGAGGGGCTTTTCGGCATTATTTGCAGTCTCTTCATCCACTATTGATGCCAGTGTGCATACTTCTGTGGCAGTCATATTCAATGCTTTGGCTTTAGCTGTACGTTCAGTGTTCCAGAAGTTTTTGTTTTCCCTTGTCATTCTTTTTATAAAGCCTTCGGCTGTCATGTTCCAATATACCTCGTAAGTGTTAGGTATGAACAATGCAGGAATTGTAGCTTTGTCATATCCCAAATTCGCTAAATAACTGCTATCATTCAGTAGTGAGGCTATACTTGCGGAATCAGCCATGATCTGTTCTGCCGCTCTTGAGACAAGTTTGTCTATTGTTCTTACGCTTGGAATTATCAGTTTTACCGGAGTCTGTCTTCCTGCTTTCAACATTCTGAATGTTTCAAGCACAGTCATTTCCGGACTTATTTTGTAAGCTCCGGTATATATGTTTCCACCATAATTTTTCAGTTTGGCAAGCATCTTTATTCCTGTCATGCTTTCCGGGTGATGATTGGTCTCTATTTTAGTAAAAACAGAATCGGCGGAATCATCATCATCAATATATATAAACGTAGGATTATTAATCTTGAAAGGTTTGCTGAATAGTAATGAGTATGTGCCGACTGCCGCAGACAGCAATATAGCTACAATAACGGAAATAGATATAATTATTACTTTCTTCTTCATATAAAAATATTTGAAGTGCAAAGATACAGATTAAAGCGTGTTATACAAAAAAATAGAGCGGTACTCCTTGAAGTACCGCTCTATTTTTATATATAATCAGTCGAAAAGACTTCTGAATTTCTTGAAGATTTTTTCCTTCAGACTGGTATTAGGCTTGAAACTTTCTGATTCCTGCCATTTTTCGAGTGCCTGACGTTCCTCTTTTGTCAGAGTTTCAGGGATATATACGCTTACGTTTACCAGTAAGTCGCCTGTTCCGGTGCTGTAACCGTAACTGTTGATGTTAGGCAGACCTTTACCTCTCAGACGGAGAACCTTGCCGGGCTGTGTTCCCGGTTCAATTTTGATTTTTGCCTTGCCGTCGATGGTAGGAATTTCCACTGTTCCTCCAAGTGCGGCTTGAGGCACACTAAGAAGCAGATTATATATAAGATCGCTTTCGTCTCTTATCAGTTCAGGATGCTTTTCTTCTTCTATCAGAACAAGCAAGTCGCCTGCCACTCCATTGTGCTTTCCGGCATTACCCTTACCGTTGATGGTAACCTGCATACCTTCTGCCACTCCGGCAGGTATTTTTACTGTAACTACTTCTTCACCGTAAACTACGCCTTCGCCGTTACATTCCTTACATTTGTTCTTGATGATTTTTCCTTCACCATTACACTGAGGACATACAGACTGAGTCTGCATCATTCCGAAGATACTCTGCTGAGTGCGTGTCACGCTACCTGTTCCGTGACATGTAGGACAAGTTTCTGTTCCGCTGTTTCCTTCGGCACCTGTTCCGTGACAGTGTGAACAAGGAACATATTTCTTGACCTTGAATTTCTTTTCAGTTCCTTCAGCAATTTCCTTCAGCGTAAGTTTAGCCTTAACTCTAAGGTCTGCACCACGGAATTTACGTTGTCTTGACTGGCCTCCGCCACCTCCGAAACCGCCAAATCCCCCGAAACCGCTGTGTCCGCCAAAGATGTCGCCGAACATAGAGAATATATCATCCATAGACATACCCTGTCCGCCGAAACCTCCGTATCCGCCTCCGGCAGCACCGCCTACACCTGCATGACCAAATTGGTCGTAGCGTGAACGCTTGTCAGGATTGCTCAATACTTCGTATGCTTCTGCTGCTTCCTTGAATTTCTCTTCAGCTTCCTTGTCGCCCGGATTCTTGTCAGGGTGATACTGGATTGCTTTCTTACGGTATGCTTTCTTTATTTCATCTGCTGTGGCTGTCTTCTCCACGCCAAGCACTTCGTAGTAATCTCTTTTTGTAGCCATATCTGCGATGTGGTTTTATTGTATTATTGTGCAACTACCACTTTGGCGTGGCGTATAACTTTGTCATTCAGTTTGTAACCAGTCTGTACACAGTCCAAAACTTTACCTTTCTGTGTTTCTTCCTGAGCAGGAACAAGGGCTATTGCCTCGTGGAAATCAGTATCGAAAGCTTCTCCCACAGGATTCATCTTTTCAAGCCCTTCGTGTCCAAGGTTTTTCAGGAATTTCTGATGTATCAGGTCTATACCTTCGTACATAGCCTTAACATCGTCTGCCTTCTGCATGTTCTGCAAAGCACGTTCCAAGTCGTCAAGGATAGGCAGAATAGCCGAGATAGCCTTTTCGCCACCGTTCTTTATGAGTTCTGCTTTTTCCTTCATTGTACGTTTGCGGTAATTGTCAAATTCAGCCGAAAGACGCAGATATTTGTCCTTATAGTCCTCAAGAGCCTGTTTAGTCTCTTCCAGTTCTTTGGCAGCCTTTTCCTCTTCTGAAAGTTCGGCTTCCTTCTCTTCGCCTGCATTTTCGGCAGAGTTTGTTTCTTCAGCCTGAGCTTCAGTTTCCTGCTGCTGGTTTTCAGTTTCCTCGTTCTTCAATATTTCTTCTTCCGGATTTTGATTCTGATTTGTACTCATGTCTTTATGTTGTTATTTTATTATTAATCTGTAGTTTAAGTGCCGTACTTGCATACTGCTATTCGCTGTACTACAAAAACCGTGCCTGTAATGCTCTGTATGTATAAACAGCCGCAAAATTACTAAAAAACTGACATACTGACACAAAAAAACTTATAAAAAGCCCTGTTCTGGGAGTGATATGCCTTTCACTGCATTGTAATTTAACGGGATATTTAGTACCTTTGCACGCAAATTTCAGAATAACAGTATAATTTAGGTATATACAAACAAACTTATAAAATGATTACAGTTTCTAATGTAGCCGTTCAATTCGGTAAGAGAGTATTGTACAACGATGTGAACATGAAGTTCACAAATGGTAATATTTATGGTGTGATAGGTGCCAACGGTGCCGGAAAATCAACTTTTCTTAAGGTAATATCAGGTGAACTTGACCCTACTAAGGGAAGTGTTACCTTAGGACCGGGCGAACGTCTTTCTGTTCTTAGCCAGGACCACTTCAAGTTCGACGAGCACACTGTATTGGATACAGTTCTGATGGGACACACTGTGCTTTGGGACATAATGAAGCAGCGTGAAGCACTGTACGCCAAAGAAGATTTTACCGATGAAGACGGAATCAAGGCTGCAGAACTTGAAGAAAAATTTGCGGAACTTGAAGGATGGAACGCGGAAAGCGATGCTGCTATTCTTCTTAGCGGACTTGGTATAAAGGAAGACAAGCACTATATGCTGATGGGCGACCTTAGCGGTAAGGAAAAGGTGCGTGTCATGCTTGCGCAGGCATTGTTTGGTAATCCTGACAACCTGCTTCTGGACGAGCCTACCAATGACCTTGACATGGAAACTGTAACATGGCTTGAAGAATATCTATCAAACTTCGAACATACAGTACTTGTGGTTAGCCACGACCGTCACTTCCTCGACTCTGTATGTACTCACACTGTGGATATCGACTTCGGTAAGGTTAACCTCTTTGCCGGTAACTACAGCTTCTGGTATGAATCAAGCCAGCTTGCACTCCGCCAACAGCAGAATCAGAAAGCAAAGGCTGAAGAAAAACGTAAGGAACTCGAAGAGTTTATCCGCCGTTTTTCTGCCAACGTGGCAAAATCAAAACAGACTACGAGCCGTAAGAAGATGCTTGAGAAACTTAATGTCGATGAAATCAAGCCTTCATCACGTAAATATCCCGGTATCATCTTTACTATGGACCGCGAGCCGGGTAATCAGATTCTTGAAGTTTCAGGACTTCGTGCAGAAACTGAAGATGGAATCGTTCTCTTTAATGATGTGAACTTCAACGTAGAGAAGGGCGACAAGATAGTATTCTTGAGCCGTGACCCACGTGCTATGACTGCATTCTTCGAGATTATCAACGAACGCCGCAAACCACAGGCTGGTCACTTCAACTGGGGTGTGACTATCACAACTGCATATCTTCCGCTTGACAATACAGATTTCTTCAATTGTGACCTCAATCTTGTTGACTGGTTGAGCCAGTATGGACAGGGCAATGAAGTGGAGATGAAAGGTTTCCTCGGACGTATGCTGTTCTCCGGCGAAGAAGTGTTGAAGAAGGTGAACGTACTTTCCGGAGGTGAGAAGATGCGATGCATGATTGCGCGTATGCAGTTGAAGAATGCCAACTGTCTGATTCTTGACACTCCAACAAACCACCTCGACCTGGAGTCTATTCAGGCATTCAACAACAATCTGAAGCAATACAAAGGTAACGTGCTGTTTGCATCACACGACCACGAATTCATTCAGACTGTTGCCAACCGTATCATCGAACTGACACCTAACGGTATCATCGACAAGATGATGGAATATGATGAATACATCACATCAGACCATATCAAGGAAATGCGCGCGCGTATGTACGGCGACAAATAATCATTCCATTGATTCAATACCAAACGACAGGGGGAGCAAATCTTTTGTTCCCCTTGTTTCGTATATACAGGCTGTGCCGTACATAAGCATACGGATAGGGCGGCTGTATCTTTGTTCCGCCTCCAACATCACCTGTCTGCACGCCCCACACGGAGTGACAGGCTGTTCTGTCAGGCCGTCACAGTTTGATGCGGCTATGGCGAGTGTAGTTACTGCTTTGTCGGGATATTCAGAGCCGGCGTGAAACAGGGCAGTACGTTCGGCGCACAGTCCGGAAGGGTAGGCGGCATTCTCCTGATTTGAGCCTGTCACAATCGTGCCATCGTCCAGCATGGCGGCAGCACCAACATGGAAATGCGAGTATGGTGCATAGCTTCTCTTTGTAGCTTCTATAGCTGCCTCTATAAGTCGTTTGTCGGAGTCTGTAAGTTCTTCGAATTTGTACTTTCTTATTATTACCTCTTGTTTAAGTTCTTTCATAGGATAATGTTTTTAGGTTGATATATTGTTTGTTTACTGGCTGTTCACGGAACGTTCAGTGTGCATGTGGTGAATTATGTTATCTTTCAGCTCTTCTATAGCTTGTTTGGCTCCTTCGTATGTGCAAATTTTGCACATACCAAACTTTCATTAAGTTCACCTTCTTTGAATATGTTGCTGATGTGTCTGCTTATTACAGTTCTGTCTTTCTCAAATAGTTCAGCCATCTAGTTTTGTGAGAGCCACACCGTTTCATTTTCTAATTTTACATCAATAGATGTTTTCCCGTCTTTGGTTTGATAGATTATCACTTTGTCATTCAATTCCATATACAAATTTCTTAAAACAGATTCAATAATTCTTTCTTGTTTCCTTTTATATCAGCAACATTTTTTTCATTTCTATCTACAGTTATGCCTAATTACAAAAATAATAAGATTTTTTCACTATCCCGATATTTGTCTGCGTTTTATAGACCGAATGCGGACAAATGCGGTCCTTGTATGAATTTATACGATGATAAGTTTGGCAGTCAAGAAAATTTTAGACAACTTTACCTCCACACGGCCGTGTCGAGTACTCCACACGAGCGTGCGCAGTTCTCCACACGGGCGTGTTGAGATCTCGACACGAACGTGTGGAGATAATCGCGACGTAGCGTTTTTATGAAAATGTGGAACCAAACAAAATGATTTTATTATGGCGATAGAATTTGATTTATATGAAAATCCGGGAAAGGATGAAGCGGATAGCTTGAAACTACATGC
The DNA here is from genome assembly GCA_944320605.1 of uncultured Phocaeicola sp. Lineage (GTDB taxonomy): Bacteria > Bacteroidota > Bacteroidia > Bacteroidales > Bacteroidaceae > Phocaeicola. The sequence continues at coordinate 1,156 of CALUIE010000075.1, read as the reverse complement.
AAAGGTTATCACAAAGGACTTGATAACTACAAAGAATCTGCGTGAATCCATCAACAGGAAATGTACCGCTTCGCCTGCCGATGTGGCTGCAGTGCTTACTGCCTTGAGTGATGAATTGTTTGAGGCATTGAACAATGGTTATTCCGTACATTTTGACGGATTGGGATATTTCAGTCTGAGTTTGCGCTGTGCGCCGGACGTGAATCCCAAGCATGTCACGGCATCGGATGTGAGTGTAAAGGGAATAAAGTTTGTACCCGATAAAGGACTGATGGATAAATTCAAGGTGGCTGACTTACAGAGAACGACTGACAAGTCGCGGCACTCGGAGAAAATGAATGATGAGGAGGTTATGAAAAGACTGGAAACCTATTTTGCCGAAAACGAATACATGCAGCGTAAGGACTTTGAGAGACTGACAGGATTTAATCTGTCAAAAGCCTCAAGGTATATAAATCGTCTGGTGGACAGCGGTGTGTTGAAGAACATAGCCTCAAAATTTCATCCTCTATATATCTATCTGCAGAAGGAGTAACGCCATCCACCAGGGTCTTAATTATTGTACGAAGATGCCGGTTGCAGCATAATTGCCCGGATATTCATCGCACCATGACGGTCCGGTTATTTTCTTATTCAACGGTTTGTCCTGAAGCGGAGTAGAGAGTATATTTAAGAAATCCAAATCTATTCCTTCAATAGAAGTATAAGGCAGAATCTTTTTTAGTTCTTCGGTGCTGATGCCTTTCGGAGCTGTACCGTTTTCCCATCCTTTCATACCTGATACGTCAAGTCCGGAACATACATTGCCTTCCCATTTCTGATTGGCGGAATTGCCTTTTTCTTCGTACCAAATAGCTTTGGTCTTGTTGTGGGCAGATACATAATTGTTGACAAATGTTATGTCGTGAGGCAGTTCAGCCGCATCTCCAAAGGCTTTAAGACGTCTGTCGTACATGGGAGCAAGATTAAATGCTGTACCCTGCACGGCTACAAAGGTATTGCTCACCACCACCATGTCGTATGCTAAGGCGTGTTCGCTTGCTTTCGGTCCGCAGTTGAAATATATTCCTGCATATCCTCTGTCCTTCATTGTCCTTGGGAGGTAGGAAAAGGTGTTGCCTTTGGTGTGGTTTGTGCCCCAGATGGACCTGCCGCC
>CALUIE010000074.1 GCA_944320605.1 uncultured Phocaeicola sp. | reverse complement strand
GTCTATACCGTTTATGTGGAGAAGCAGCAGAGCCATGGTCGTGTGGACTGTGTGTTTGAAACGCCTCAATACGTTTACATCTTCGAGTTCAAGCTTGACGGAACGGCAGACGAGGCATTGCGTCAGATAGAAGAGAAAGGTTATGCGCTTGAATACGTTTCTGATGCACGTACTCTTTATAAGATAGGCGCAAGTTTCTCTTCCGAAACGGGAACGATAGGAGAGTGGAAATGTATAGAACTCCAACGACTAACAACTAATAACTAACAACTTAGTTCTTAATTTTTAATTCTTAATTATTAATTGACCGACATGAAATACCCAATAGGAATCCAGAGTTTTGAACGTATAATCGAAGACGGTTATGTCTATATCGACAAGACCGACATGGTATACAGCCTTACCCACGGTGGCAGCATTTATTTCCTTAGCCGTCCGCGCCGTTTCGGTAAAAGTCTCCTTGTCTCCACACTGAAGAACTATTACTTGGGGCATAAGGAACTGTTCAAGGGACTGAAGATAGACAGCTTAGAGAAGGACTGGAATGTGCATCCGGTGTTCCATGTGGATTTCAACGGTTCCAACTTCTTGGATGAAGGCGTTCTGGAGAAACGCCTGTACGCTTATATGAGGGATTGGGAAAGACAGTATGGTCTTGTTTCGGATGCTGACAGCCTTGATTTGGGAGGACGTTTTATGGAAGTCCTTCGTGTCGCTCACGAGCAGACAGGCCGTCGTGCCGTAGTCCTGATAGACGAGTACGACAAACCTATCTTGGATGTTCTGGATACAGATTCCGGTCTTGAAGACCGACACCGCAACGTCTTGAAAGGATTCTATTCCGTGTTCAAGGTGGCAGACAGTCATCTGCAGTTTGTTCTTCTTACCGGAGTGACAAAATTCTCTCAGGTGAGTGTGTTCAGCGGTTTCAACCAGCCTGACGACATCAGTATGGATGGACGCTACGAGACCCTTTGCGGTATAACGCAGGATGAGCTTTGTGATTATTTCTCCGAGCCTGTCAGGGATATGGCAGGCATTTATCATTGTACGGAGGATGAGATGATGCAAAGGTTGAAAGGACAATACGATGGCTATCATTTCAGCGACAGCATGACCGATGTATATAATCCGTTCAGTCTCCTTAATGCCTTCAATAAGAAAAGTATCCGTGACTATTGGTTCAGTTCGGGAACTCCGACGTATCTGATCCGCTTGCTTGCCCATTTCAAGGAGAATATAAACGAACTGACAGGCAGATACTACAGTCCGGAAGAATTCATAGACTACAAGGCTGATGTGGAACGTCCTCTACCAATGATTTATCAGAGCGGCTACTTGACCATCAAGGACTACGACATGGAGTTCAATACTTTCCTGCTTGATTTCCCAAATAATGAGGTAAAGAACGGTTTCCTTACCGCTGTGGCTTCTTCGTATCTGAAGCCTTCGGAAGATACTGGCGGATGGATTCGTGATGTGGTACGTACGTTGAGAACAGGCGATACCGACAGACTTTGCAGTCTTTTCACTTCATTTCTTTCGAGTATCCCCTATACTATGCGCCGCAAAGATGACGAGAGGGAGCGTGAACGCTATTTCCAATATACATTCTACCTGATTCTCCGTTTGATAAGTGTCTATACTGTCTATGTGGAGAAGCAGCAGAGTCATGGCCGTGTGGACTGTGTTATAGAAACTCCTCAATACGTTTATATCTTCGAGTTCAAGCTTGACGGAACGGCAGACGAGGCACTGCGTCAGATAGAAGAGAAAGGCTATGCCCGTGAGTACGCTTCGGATACACGTACCCTTTATAAGATAGGCGCAAGTTTCTCTTCTGAAACGGGAACGATAGGAGAGTGGAAAAGCGTTAAATAAAAAAAATAAACATTATTTAATGAGAAAATTTTCTATACTTGAAACCATAAATCTAAAATTTGTAATTTATAAATATAATTTTTTTGATATGCTGAATGGAAAAACACAAACGTGCATTGTAATGCTGTTTATATTATTTACACTGAAAGGTACCGCGCAATCGTTGATGTCCATGATGAAACGTCCTTTCAATATTGTGGAAACGAATTGGGAGAGGAATTCAAATCAGGATTTGTCTTTGATTTTTACGAATCACGATTTCTGTGATTATTATGTTTACATCGTCGATACCCGTTCGTATAATCTGCGTCCCGGGAAAAACACCATGTTTACAATTCATAAAGGCTCAAATGCATATAACCCATTCGAGAATCCTTCATCATATAATTATTATCGTGGAGCTTTTGTTAGAAAGTTCGATCCGAAGTTTCCATATGCTCTTCCGGTAAAGAATGGTGTAAGGACGGCATGGAAAACAGATACGCGTGAGTCAGTGAAGACCATGAATTTCGGTATGCGTCAGGGTGACACTGTATATGCTACCCGTGCCGGAATGGCTTGTAAGACATCTGATCCACGGCAATTGCTTGTTTATCACTCCGACTGTACTTTTGCGGCATATCTTGGCATGGACGAGAATTTTATAGTGCCTGGTGAAGAAGTAATGACAGGACAGCCTATAGGAGTTGCAGGCAGATGGACTGTATCTATTTCATATTTTTTCCTTGACGAAAACAAGTTTGAGTCTTTCCGAATTACAGGTTATCCTTATTCGCATTTCATGCCTGTTTTCAGAACTACCGAGGGAGATGTTGTGATGGATGAAAAAAGGAAATATACGGCAGTTATAGACGATGATTTAATCATGAAGGATATGAGCAAAGGAGAGCGGAAAAAGTATCTGAAAAAGAAAAACAGAAAATGAAACACATAATAATATTCGTCATGGCTTTTGTCGGTATTTTGAACGCTTTTGCAGACCGACGGGTACATATAGACTATGCGGGAGATCCGTTGAAAGAGAAAGAGCGTGTGCAGATAGAGCGCATGATGGACTATCAGGTGGACTTTTATACTCTTTTCGGTCTTGGAGACAGTTTAAGGGTAAAACTTACAGTGTTTAATGAACGCAGTGAAGCAATGTTTTATCTTGATACTATGGGGGTAACTAAAATTATCCCTCTCAATACGGCAAACGGATTGTATAATTCAGGGAAAAAAGAGGCTATTATCCTTGAAATGGGAAAAGACAGAAAGAAAGGTCTTTCGGTGATATACCATGAGTTGAGTCATTTTTTTACTCGGGAGATAACATGCGTAAATCCACCTATGTGGCTAATGGAGGGACTGAGTGAGTATTTTGAACATTGCGAAGTCGGGAAAAAAGGTATCAGCCACTCCATGACATCATACGAAAAGGGTAGGATACGCACAATGTATATGCTTGGAGAGATAAACCTGAGGACATTTGTTGATGCTGACAGGACTTTGTTTATGAAAAAGCAGAGAAATGATGAACAGTATGCTTATGTATTGGCACATGCTCTTGTCACCTTTATGGTAGAGAATGTCTCACGCCAGATACTTGGAAATCTAATCGGTCTGTTGCAGGATAATAAAGACAAATCTAAAGTGTCGGAAAAAATAGCACGCGTTTATCCCGGTGGGTTTGAAACTTTTGAGAAGGATTTTGAGAAATTATACAGGTAATTTTAGAAATTCATAGAAGCGTAAATACCGTAATGACCATCACCTGCTACGGGGCTAATCGTAAGGTTATGTTTTTTTGCAAACGGGCGTGTGAATATGTATGAGCTGGCAGTACCGATAACTGCTCCTGCCGCTACGTCCCACCAGTCGTGTTTCTTACCATAAACTCGGCTCCAGCCTACGTAGGTTGAAAGGACGTATGCCGGTGCGCCCCATTTCCAGCCATAACGACGTTGGATGAAAGAAGCTGCGGCAAAAGAAACGGATGTGTGCATGGAAGGGAAAGAGTGGAAATTGCTGTGGTCAGGACGTTCTTTCTTTACCGCATATTTCAATGCGTATGTAACTCCAAGTGTGGTTATACCTGAAAAAACTCCTTGTTTGAGTCCTTCCCAGTCTTTGTTTATCAGAATAGCTGTCAATCCAGCTACGGGTAGTAGTATAGCACCCACATCACCTGATGTACGTACTGCTTTTCTGGCACCGGTCACTTCTAAGGTTTGTGCATTTACGGATAAGGTCAGGATGCACAGCATGAATAATATTGTAATTTTTCTAATCATAAGTCAATAGTTTTATTTAAAAACGTAATTTCCAGTGAGTTTGTTCAACAGAATGTTTCAATGATTTTCGGTACAAATATTATCAGTCCCACTATGGCTGCTGCTATGGCAAGTATAAGTACAGCTCCTGCTGCAAGGTCTTTGGTGCGTTTTATAGCTTCGTTATATCCGGGTGAAACAAGGTCTGCAATAGCCTCGATGGACGAGTTTACAGCTTCTGCCGCAAGCACTGTTCCAATAGCAAATACTACGGCTATCCATTCTTTAGCGGATATGCCGAACACATAACCGGCTATTATGACGCATACAGCCGCAAAACAGTGTATCCACGCGTTATGTTCTTTGGTTATGAGCAGTTTTATACCGTTGAAGGCAAACTTGAAACTCTTCAGCCTTTTTTTGAGTGTAAACCCGTCGTTCTTCATCCTTTCTTTATATTATAAGTCTATTGTTACTTCCACAGGACAGTGGTCCGAACCAAATATTTCTGTATGTATTTTTGCTCCCTGAAGTTTGTCTGCAAGACGTGCTGATGCCACGAAATAGTCTATGCGCCACCCCGCATTCTTCTCGCGTGACTTGAAGCGGTACGACCACCATGAATAGATATTCTCCATGTCTGGATAGAAATGGCGGAAAGTGTCAATGAAGCCTGCATCGAGCAGTGTCTGGAACTTTTCTCTTTCCTGGTCGGTAAATCCGGCGTTCATACGGTTTGTCTTTGGGTTCTTCAAGTCTATTTCCTTATGAGCAACATTGAGGTCACCACACACTAATACCGGTTTCTTGCTATCGAGATTCTTTATGTAGGTCCTGAAATCGTCTTCCCATGTCATACGGTAGTCAAGACGTTTAAGTCCGTCCTGTGAGTTTGGTGTATATACTGTTACCAGGAAGAAATTTTCCATTTCCAGTGTTATTACACGTCCTTCGTGGTCGTGCTCGTCAATGCCTATGCCGTATGTTACGTTTATAGGTTGGTGGCGTGTGAATATGGCTGTACCGGAATAGCCTTTCTTTTCGGCATAGTTCCAGTAAGATTTATATCCTTCGAAACTGAGGTCTAACTGTCCTTCCTGCATTTTTGTTTCCTGCAGACAGAAAAAGTCGGCATCGAGTGCCTTGAATGAATCACGGAAACCCTTGTCGCAACAGGCGCGGATTCCGTTTACGTTCCATGAAATAAGGCGCATATTGAATTAATAATTAAGAATTAATAATTGAAAGTTATGAGTTTTGGGTTGTCGGTTGTTAGGACCTACGGACGTAAACTAAAAACTAACAACTCACTTCGTTATATCAAAAAGATAAGTGATTTTTCCGCATATATAAGTATGTGCGGAGCGTGAGAAGTAGTCTTTTTTTGTAGTGTTGAAAAAGTCGCTAAGTCCGAAATAGTATCTTCCTTCGAGTAGAAAGTGTCCTATTCCGGTACGTATTTCAAGTCCTCCACCACCGATAATACCATAGTCAAATCCGTTTTCTACTGCTTTACCGTATTGTTCTTTCTGTATTGATGTTATTGCATGGGTCTCTTTATCGCCAAGATGGAAACCTATCTGCGGTCCGAGGTTAAGAACAAAGCGTGCTCCGTTTCCATATTCCTTTCCAAAGGCAAGATGTGCCATAAACGGTATCTCGACATAGTTCATAGCCCTCTGATAGCTGTCACCACTTCCGTCTTCTATTACCTCTTTCCATCCACGCTGTGAATAATTCACTTCTGCCTGTACGCCACATATCATACTGAAATACTTTTCGGAGATATATCTGGCAGTGAATCCTACTTGTGGTCCTATTAGGTATCCTTGTTTTATTCTCGGTGAGAAATCAACATTACTTAAGTTCACACCACCGTTTATACCTATGGAAAAGTTGTGTTTCTGTTCCTGTAACTGTGCTTTTATTGTAGTGGTGTTAAACCAGCATATTAAAGTCAGTAGTATTACTGTGTATATTCTTTTAATCATTCAAAGTCAAGTTTTATGAGTTCGTAATCCTTGGAATAATGGACGAAGAAGACTTTTCTGTTTATAAAACCTCCCCAGTTGTTTACTCTTTCAAACTTAAATCCGGTCTGTATGGGTGTTACCTGTATTGAACTAAGATTCTCTTCTATTTTATTTCCGTATTTAGCCAGACCTTTTAAGAAAAAATAAGCGGTGTCATATCCCAGCATACCGTATTTGGGGTAGATATTTGCCATGTCTTTACTATACCAGCGGCGGTATGAGTTTGTGAAATGGACTGCTGCAGGAAAGAGGTTGTTTGTGTAAAATGACGAATAGAAATATGTATCTATTTCGTAAAAGCTGGCCAGGTAATCATTAGTATATGTCTGCCATTCAGGATAACCGAACAGATTCATCTTGTAATTTGGACGTTCGCGTCGGATTTGTGTCAATTGTGGAAGAATTTTTACAAGTGCGGTGCTTTTTCCCGATGTCGGTATGAATATGTTGTTTCTCAGCGTATCCATAACGGTAGTTATCTCATAAAAGTTATCGGTTACGGTAAAGTCACGATAACTTATGCCTTTATTCTTCAATTCAGTTTTCATACCCTTTATGAATTCATCTTTCTCTCTGTCGCCGTTGCCTGCGTTAAGGAATATAATGTTGCTGTCGCTGAACTTGCGCGTAAAGTGTTCATAAACTTCAGAATATAGATACGACTGTGGTGTATTAACCTGATAGATGTGCGGATTTTTAAACACTTCATCTACCTTAGGTGCAAATGGAACAACAAGACGTATGTTGTTTTTGTCAGCAAATGTTGCTAAAACGTCAATATCCTGTGTTTTTGCCGGACCGAATATAATGTCCATATTTTTCATTTCCTTTTTTGAGAGGATGTTGTTCAGAGTAGCTTCTCTTCCTTTGGTGTCGTATGTATAAAGATCTATAGATACACCTTGTTTTTTCAGACTGTCCACTGCCATAAGGAAACCTTCGTAATATTCCACCATACGGACTTGTTCTTCCATGTTGGTACTTGTTCCTGCCATAAAGGGTAATACCACTGCCGCTTTTATGGTTTTAATATCTTTTTTAAGTTCTTCGTTCTGACTGAAGACTTCTTCGTTTGTGAGTTCTTTTGTTGTAGGTTGTGACTCAGTTTGTTGTTGCTTGTCGTTTTTTCCGTAGGGAATAAAAAGGAATGCACCTCTTTTTAGTTTTCCTGTCTTCAATTCCGGATTTGCCGCTATCAATTCTTCTTCTGTTATTCCATATTCGCGGCTGATACTGAAGATGGTTTCTTTTCTTTCCACTTTGTGCATGTCCTTCCAGTCGTTCATCTTCACGTTTGTGTTTTCCTGAACTTCGGGTTTAGGAGTCTCTTTTTGCGGTTTTAAGTCTGACTGTACGGGGATTATTATCACCTGTCCGGAACGGAAGTTTTCTGTACTCAATCCCGGATTGGCTTCGCATATAGCTTGTGTGGTTACATTGTATTTTACTGAAAGACGATATAAAGTTTCGCCAGCCTGTATCGTATGGAATACAGGTTTCTCGGAATTGGTGGTAGTTGCCTGTGGAATTTTCAATGCTGCTCCTTCGCGTATTTGTTTGTCACTGCCCGGATTGAGACGTACAATGTCGTCAATAGTGACGTTGTACATGCTTGATATTGAGTATAGGCTTTGGCCTTTAGTTACTGTATGAAGAAAATATCCGCTCTCGGTTGTAGCCTGAGCCATTAAATTGATACTGCCTCCGGCCATTATGGCCAATGCAATAAATACAGATTTAATAAATTTCATTTTTCAGCTATATGATTATTTACGGGCAAAAGTACGAAAAAAGCATTATCTTTGCAATGTTTCACTGAATATTAAGATATGACAGAAGGAAAAGAAACGATAAGCGTGCAGGGAGCACGTGTACACAATCTGAAAAATATAGATGTCGAGATACCGCGCAACAGCCTTACGGTTATTACCGGACTTAGTGGAAGCGGTAAGTCGTCGCTTGCGTTTGATACTATCTTTGCCGAAGGACAACGCAGGTATATAGAGACATTCTCCGCATACGCCAGGAACTTCCTTGGGGGAATGGAACGTCCTGATGTGGACAAGATTACAGGACTGAGTCCGGTTATCTCAATCGAGCAAAAGACGACAAATAAGAATCCACGTTCCACAGTTGGTACAACGACAGAAATATACGACTATCTGCGTCTGCTCTATGCCCGTGCAGCTACGGCATATTCCTATCTTTCGGGCGAGAAGATGGTGAAATATACCGAGGAACAAATCATCGAACTTATTAACCGCGATTATAAGGGAAAGCGTATCTTCATACTTTCTCCGCTGGTGCGTACCCGTAAGGGGCATTATAAGGAACTGTTCGAGCAGGTGCGCAAGAAGGGTTATCTCTATGTAAGGGTTGACGGTGAGGTGAGGGAAATCACTCACGGAATGAAGCTTGACAGATACAAGAACCACGATATAGAAGTAGTGGTGGACAAAACCATAGTGACAGAAAAGGAGGACAAGAGATTACGCCAGAGTGTGGCTACGGCCATGCGACTGGGCGATGGTCTGCTTATGATACTTGATGCTCAGACAGAGAGCGTCCGTCACTACAGCAAGCGTCTGATGTGTCCTGTTACAGGTCTTTCTTATCGTGAACCTGCACCGCACAATTTCTCTTTCAATTCTCCGCAGGGAGCGTGTCCGCGATGCAAGGGATTGGGATATGTCAATCTGATAGACGTTGACAAGGTAATTCCGGACCGTACGCTTTCTGTGTATGAAGGGGCAATAGCACCACTTGGAAAATATAAGAATGCCATGATTTTCTGGCAGTTGAGTGCATTGCTTGAACGACATGAAGCTACGCTTAAAACTCCCGTAAGCGAATTGCCTGAAGATGCCATTAATGAAATTCTTTACGGTTGTGATGAGCGTCTTAAGATAGACAGCTCTCTTGTACACACCTCGTCCGACTATTTCGTAGAATACGAAGGTATAGTGAAATATATACAAATGATGCAGGAGAAAGACGCTTCTGCCACAGCACAGAAATGGGCTGAGCAATTTGCAAAGACCGATGTTTGTCCTGAGTGTAAGGGAATGAGGCTGAATAAGGAGGCTTTGCATTTCCGTCTGCACGACAAGAATATCTACGAACTGGCTTCGATGGACATAAATGAACTTTATGAATGGCTTCAGGGAGTGGAGGAACATCTTGACAACAAGCAGAAGGTTATAGCTCAGGAGATTCTGAAAGAAATCCGTACCCGACTTAAATTCCTGCTTGATGTGGGATTGGAATACCTTTCTCTCAACCGTACTTCTGTCAGCCTGTCCGGTGGTGAAAGCCAGCGTATCCGTCTTGCCACTCAGATAGGTTCGCAGCTTGTCAATGTTCTTTATATCCTCGACGAGCCGAGTATCGGACTTCATCAGAGAGATAATGTCCGACTGATAAACTCCCTGAAAAGCCTTAGAGATATAGGTAACTCGGTGATAGTGGTAGAGCATGACAAGGACATGATGTTTGCATCGGACTACATAGTGGATATGGGACCGAAGGCCGGACGACTTGGTGGTGAGGTAGTATTTGCAGGAACTCCAGAGGAAATGCTTAAGACTCATACCATGACATCGCAGTATCTTAACGGCGAAATGAAGATAGAAGTACCGGCACAGAGAAGACCGGGCAACGGAAAGAAACTTTCTCTGTTCGGAGCAAGAGGAAACAATCTGAAAGGTGTTGATGTGGAATTCCCGTTGGGAACACTTATCTGTGTGACAGGTGTTTCGGGAAGCGGTAAATCAACTCTTATAAACGACACTCTCCAGCCTATACTTTCGCAGCATTTCTACCGCTCGCTTCAGGACCCTTTGCCATACGACAGAATAGAGGGGCTTGAAAATATAGATAAGGTGGTGAATGTGGACCAGTCGCCACTCGGACGTACTCCGCGTTCAAATCCGGCTACATATACCGGAGTGTTTTCGGATATAAGAAACCTGTTTGTCGGTCTGCCGGAAGCAAAGATACGCGGTTACAAGCCGGGACGTTTCTCTTTCAATGTAGCCGGAGGACGCTGTGAGGCTTGCGGAGGAAACGGATACAAGACAATAGAGATGAACTTCCTGCCTGATGTGCTCGTTCCTTGCGAGGTATGTCACGGAAAGCGATATAACCGTGAGACACTGGAAGTGAGATACAAAGGTAAGTCAATAGCCGATGTGCTTGATATGACTATAAACCGTGCCGTGGAGTTCTTCGAGAATGTACCTCAGATACTGAACAAGATAAAGGTTCTTCAGGAAGTAGGTTTGGGTTATATCAAGTTGGGACAGCCTTCAACCACTCTTTCCGGTGGAGAGAGTCAGCGTGTGAAACTTGCTACAGAACTTTCGAAGAAAGATACAGGAAAGACTTTCTATATTCTTGACGAGCCTACCACAGGATTGCATTTCGAGGATATACGTGTATTGATGAACGTACTCAACCGTCTGGTGGACAAAGGAAATACAGTTCTTGTTATAGAACATAACCTTGATGTAATAAAGATGGCAGACTATATTATTGATATGGGGCCCGAAGGCGGAAAGGGTGGAGGACAGCTTCTTTCGTGCGGAACTCCTGAGGAAGTGGCTATGTCTGATAAAGGATATACACCTAAATTTTTGAAAGAAGAACTAAATCTGAAATAAATTGTTTTATATTTGAATGCCGTTTAATCAGCTTTTAAAAAGTATTCAAATAGCTTTTAAACGGTATTTAAGCATTGTCTAAGTTTCTAACAATATAAAGTTATGGCTAAAGAAAAAATATCCAAGACTAATGTGGCACGACTGCTGGACAAGGATAAGATAAAATACGAACTCGTGCCATACGAGGTTGACGAGAATGATTTGAGTTGCGTGCATGTGGCTGCTACCCTTGGTGAGAATATAGAACAGGTATTCAAGACACTTGTACTTCATGGCGATAAGTCAGGGTATTTTGTATGCGTGATTCCTGGAGAACATGAAATCGATCTGAAACTGGCAGCCAAACTTTCAGGGAATAAAAAATGTGACCTTATCCCAATGAAGGAACTTCTTCCGCTTACGGGATATATTCGTGGAGGTTGCTCGCCTATAGGTATGAAGAAACATTTCCCTACATATATTCATCACACTTGTAATGATTTTGACTATATATATGTTAGTGCCGGAGTACGCGGGTTGCAGGTTAAGATAGCTCCTGCAGATTTGATTAAGGTGAGTCGTGCGGAAGTTTGCACATTGTTTGAATAATAAATAATTTGTCTATGATATTTACAGCAGAGAATATACTTTTGATTGGATCGGTGCTTATCTTCACCAGTATATTGATAAGCAAGACCGGTTATCGTTTCGGAATACCGACATTGTTGCTTTTCCTCCTTGTGGGAATGATGTTCGGCAGCGACGGACTTGGATTGCAGTTCAATAGTGCCGAGGATGCGCAGTTCATAGGAATGATGGCACTCAGTATCATCCTTTTTACCGGAGGTATGGAGACTAAGTTTACAGACATTAAGCCTGTTCTTAAAGAAGGTATTGTTCTCTCTACCGTAGGGGTTCTTCTGACGACTTTACTTACCGGACTGTTTATCTTCTATATTTCGGGATGGAACAGTACGAATATCGAACTGACATTCATGGTGTCACTGCTTTTGGCGGCTACAATGTCTTCTACCGATTCGGCTTCTGTGTTCAGTCTTCTCCGTTCGCAGAAAATGAATCTGAAGGAAAACCTTCGTCCTATGCT
>CALUIE010000073.1 GCA_944320605.1 uncultured Phocaeicola sp. | reverse complement strand
TACAGTTCGAAAAGAAATATTTCCGTTCAGACATAGGTTTCGATTTATAATATATCATGCGTAACCGCTTTCAATATCAGATAGCTACCGGAAGACTGACACTTCCGGTAGCTATAATATTGTCTGTCATTTTATGGATAGCCACATTTAATGATAAAATGGAAGTTATCCCTTTTCTGACAGGAGGATTTGTCACATATCTTCTCATAGAGCTTAACACATCATTTGCTCTTGTAAGAAACCGTTCATCATTGCCCTCTGCCTTATTTGTAATATTATTCTCATCATCGGTATTCCTTCATGAATACGGCAAAGGGGAATGTCTGATACTTTTGCTTTTTATGGGAAGTCTTTATTGCCTTCTGAAAGGTTATGAATCAAAAAATCCTTCTTCATATATTTTCCACGCTTTTCTATGGTTAAGTATGGGAAGTATTATAGAGCCGGGAATTATTTTTTCCGCACCACTAATATTGATTGTCATGTCTCAACTAAGGACGTTAAGTGTCAAGACATTCTTTGCCGGAATTATAGGTCTATGTACTCCATATTGGCTGATTACAGGCTACAATATATACTCCGGTAATGATATAACAGTACTTTCCCATTTCAATAATATATTTGAGTGGAATATAGACAACTACAGAAATATTCCTTCGCAACAAATAATAACAACAGGATGCGTGCTGTTGTTATCTTCTGTAAGTGGTATAAGCAGTATTATAATATCACAAAACGACAAGGTAAGAAACAGAATTATTATATGGGTAATAAACACTATAGGAATTTACGAAACATTACTTATGGTAGTCCAACCGGCAATGCTAAAATCAATACTGCCTATAGTAATGACAACGCTTGCTATTCTGTACGGATATAACATGATACAGAGAACAAACAGATTTACATACATTTATATGATTATTTCGTTGGTTATAATTGTAATTTTAGCCATATATAATCTTATGAATCATCTTTCGTTTAATATAGGATTTTAACAGAATATGGATACAATGCTTCAGTTTCTTACAGAATGGGGATATTGGGGAATGTTTATTTCGGCCTTCCTCGCAGGAACGGTATTACCATTCAGCTCCGAAGCAGTACTCTTAGCATGTATAGGTTTGGGACTTGACCCTATACTGTCAACACTATCCACCACTGCCGGAAATGCTCTTGGCGGACTGACGTGTTACTGGATAGGACATCTCGGAAAAATGGAATGGATAGAAAAGTATCTCGGAGTCAAAAAGGAACAGATGGACAAGGCTAAAAGATTCATCAAAGGTAAAGGTTCATGGATAGCATTTCTTTCGTTCCTGCCTGTAATCGGTGATGCCATCTTGGTCGTTTTAGGACTTATGAGAGCAAATGCGTTTATTGTAGCGATATCCATGACTTTGGGAAAACTTGCCAGATACGCCATCCTGGTGGCTACTACTCTCAAGCTAATATCCTTGTAACAAAATATTATAAGGTTATGAAAATAGAAAAAACAGCAGACGGAAGCTATACATTATTCGTACCGGAAATGGACGAACACTATCACTCGGTAAAAGGTGCATTGACTGAATCTCAACACATATTTATCAATATGGGATTGAAACATTCACCGGTTGTTGCGCCACATATTCTCGAAATAGGATTTGGAACAGGACTCAACGCCTTTCTTACGGCACTTGAGGCGAAGAAAGAAAACAGAAATATATTCTACACAACAATAGAAAAATATCCTCTTGATATGGGAACTGTAAAACTCCTTGACTATCCGGAGCTTATAGCACCAGAAGAAAGCGAACTTTTTTATGCTATTCATAATGTGGAATGGAACTCTCCTCAAACCGTATCAGAACATTTCACTATGGAAAAGATAAAAGGTGACTTTACGGAATATAATTTCAGAAAAGGATATGACATTATATATTTTGATGCCTTTGCACCAGAAAAACAGCCTGAAATGTGGAGTCAGACACTCTTTGACAATCTATATGACATACTTAACGACAATGGAATACTTACCACATATTGTGCAAAAGGAGTTGTCAGACGTATGCTTCAAAAAGCTGGTTTCACAGTAGAACGTCTGGCAGGTCCTCCGGGTGGCAAAAGAGAGATATTGAGAGGCACTAAAAAATGCGATATACCCAATATTGACATTTAAACATTTAAGAATTAATCTTTAAAATTTTAATTATAGCATGAAAACATTATTACCAATAATATGTTTGCTCTTGGCATTATCATCATGCAGGAACGCTGAAAAAAGCGACAAACCTACAATAACAGTTACTATAGAGCCTTTAAGATACTTTACAGAAATAATAGCCGGAGATAAGTTCAATGTAGTAAGCATCGTGCCTGAAGGAAACAGTCCGGAAACATACGACCCGACTCCACAACAGATGGTAAACCTAAGTAAAAGTATAGCTTACTTACGTATTGGATATATAGGATTCGAACAGTCATGGATGGAAAGACTACAGGAAAATTTTCCTAAATTACAGTTCTACGACACGTCTTCAGGAGTAAACCTGATTCATCAGCAGTGTTCACATTCTCACGGGAAAGGAACTGTTGAGGAACACGTACACGGAGTAGAACCGCATATCTGGAATTCCACTGAGAATGCTAAAATTATAGCCAATAACATCTATAACGCATTGGAAGAACTCGATAGTAAAAACACTGAATACTACAGGAGTAATCTTGACAGTCTTACAAAAATTATAGAGAAAACAGATGAAACAATAAAATCTATTATTACAAATGCCGACAAGACTTTTCTTATCTATCATCCTGCCCTAACGTATTTCGCAAGAGATTACGGCCTGGAACAGATAAGTATAGAAGAAGGTGGTAAAGAGCCGTCACCTGCTCATCTACAATCACTTATAAAACTATGTAAAGAAAAAAACGCCAAAGTAATATTCGTTCAGCAAGAATTTGATATGCGTAACGCCGAAACCATAGCTAAAGAACTTGGTGTGGAAGTTGTTCCGGTGAATCCACTGAACTATGACTGGACGGAAGAAATGGTCAACACAGCAAAAGCATTAAAGACAAATAAAGAATAATGAACAACACCATAATAAAAATAGAGAATCTTTCTGCCGGATACGAAAAAAAAACTGTCCTGCATGATATAAACCTTGAAATAGCAGAAAAAGATTTCCTGGGTATTATAGGTCCTAACGGTGGAGGAAAAACAACATTGATGAAAGTCATTCTTGGACTACTGAAACCAACAAAAGGGGGAATTACCTACTATAACAATGGAGAAATAGCAGAAAAACTGGAAATAGGATATCTGCCACAATATAACTCTATAGACAAGAAATTTCCGATATCTGTATATGAAGTAGTATTATCCGGACTAAACAAACAAAAAGCCCTGTTCAGTAAATTCACAAAAGAACATCACAAAAGAGTGGAGGAAACATTGGCAATGATGGGGCTTGAAGGTCTTGAAGATAAACCCATAGGACAATTAAGCGGAGGACAGATGCAAAGGACTCTTTTAGGTAGAGCTATTGTATCAAATCCCAAAGCTATAATTCTGGACGAACCCAATACATATATTGACAAACGTTTTGAGGCCCGCTTATATTCGCTGCTTGAGGAAATAAACAGGCAGAGAACGATAATATTAGTAAGCCACGACATTGGTTCCGTATTACAAAACGTAAAAAGTATAGCTTGTGTGAACGGCACATTAGACTATCACCCGCAAAGCGAAGTTTCAGCCGAATGGATTGAAGAAAAGCTGCAATGCCCAATTGAATTGTTAGGACACGGAGAACTGCCTCATAGAGTTTTGAGGAATCATAGTCATTGCAAAAATGACTGACAAGAAAAAATGAGTAACTTTCACGATGGCAAAAGAACATAAATAGCATAGAAATAATTTACAAAGAATAAATATGTTCTTTTGTCTCTCTTTCCCTGAGTAAACAAAATATTATTCTATCAGTCCAACAACGACGAAATTTTTTTCTTTAAATTTAAACGTACCAAGTCTTCTTTTTCAAGCTCAAGTTCTACCACAATTTTAGCTTTATTTATTTTCTTTTCATTATTATCCTGTTTATCCCAATTTATCTGTTTTTTCTTTATAGAATATAGCTGTGCAAAGTCATAATCCAAAGCGACTGACACATTATATAAAGTATCCGTGTCAATACTTTTTCTCCCCAGCATGTAATCAACACTCTGTGGTCTTATATTTAGTCTTCGTGCAAGTTCTGCCTTAGTTATTTTCTTTTCAGACATTACATCTGAAATAATTTCACCAATATAGATGTTACTTTTTTCCATAAAAGTAAAATTAGACGTTTTTTTTCACTTACATACCTTTTAAAATCCTATTATATCTGTTTTTATTATAAATTTTATCCTATTTTATTTGTTTTATCAGTTATATTTTGATATTTTTGCTGACAAGTTTTTTATAAGATATTAGTGTATTTTAAAACTTTGATAAACGTAAAAGCAAAAACATATCATACTTCTGAAAACAATAATATAAACCTTTTAAAATTTTAATTATGAACAAAGTTTTTATTTTTACGTGTAGCATTTGCCTACTATTATGTTTAGGATTTTCATCTTGTGGAGGTTCTAAGGTGGCAGTAGCTACTTATCCTGAATATACCGGTAAAGGTAATACAGGAACAAAAAAAGTAACTAAGGTAAAAGAAGAAATCGATGAATGCGAAGAACAATCACTAAATGCTCCTGCCGGTGAATTAAGAGCATACGCCTCAGCTGTAGACGAAGACCGCGATTTTGCCCGCCAGCAAGCTGTTTTATTTGCAAAAGCACAATTAGTTTCAGATATTGAAGCACTTGTTACTAATGTAATGAAAAGCTATAGAGGTAAAACCAAAAAAGATGGAGTAAGCACTAGTTCTGCCGACACCAAACAAGACGTAACTTCTATGGCAGAAAGTGTTGTAGAAGGATGTAAAATAATCTGTTCAAACAGATACGCTCTTTCAGACGGTACATATGAATGTTCTGTATGCATAGCAATTGCTTCACCGGATGCTGAAAAAGTAGCTGGGGCAGCAACTCTTTCTGAAGACGAAAAGTTAGGAGTGGAATTCGAAGCAGAAACATTCAGAAATAGTTATAAAGAAGAACTTGAAAAATTCCGTGCTCAAAAATTAAATAAATAATCCAGTAATGAAGTTTAGATATATATTCTTATTATTGATACTTTTATTAAGTAACCGTTTTGATATAGAAGCCAAAACGGTTTCTGACAAAATAAAACCACGCTGGCTAACTTCTTCGCTGCCGGAAAATATCTCTCCTTCGTACATTTTTATCAGTGCATCTGGTAGTGGTGCCTCACTGGAAGAAGCCAGACAACGTACATTAGTCAATCTGACTACAAAGTTGGAACATGAAAGAGGAATTAAAATAAGCAGTTCCGTAAAAGTTAATAGCGAAGCACAACGTATCAACGGGAAAAGGACCCAAAACACTGTACAAACATTCCAAATGGAATGTACAGAAGATGACAAAAACATTACTTTAACAACCCGTGCAATAGATGAATATTGGGAAAAATCAGACTACGGAAATTTCATCTGTTATATTCTTTATACAGTATCAGATACAAACTACACAGGAGGAAGCTATGATGACGATATAAAGTTAACTTCATCATATGGAGCCAAAGGATTTTTTATGTCATTAATACCAGGTGTAGGTCAGTTATATAAAGGCAGTAAAATAAAAGGTGCATGTATAATGGGGGGTGAGGTTCTTCTGATAGGTGGAGTTATTGCTACAGAGAACTTAAGAAGTTCATATATAAAGAAAATGAAAGAACAGCCTAAGTATCTTAAAGAATATAATACAAAAGCTGACAACTTTGAGAATGTAAGAAACATTTGTATAGGAGCTGCAGCAGCATTGTATGTATATAACCTTATTGACGCAATAGTTGCACCTGGAGCCAAAAGAGTTATAGTAAAAAAGAATAGATATCCTGTCATCCAGCCGGTGGCAAGCAATGACTTCAGCGGTGTTTCATTATCATGGAGATTTTAATCTTTAAATATCAAATCTATGGCAACAATCAAACTTATAAAAAAATACCTTAACAGACTATATACTGTTATTGCTTTTATCTCACTATCCATATACAATGTTTTTGCACAAACAGACGACGTATGGAATGGAGAATGGGTAGGTAAGAATCAACAGGGAGATATGATTATAGACCTGAAATTAAACACAGAAAAGTCTAACATTGTAAATCCGTATGATTACCACCGTGTAAACACCGGGTTCATGACAATATCAGCCATAGAACCCAGTGGTAATAAAACCGTATTACAGACATATGAATTGATACTGGAAAGCAAAGAAGGAAATACCGCTGTCTTCAAATATCAAGGTGGAAGGGAAAATGTTGACAACAGCACTGGTAGGTGTAAAGCTGTATTAAACAACGGACAATTCTCTTTCAGCGTAATAAACAATGAGGGAGACGAACCTTTATTTGCTTCAATAAATATCATAAAGGATAATACTGCTGTAACCAAACAGAAAACAAAAAATATCATAAATGATATCCTTTCCGGATTGGTTCTCGTTGCATATATTGCAATGATTATACACATGTTATACATAAAATTCAAAGGTATTAGATATAAGAAACCTCTTACAGTAGAGGATATGAAGGCTGAAAGAATTGCCCAAAACAAGCCTGAAGATATGTCTCCGGAAGAATTCAATCAGGCTCTTACACTTCTTGCGGGGGTATTCGACACATGGACTGTAGTAGGTCAGAATGATGAAGGAGAGGAGTTGCGTAAACCTACAAAAATGAAGCAGGTAAAAGCCTCATCTATGCTGCTCGATCAGGCTATAGCATTGCAGCCTACCGATGCAGACATGATTGAAAATATAAACGAATTTGCAGATGTCATAAACTCTAATGAAGAAAGATTTTTTGACGGCTCAAAACCTCTTGCATGGTTGGGAGGCATAGTAGGAGCTATATTCTGCTTTATTGTTCCTCAACTTGGAATAATAACACTTATTTCTACAGGAGCATATATATTGTCAAGCCTTACTCCGGTATTCCTTATTGAAAAACGCGAAAAGCGTGGAGGTGGAAATATTCATAACGGAATCATTGCAGGTGTATTCGGAATGATAGCCGGCGCACAGACGGTACGCACAGTATATAAATACAGCGACGGACATAAAGAATACGAAGATGACAATTCACAACATTGGTTTGCATGGATTTTTGGTATTGCCATTCTCGTATGTATCGCGGCAACAATGGCTTTATGGGCCATGCTCAACTATCTGAGAAACTATGTATTGTATTTCTAATAAATAAACTTTAAAAATAAAACAAAGATGAGAAAGATTTATTCACTTATAGTATTATTTACTATAGTATTATTAAGTTCATGTGCCAAAGATGAAGTTAATCCGTTCGGCAATATTTATGGTGTAGTAGTAAACAGCAATACTTCCGAGCCTATACAAGGTGCAAGAGTAACGCTTACTCCAACAGGCAAATCAACAGTAACAGGAAATGACGGTTCATACGAGTTTGTTGACCTTGAAGCAGGATCATACAAAGTTACTGTACAGGCAGACGGATATTCTTCTACCGTAAAGAATGTAACTGTTGTTGCCGGAGAAAGAGCCATTGGTGACGTTTCATTGTCTGCAAAACCGCAGAATACAAAATTAGGTGTAGATAAGGACATCGTCTTATTTACAAAATCAATAAGGACTGCAACAATTAATATAAAGAATCTGGGAAATTCTGGAAATATAGATTGGACTATTACAAATGTACCATCATGGCTTACTGTATCTCCAGAACAAGGAAGTACAGGCGTTGGAAAGGAAACGGCTGTGGCACTAAGTCTTAACAGTTCTTTTGCTGATAAAGGTGAACATGTGATAATAGTAAATGCAGCAGGTGAATCTGTTTCCATAAAAATTTCAGCAGATATTACCTCTGATGAAGAAACAGGCGGAAACGATGATGGCGGTGATGGAGAAACCAGTGATGATTATTCAAGTGCAACAGTTGCAAGCTGTGATCCGGATATTGAACTTGCAATAACAAGCTGCAAACGTTCTGGAAGTAATGTTGTTTTCAAGTTTTATGTTATAAATAATAAACCTGAGGATATTGAGGGGTTTTCCATATTCACAGAATTAACAGGAGATAGTGATTCTCAAATTATTGATAGTGAAGGAAATCCATATAGATCTTCAAACGTCTCTATCACGTTCCATGGTGTAAGTTCATCATATCACATTGGAGTGCAATTACCTCGAAGTATAAAAGCTCAAGGAGAAGTTATTATAAAAGGAGTACCTGATAATGTAAAAAATATATCAGTATTAAAACTCAAAGTATCTTGTGGATACCAATACGACTTCCTTAATGATTTTCTTGACTTCCGCAACGTCCCAATCTATTAACACATAGTCAAAAATATCCCAGCATAATCCGTCACATCAATATCGGATTATGCTGTTTTCATTAAAACCTACAACTATGAAAATACCGTTTATTATCATAATCATTGCATTCTTCACCCTAAACCTTAGCGCACAGACATCGCTGGAAGAATATAAAAGAAAAAGAAAAGCAGAACTGGAGCAATACAAGAAAAAGGCGAAGACAGAGTTTGAAGAGTATCGTGAGAAACGAAACAACGAGTTTGCAAAACTTATCTCACAACGATGGAACGCCATTCGACACTACAAAGGACTTGAACCACCGGTAAGACCTGAACCTGTAAAACCTATCATCAAAGACAGTGATAAGCCGAAAATTCCACCGGTAAAGATTCCTATTGACGAAATAACAAAGATTCCAGAACCGGAAAAAAGAGTACCATTGAACATTCCAAGCATACCTCGGAAAGAAAGCGTAAACGTGTTCGTGTCACTATTCTACGGAACTAAAATAACAATAAACAGCGACAAGTATGACTTCAACTTCAACCTGAAAAGTATTGACGAACAGGAAATAGGCAAGGCTTGGAACGAACTGTCTGACGGAAGGATGGAAGAAGTAGTGAACAGTTTCCTTGTACATAGGGAACACATGAATCTGAACGACTACACTTTTGTACAAATGGTAGGAACTATTTGTCAAAACTATCACAAACAAAAGGACAAAACAAAAACCGGACAAAACAAGGCTGTACTGATGCAGGCATACGTACTTGCACAATGCGGATACGACGTAAAAATGGCCAGGAAAAACTCAAACCTTGTCCTGCTGCTCGCAATAAAGGAAACCGTATATAAGAAAAACTATCTGACAATAGGAAACAAAAGATATTACGTAATAAACGATACAGAAGAAAACGGCTCATACTACACCTTCAGCCACGACTTCTCACCTATGTCGCAAAGTTGCTCCGTACAAATATCAGAGAGAATACAGTTGGAATCTCCAAGCAATTATTCCAAAGAAAAAGTATTCACATCGCATAAATATCCTGATTTGGCAATAAAGGCAAGTGTTGACACCAATCTGATGAATCTTTATAATGACTACCCTATGATGGATTGGGAACTATATGCCAAAACACCGATGAGCATATCCCTGGAAAAGAAAATACTTCCACCTCTACAACAGATGACAAACGGCAAATCAAAGGAAGAAGCGACCGGAATAATCCTGAATTTCGTACAGACGGCATTTGAATACAAAACCGATGAAGAACAATTCGGGTACGAACGTCCGTTCTTCGTCGATGAACTGTTCTATTACGACTATTCGGATTGCGAAGACAGGGCCATACTGTTTTCATACCTGGTAAGAAAAGTCCTGAACCTTGATGTAGTCCTTTTGTATTACCCTAACCACCTTGCAACAGCCGTAAAACTACCGTCATACAACAAAGGTGATTATGTAAGCCTAAACGGACAGAAATATACCGTATGCGACCCGACATACATTAATGCCGGAATAGGAGAGGCCATGCCGCAGTTCAAAAACGCAAAGGCAAGGGTTATTGAGTTATAAAGTAAATACTGACGCTTATGGAAAAATATTTGGAAACAAGAAATTACATCCGCACACAGAATGCAAAGTCTCATCTGGTTTTCAGTATTGCCAGTTGGCTGCTCATACTTTTCTATATCTTTTACCATCCAGACCTGACTTTTGAAAAAGACAGAAGCTATATACAGCTGAAGGGTGACACTATACGCAGCTATATGATTTTTGATAAAGGAGAAGGATATAAACTGTATGAGAACGTATTCTATTCCCCTGACGCAAAACTAAGACCTGTAGCAGGGTACCTGTTTGATAAAAACAAGATTATAGTGGATGACGAGAAAGGAAACCGTTTTGCAATTCTTGTCAAGAATGTAAGTTCTTATCCTGAGGGACTGAGAATCCTGAACCATCAGTTCCGATATGTGTACAACAGAAAAGACCTGAATGGAGAGCTCCTGAAAGACATTATTGCCGAAGCCGGTGATTATTCTTTCCTTGATAAGGAAAAAAGAATAATAGTATTTCCGCAAATTGTATTGTTCAACGGCACCAAACGTACCAAAGGAGTAGCCTTGGTTTATGACAAGAATGAAAGAGTGGTACAGACAAGAATCTGGGACTCTCCACATACAAATCTTTATGCTCACATACCATTTTACGACAAGATAGCTTCGTGGAACCTGCTTGTCAAGTTCCAGCGTTTTACACAGGAAAACGACTATGAGCCTGTGTTTTTCGGAGAGACAACGTCGTCAATATTATGGTTCATCTTCGACCTTTTTGCGTGTCCTTTCGTGGTCGTCATAATATTGGGAGGAATATTTTATTCATTATATCCGTTATTGTACAAGTTATGCAAGATACCTAAAGTTCCTAACTATCTGATATATCTTTTGGCATATTCTTTAATGCCAGTTATGATATTGTTCGCCATTGCTTTACTGTTCTATTATAATAATATATGGATATGGGCTGCTATTTCAATAATTTCTTACCTTGGATATGCATTAATATTCATCGGCGAACTTGCGCCAGCCTCCGTAAGATGCAGCAAATGTCGCAAAATGAACTGTATTGATGTGACAGAAACAGATTATCTGTATAAGAAAGATGTAATATCAGATGTGGGTTCAACATGGAAAGAAGGCATATATGAGCCACAAGAAAAGGCACAGGAAAAATTGTATATACGCACCCATTTCTATGAGAAATGTACATGCTGCGAAAATGTAAATGAATATGACACCAAATCCACCAGATTGGATGAAATGAGGAAAGTCAGTGAAATAGACTGTCCAGTATGTGGCAAATATACTTTGGAAGCCGGCTCACTGCTTGTAAAAAATGACGTCAAGACATACAGATGGGCATCTACCAAAAAAGGAGAGCTAAGAGAAACCGGAAACTTCTTTGGAGGACCGGATTTCAAAAGGAAAGATGTTACTACACATTACAGCGAAACTTTAGGAACGCTAACCTATAAACGAATCTGCAAATGCAGTAATTGTGGCTACGAGCACTCCGAAATGTATGAGAAAAACGTTGGTAGCGGCAAAAAAGTGGAAGCCACAGAAACAAGAACCAGATTATATAAAAGAGTATGATTTATTAAACTGTAATTTTAATTTTTACAAATCCTAAACTCTCTCGCAAAAACGCTTTGTCATTCGAAGTCAAACGCCTTGACGTTTAATTTCAAATGACAAAGCGTTTATTTTTCAATGTTTTAATAATGAATATAAACCTGTAATTACAAAAAACTTAAATAAAAATTTGGAAGATAACATAAAAAGATAGTATCTTTGCCACGCATTTCGGAAGAAAGCGATAAAGTTTGGACTATGGTGTAATGGTAGCACAACAGGTTTTGGTTCTGTTTGTCCAGGTTCGAATCCTGGTAGTCCAAC
>CALUIE010000072.1 GCA_944320605.1 uncultured Phocaeicola sp. | reverse complement strand
AAATTAAATGTAAAACGCCATGAAAACCTCTGAAAAAGTACCTAAAACACTTGTAAAATAACAATATTTTACTTATAAAGATGATAATTAGTATGATTTTCGCGGAAAAATGAAATTCCGAGTCAAGAAATACGATGTAAAGCGCAGTGATAAAAAGTATAAATCCCAGTGCGGCAATTATGTTAAAAACGGCTTCAATCCATAATTTGTTTTTCTCTTTTTCGAAGAAAATCCAGTTTATGAAAGAATATATAAACCATTTGATTATCAGATATGATATTAATACTCCTATGTATATTCCCAACATTACAGTATGCTTTGTCTTGAAAAAGAAATCAGGATCGGAGTATGAATAGTAATGATAAATAAGCAAACCTCCCATTAAACAGAATACGCCACACAGCAGTACAGTAGGAATGTTTGATGTGGAGTTATAGCTGTCATCGAATATATTGGTTCTTTCTGATGAAGTGGAAATGCAGTTACGTAATATTCTGATAATTCCTTTTTTTTCATTTTGAAGGGCTATGACGATGAGTAGAAGACCTGACACTATGGCAAGCATGACGTTATTGTCCGAAACCAATTTGTAAGGCATTGCCTCACCTTGCATACCGCTGTCTGACGGTACGGATATTTCTTCGTTTTCAGGTTTTACGCATACACTGTCGTTGAATAATCTCCACTCATTCATATCTGCTATCTGTATAAATGCTTATATAGCCGCAAATTTACGAAATTCTTTGTTCCACATCGGTATCGTATATAATAAATCTACTGCCTCTTCCGGAGTATTTGCCACTTCCCACAGTTTTACATGTTCCGGTCTCATAAAGTTTTCTTCAATGGCTTTTTCAAGCATATTGATCAACGGGGTGAAATATTCGTTTACGTTCAGGACAACTATAGGTTTGAGATATAGCCCCAGCTGCTTCCATGTGATTATTTCCAGCAGTTCCTCCAGTGTGCCGCATCCTCCGGGCAGTGTGATAACCGCATCACTCATTTCGGCCATGAGACTCTTTCTTTCGTGCATTGTTTCGGTTTCAATGGCCTGTGTCAGTCCCGTATGGTTCCAACCTTGCTCTACCATGAAGTGCGGAATAACTCCTGTCACTTTTCCTCCTGCTTCAAGAGCGGAATTTGATACGGCTGCCATTAGTCCCTGACATCCGGCTCCGTTTATTACATTTATACCTTTTTCTGCCAGCAATTTACCTAATTGTCTTGCAGCTTCGAAATAAGCCTCGTCTATCTTTGTGCTTGATGCGCAATAAACGCATACTGATTTTATATTTTCCAAGTTCTTGATTTTAGTTGTTAGTTTTTAGTTGTTAGAAGATAACAGCGAATGACTTTGTAACCTGTCAATACAAAAAATGAAGAATGAAGACACTGTGTGCCATTCATCCTTCATTTTATATCTTATTGGATTATAGTCCGAAAGCTTCTTTTACTTTGTCAACGTAATCCAGTTTTTCCCATGTAAAGAGTTCTACTTCAACTGTTTTGTTGCCTTCATAAACAGATTCGAATGTTTTTGTAACAACCTTTGGCTCGCGTCCCATGTGTCCGTAAGCAGCTGTCTCGCTGTAGATAGGGTTACGGAGTTTCAGGCGCTGTTCGATAGCCTTAGGTCTCATGTCGAATATCTCGTCAATCTTTTTTGCTATCTCGCCGTCAGTCATGTTTACATTGCTTCTGCCGTAAGTGTTAACATAAATGTTGATAGGTTTCGCAACACCGATAGCGTATGATACCTGTACCAGTATCTCATCTGCTACACCTGCTGCTACAAGATTCTTGGCAATATGGCGTGCCGCGTATGCCGCGCTGCGGTCAACCTTACTTGGGTCTTTACCGGAGAAGGCACCACCACCGTGAGCACCGGCTCCACCGTATGTGTCAACGATAATCTTACGTCCGGTCAGACCTGTATCACCGTGAGGACCACCGATAACGAACTTGCCTGTAGGGTTTACGTGATACTTGATATTGTCGTTGAACAGAGCCAATACTGCAGGATTGTGTATCTCTGCTATCACTCTTGGCATAAGTACTTCGATAACGTCCTTACGGATTGTTGCAAGCATTTCTTCGTCAGCCTTCAATTGAGCTTCTTTAGAAGAATCAGCAGGAGCAACGAACTCATCGTGCTGTGTAGAAACTACGATAGTGTCTATTCTTACAGGACGGCGGTCGTCATCGTATTCGATAGTAACCTGGCTTTTTGAGTCCGGACGGAGGTAAGTCATAACTTTGCCTTCGCGACGGATGTCGGCAAGTACTCTAAGTATCTTGTGAGCAAGGTCGAGCGAAAGAGGCATGTAATTTTCTGTTTCGTTTGTAGCGTAACCGAACATCATACCCTGGTCGCCTGCACCCTGATCCATTGGTTCTTCGCGTTCCACTCCGCGGTTTATGTCTGCACTCTGTTCGTGAATAGCAGAAAGTACTCCGCATGAGTTTCCTTCAAACATATACTCGCTCTTAGTATAGCCAATCCTGTTGATTACCTCTCTGGCTACACGCTGCAAGTCGATGTACGCATTGGTTTTCACTTCTCCTGCCAGTACTACCTGTCCGGTAGTTACCAATGTTTCGCAAGCTACTTTAGAACTGGGGTCGTATGCCAGCAGTTTGTCAAGCACAGCATCCGATATTTGATCGGCTACTTTGTCGGGGTGTCCTTCAGACACAGATTCGGATGTGAATAAATATCCCATTTTACGTTTTAAATTAAAAAATTAATGATTGTAATTATCCGTGTACGGACAGAGTAGGAATGTAGGAATAAATATATGTGTTTTAGCATTTTTTTCCGTGGTTGCAAGCTACTCAAATCTTTCCACTTTTTATTTTCACCTGCAAAGATACGCATATTAATTGGAATAATTACAAAATGCATATTATTTTAACATACTTGGTTTAGGAAAGTTATAGATGTGCGGGAAAAAACTTGTAAATGTGCCGGCATAATCTATAAATCAAACTTGTGTTGTTTATAGATTTATTCAAGATATTTTAGTTTTTTGTTCGGTGTTGATATTATAATTTGAGCTGTCGCAAATTATGCGACAGCTCAAATTATGTAAGAAATTCATTCTACACTAATGTGATATTTCTTTTAATCTCTTCTTAAAAACAGGATGTACAGCATCACCTGCAATCTCTACTAATGGTTTCATAACGAAATCCCTTTCTGTCATAAGCGGGTGGGGGATGGTCAGTTCATCTGACTTCATAATCATATCGTCGTAAAGGAGAATGTCAATGTCAATAGGGCGGTCGGAATATACTTTGTTTACAGATTTTTGCGTTCTGCCCATTTCTGTTTCTATCTCTTTTATAATATGAAGAATAGTTGCAGGTTCAAGCGATGTTTCCACACGCAAGGCTGCATTCAGAAAAGAATTGTCTGACTTGAATCCCCAAGGTTCTGTCTCATAAAAAGAAGATAGGGAAGTTACCTTCCCTATCTTTTCTTCTATATGGTTTACTGCCGTTAGCAGATTGTTTCTTTTGTCGCCAAGGTTGGTTCCGAGGCCTAAGAATACTTTTGCCATAATTATTTATCCAGTATAAGCATTGCGTCGCCGTATGTACCGAAGCGGTAATCCTCTTTAAGGGCAATGTTGTAAGCGTCCATGATAAGTTCGTATCCACCATACGAGCAAACTAACATAAGCATTGTTGACATAGGCATGTTGAAATTGCTTACCATAGAGTTTGCCACGCTGAAATCGTATGGAGGGAAGATGAACTTGTTTGTCCATCCTTCATATTCCTTAAGATGACCGTCTGTGCTGACTGCAGTTTCGATAGTTCTCATTACTGTAGTACCTACGGCACAGATTTTGTGACCGTTGTCTTTGGCATTGTTAACTATACGGCAGGCTTCAGCATTGACAAACATCTGTTCAGAATCAACCTTATGCTTTGTAAGGTCCTCAACGTCTATTTCGCGGAAGTTGCCAAGTCCTGCATGCATTGTGATGAATGCAAAGTCGATACCTTTGATTTCCATACGCTTCATAAGCTCGCGGCTGAAGTGCAATCCTGAAGCAGGAACGGTTACGGCTCCTTCATTCTTTGCAAAGATATTCTGGAAGCGTTCCTCGTCAATTTTTTCAGCACGGCGGTGTATGAATGGAGGCAATGGCGGTTCGCCAAGTGCGTAAAGGGCTTTCTTGAACTCATCATGCGGACCATCGTAAAGGAAGCGCAGTGTGCGTCCTCTTGAGGTTGTGTTGTCTATAACTTCGGCCACCATAGAGTCGTCTTCACCGAAATACAGTTTGTTTCCGATACGTATCTTACGTGCCGGGTCAACAAGAACGTCCCACAGACGTAGTTCCTCGTTCAGTTCCCTGAGCAGGAATACCTCGATTTTAGCTCCTGTCTTTTCTTTGTTTCCGTACAAACGCGCAGGGAATACTTTAGTGTCGTTAAAGATAAACACATCCTTGTCGTCGAAATAATTCAGGATGTCCTTGAACACTTTGTGCTCTATTTCGCCTGTTGATTTATGTACCACCATCAGGCGCGACTCGTCTCTGTAGTCGGTAGGATACAGAGCAATTTTTTCATCCGGCAATTTGAATTTGAATTGTGACAGTTTCATCTTTTGTTCCTTTCTTTCCTTAATCGTTTGTAACTTTAATATCTTGCTTGTCGAGCCATTGCTCGAAATCTTCAGGTTTCATACAGTCTTCCAGCTTCACATCTCCCACGCGAGTACGTATCAGTCCTGTGAGGTGTGCGCCGCTGTCGAGGGCTTGTCCGATATCCCTTGCCAAGGCTCTTATGTAAGTGCCTTTGCTGCAGACTACTCTGATTTTTATCTCAGGCAGATTACATTCCAAAAGCTCTATATCATCTATAACAAGTGTCTTGGCTTTTAGTTCAACTTCATCGCCTTTTCTTGCAAGGTCGTAGGCTCTTTTACCGTCAACCTTACATGCCGAGAATACTGGTGGCACCTGTTCAATGGTTCCTATGAATTTTTTCAGTACTTCTTCCACCATTTCGCGTGTGATATGTTCGGTAGGATATGTCGCATCTATCTCCTTTTCAAGGTCGAACGACGGAGTGGTAGCTCCCAGTTGAAGAGTAGCAATGTATTCTTTTGTGTGATACTGAAATTCCTCTATTCTTTTTGTTGCCTTTCCTGTGCATATAATCATCACTCCTGTGGCAAGAGGGTCGAGTGTACCGGCATGTCCCACTTTTATTTTCTTCACCCCCAGTTTACGGCTTATGTGATATCTAAGCTTGTTTACTACAGCAAATGATGTCCACTTCAGCGGTTTGTCAATGTATAGAATTTCTCCTTCTTTAAAATCCAGCATACAGACCGTTTTAGTTTAATAATGATACAGCTATAGTTATAGCTCCGGCAATGGCACAATAAATACCGAAGTAAACAAGTTTTCCTTTCTTGACTATGTTTATCATCCATTTGCAGGCTATACATCCGGAGATGAATGCTGCAAGGAAGCCTGCTATAAGTGTGCCTATAGACATTTCCGCGTTGGCAGCTGACGCATCTTTCACTATTTCCATTCCGCTCAATAATGCTTCGCCCAATATAGGAGGAATAACCATAAGGAATGAGAATTGTGCAAGAGTTTCTTTCTTGTTGCCTAATAACAATCCTGTGGCTATGGTAGAGCCTGAACGTGACAATCCCGGCATTACTGCACAAGCCTGTGCCAAACCGATAATGAACGCGTCTTTCATGCTGATTTTCTCTTTGGTGCGAGGCTTGGCATAATAAGAGAATACCAACAGAGATGCAGTGACCAACAGCATTATTCCTACAATCAGAAGTCCTGAACTGAATATGTCTTCTACATAGTCTTTGAAGAACACTCCTACAATACCCACAGGAATCATGGAAACTATGATGTTCAATACATATTTTGTCTCTTCGTTCATCTGGAATTTGAACAGACCACGGAAAATCCAGTCTATCTCTTTCCACAATATTACCAGAGTACTAAGTACGGTCGCCACATGCACCACAATGGTGAATGTCAAGTTTTCTTCACCTTCTATTCCAAAAAGTGCAGAGCCGATGGCAAGATGCCCACTACTGCTCACAGGCAGGTATTCTGTGAGTCCTTGAAGGATTCCCAGAATAATAGCTTCAATCCAAGTCATGTTTTGTTATTCTTAATTTTCGATATTTTCTGAAATTGATTTTGGTTTACGTAGTATGCCGTATATCATGAAAATAAATCCTACGAAACATACAAATGGTGCTACTTTGATGCGGCGCACACTGAAAATGTCCGGTTCGAATGCTGTTTCTGTCGAACCAGGTCCTGTCATCAGCAGAAAGCCGATGATGATGACTGCCATTCCTATCCCCAGGAGGATGAAGTTTGTCTTGTCGAATGCAAATTTAGTTCTGTCCATATCTTGATTATATTATTGTTTTCAATACAGTTCGCTTATTTTCATGCGCAGATATTTGTTGATTGATATGTATGCGCACAGTGTGGTTATTATCATACCGAACACCATTACTGCAGCCGCTACAATCATTATGCTTTTAGGCGATACGATAGCCAGAAGTTCAGGCTCGTATTTCACGGCAGTATATGCCGATGCCGTAAGGATGGCGTTTGCCACAGCTCCGGAAAGTATTCCTATCCACAGGTTTCTGGTGATGAACGGACGGCGTATGAACCCCCAGCTTGCACCTACCAGTTTCATGGTGTGTATAAGAAATCTCTTTGAGTAGATGGTCAGACGTATGGTATTGTTTATCAGCGAGAACGAGATTAATGAAAGCAGTACCGCAAGTCCTAACAGAAATATACTTATTTTCTGAAGATTCCTGTTTACTGAATCAAGCAGGTTTTGTGGATAACTCACTTCAATAATACTTTTGTTGGCCGTCAGTTCCTTTTCTATCCATTTGATGCTGTCGGGATTGGTGAATCCGGCATTCAGTTTTATTTCTATCGAAGCGTTGAAAGGGTTGTGCCCTAAAAATTCGCTCGGGTCTGTACCCATGGCTTCTATCTGTTCCTTAAGGGCTTGTTCTTTAGATATATAAATGGTTTGTTTAACGTAATCTTTTTTGTTGAGGCTTTCCTGAAGTTTTATTATCGATGTTTCTTTCATGTTGTCGTCCAGTATGGCACTGAATGCTATATTTTCTCTGATATATATAGAAAGGTTGTTTGCGGTAAGTACAAAGAATACTACAAGCCCGAGCAGGAACAAAACCATTGTTGTGCTTATACCGGCAGTTATAAACTGCATGTCGAATATAGACTTATGTTTTCTCATAACTGTTTCTTTCTGAATATATAAATCATTGAACTGCTTTTATCCTTATGATTGTATGACGCAATCCATGCTTTTGTTCCTGTTAATAATCCGCGTACGAAAGTATTTGACTTTTTCATATACTTTTCGCTGAGCATTGACACGTAAAAAGCGTCGAAAGGCATAGGATACCTTTCTGTCATTGTAAAACCATGCTTGGAGGCAAGCGTTTTAATTGTTGTTGGGGTGAAATGCCATAAATGGCGTGGAACATCATACGCGGCCCATGCTTCCTTGTATTTTCCGGCATCGTATGAAACAGCGTTCGGTACCGCTACTATCAATGTCCCGCTGTCTTTAAGTATTTTGTTCAAAGTTTCCCATGTACGGTTTAACTGCTCCAGATGCTCCATTACATGCCAAAGTGTGATAACATCAAATGATTTTTCTTTCAGCGTAAATAATGTTTCCGGAGTGTTTACATTTAATCCGAAATGTTCCTTTGCGAATTCTCTTGCCTGAGAGCTTTTTTCGATGGCAGATACTTGCCAGCCTTCTCTTTTCATTTTGTCGGCGAAATATCCCGTTCCGGTTCCTATGTCAAGAATTCTTCCACATGTCAGGTTGCTGCTTCTGCTCACGAGTTTTGCCTTTTCTGAAAGCATGTGTTTTCTTACCTTATGATATATGGAGTTCATAAGACCCTTGTGAGTGTCGCTGTGTGAAATATAGTCCGGTGATTCGTAATATCTGCCGATTTCGGATTCGACAGGCGCATTTTGAGTAAACATGAAGTTACAATTAGTACATCGGCACAAATCGAATGATTCGCCCGTTGCATAATGGTCTGTACATGTCATAACCTTCTCAAATTGATTTTGTCCGCATATCGGACACTTGTCTATATATAGTTTACCCACTTTTATCCCTAATTTGCTGCAAAATAACAAAATAAATAGGTATATATGGCATTTATTTAAAAGTTTTTAAGAGTAAGTGTGTATATTCAGTGTTTTTTCTTATCTTCGTATAAAAAATTAGTCAGTGATTATGAATAATAGAAAACTTACACGTTCCAATGACCGCATGATAGCCGGCGTATGTGCAGGTCTGGCAGAATATTTTGGCTTTGATACAACTTTAGTAAGAGTAGCTTATGCATTGCTTACTGTGTTTACGGCATTTTCGGGTGTGATAGTATATCTTATACTTATGATTGTGATGCCTGAGAGGAGATGGTAAATAGTCATTATTGAGTGAATAAAATTATAGGTTCACAAGTTTGTGGTCCACAAACTTGTGAACCTATTTGAAATCGTATATATTTGTATTCGTATATGCAAAAACAATAAACAATGGAAAAAGCTTTCGTTTATGGTGTTTCTGTTGAGAATGAGAATTTTACTGACAGAATAAAAGAAACCAAAAGGTTGAAACTTAATTTCACTAATGGCCTGAATACTATTTTGATTTCTCCAAGACGAATGGGAAAAACCTCCTTAGTGAAGAAAGTTATTGATACATTGGATAACCCTGAAATAAAGGTAGTATATATGGATGCTTATGATTGTAGAAGCGAATACGATTTCTATAATAAATTTGCAGCATCTGTTATTAAGCAGACATCTTCGAAGGTGGATCAGTGGTTGGAGAATGCCAAAGAGTTTCTCGTTCGTGTTTCCCCAAAAATATCGTTTAGTCCTGACCCGACAATGGATTATTCTGTTTCATTTGGAATTACTCCTGAAACTCATAGTCCTGAAGAAATCTTGTCTTTACCTGAACTTATTGGTGCAAAAAAGAATATGCATATAGTTGTGTGTATAGACGAATTCCAGCAGATAGGTGAATTTCCTGATTCATTAGATGTTCAGAAACGTTTGCGTTCTGTATGGCAACATCAGAGATATGCATCTTATTGCCTTTTTGGTAGTAAGAAACATTTAATGACTAAACTGTTTCAAAACAAGCGTATGCCATTTTATCAATTTGGTGAGATGATGTATTTGGATAAGATTTCAACAGAAGATTGGGTTTCATATATACAGTATAGGTTTAAAAGTAGGAATAAAGAAATATCTGAAGACTGGTGTTTGGAGATATGTAGGATAACAGATAATTACTCATCTTATGTACAGCAATTGGCATGGAATGTTTTAGCTGAAACTGATAAATCTGTCGGCGAGGAAGAGTTTAAAGCAGCCAAAGAAGCTATGCTTGCGCAGTGTGATGCTCTTTTTGTACAGCAAATTCAAGGTCTGACAACCTATCAGATGAACCTTTTGCGTGCTATTTGCAATGGTGTGAATAATGAATTTATGTCCAAGAAGGTGATGGATACATATAATTTAGGAACAAAGTCTAATTTTGCCCGTATCAAGAATGCACTTATAGAAAAAGAGTTGATAGAAGAGCGTAAGGATGGGTTATATTTGTCGGATCCAATTTTTAAGATATGGTTCAATAGTAATTACAATGATTAAATATTATATGTGTCAAACTTGTGAACTAAAAAATAAACAGAGGCATGTCTATATTTTATTCATATCTTCATGCCTCTGTTGCTGATTTCTTATTCAGTCACCTCAACACCCTTAAGAGTAGCCGAACTTGATTCGGTAATCTTTACTTTTACGAAATCACCTATACGGTGTGAGCCTCTGTCGAATACTACGACTTTGTTCTGTTCCGTACGTCCGAACAACTGCTCCTTTGAGCGTTTCGATACGCCTTCTGCAAGAACCTCGAATATCTTTCCTACATCCTTTGCGTTGCTTTCGGCAGAAAGCTGGTTTTGCAGTTCAATCATTTCGTTCAGACGTCGTATCTTGATTTCTTCAGACACATCGTCAGGAAGGTGTTTCGAAGCGTATGTACCCGGTCTTTCGGAATATTTGAACATAAATGCCGAGTCGTAAGCACATTCGCGCATAAGCGACAGTGACATCTGATGGTCTTCTTCCGTTTCGCTGTGGAATCCTGAGAAAATATCTGTGCTTAGTCCGCAGTCAGGGATGATGCGGCGTATAGCCTCTACTCTTTCAAGATACCATTCGCGTGTATATTTTCTGTTCATCAGTTTCAGTATGCGTGAGCTTCCGCTCTGTACAGGCAGGTGGATATGCTTGCATACGTTTGGCACTTCTGCTATGACATGAAGTGTTTCGTCGCTCATATCCTTAGGATGTGATGTTGTGAAACGTACTCTCATTCCAGGCACAGCTTCCGCCACAATACGAAGGAGCATAGGGAATGTCACTGTTTCTCCGTCTTTTTCAAAACAGTATGAATTTACGTTCTGTCCCAGTAGGGTTACTTCCTTGTAGCCTTTCTTTTCAAGGTCGTGAACCTCGTTCAGGATACTTTCCACGTCGCGACTTCTTTCACGTCCTCTTGTGTAAGGAACGATACAGTAATGGCAGAAGTTGTTACATCCGCGCATGATTGACACAAATCCGGAAATATGGTTACCGCAAATACGTGAAGGAATTACATCACGATAGGTCTCTGTGGTTGACAGTTCCACATTGATTGCTTTCTCTCCTGCTTCTACCGATGCTATAAGTTCCGGTAGGGTAAGGTATGCATCAGGACCTGCCACAAGGTCTACATGGTGGTTTTCTATCAGGTCTTCTTTCACGCGCTCAGCCATACAACCCAATACACCTACTATCAGGTTCTTTCTTTTCTTTCTCAGCGAGTGGAAGAACTCCAGACGGTTCAGAATTTTCTGTTCCGCGTTGTCTCTGATAGAACATGTGTTCATAAACACTGCATCGGCTTCTTCAAGAGTCTCGCATGGAGAATAACCTGCCATTTGCATGATAGATGCTATTACTTCGCTGTCTGCCACATTCATCTGGCATCCGTAAGTTTCGATGAACAGTTTTTTGCTGTCATGTTCAGTTGCAGATTTTAAGTCTGCTCCTGTTGTTTCATTTGTCATAATTGCTTGATTTGTTGATTAAAATTTCTGCAAAGATACCGGTTTTATTTATATTTACAGTAAACGTACATAATATATAAGAATTATTATGTACTTTATATCGGGAAATTACTCAATTTTCAGGACGTTTACGAATAGGAAATAAAACTTGCCCGCATTCAATCTTAAACTTGCCCGCGTTTTACCTTAAACTTGCCCGCGTTTTTTTACGGATTTGAAGAAGGAAAAGTCTGTACAGCAACGGTCAAACTGTCAACACCTTTTTAATGGTTCTTTCAACAAAGAATCACACTGCATAATGCTCTGAAATATCGGCATACTAAGGATTAATTCCACGTTCTGAAAACCGAAATATAAAAGATTTAATGAGCAAATTGTTAAAAGAATATGTTTTTCATTATAAATTTGTAACAGAAAGTGTTGGATTTGATGTTTTTTTTCTAAATTTGGACACCTTCAGAAAACTTATCTAGTTTCGAATATATACAAATAACTTTAAAAACACAATATCATGAGCTATAAATTTATGACAGCGACCGAGGCTGCAAGTT
Organism: uncultured Phocaeicola sp.; assembly: GCA_944320605.1. Taxonomy (GTDB): domain Bacteria; phylum Bacteroidota; class Bacteroidia; order Bacteroidales; family Bacteroidaceae; genus Phocaeicola. The sequence goes on along the minus strand of CALUIE010000072.1, from coordinate 367 downwards.
TGATTAAAGACGGAGATATTATTGGTTTGAGTGGTTTTACACCTGCCGGAAGTCCTAAGGCTGTTACAGCCGAATTGGCTAAAATAGCAGAGGAAAAACATGCGCGTGGAGAACAGTTTAAGGTAAGTGTGCTGACGGGTGCGTCAACCGGCGATTCATGTGACGGTGTGCTTATACGTGCCAATGCATTGGAATTCAGAGCACCATATACCACAAATACTGATTTTCGTAAGGCTTGTAACAACGGACAGGTTAAATATTCTGATATACATCTGTCACAAATGGCTCAGCGAATCCGTTCAGGTTTCTTGGGTAAGGTGAATGTTGCCATAATGGAAGCATGTGAACTTACGGCCGACGGACGTAT
>CALUIE010000071.1 GCA_944320605.1 uncultured Phocaeicola sp. | reverse complement strand
GAGGTTACATTAAAGGTTCAATTTAGGGTTCCACAGGCAACAGAATTGGAAAAGCTTGAAAAGAAGTCATTGGTTTCCTTCATCTACATCGGTAAACCATTACCTGAGTTCCAAAAGAAAATGGGTACTACAGATCGTATCCAGCTGAATGACAAATTCTCAGAATCAAACGAAGTTCAGGATTACATTTATCAGGAACGTGAGAATATGAAAGAAGAAGACAAACCTTTTATGACAGTATCACTGAAGGTTGATGCAAAGACAAAGATGGGTATTGTACAGGAGGTTAAACAAGCACTTCGTCAAGCATACGCTTTGAAAATTAACTATTCTGCAACACAACGTCAGTAATAGTATTAAAGATAAAAAAAGAGTTACTCAAATGAGTAACTCTTTTTTTGTACCTATAAGTTTTATACCAAATAAACATTCTTATATATTTCGGATGTTATAGTGTCAAACATCCCATCAATTGAATCTGTTCCAGAAAACATGATATGCATTGGAATAGGACTACCTGATTTCCTATACGGCGGCTGCATGTATGGCTTTTCACAAAGAGTAAAACCGTTTCTTTCATAAAAACCAATACGACGCTTACTTAACTCATCTTCGGGAAGCTCAACTTCAAGAACTATTTTGGAATCAGGAAAATTATTCAATAATGCCTGCATAATCATCTTTCCATATCCTTTGTTTCTAACACTGGGCGAAGTGGCAAGATGTTCTACATAAAGGAACCCTAACAGCTTCCATAATGTAATAAGACCTATATTTTCAGCATCATCAGTAATCAGATATGCAGTAAACAAAGGATTATTGTCTGTATTATACCTCTGCATATCATCATCTCTTCTTTCTTCTTCAGGAAATGATTCATGCAATAAATTTTCTACAAAAGCATACGATGTATCAGTTGTCTTAACAGGATTAAATTTTATCATAATAAATATTTTAATTGATTATTTCTCTATATAAAAATCTATTAACCGTTGTAGTGCTCTTTGGCAGACAGGGCAAAAGGCTTTAGCTTCGTTTGTTCGCATCCTGCAGTCCGGCACAGGTCTGTAAATACCCTTCATACTATATCCGGCTCCTTCATAAACTCCCAAGGCTTCAGTTGAGCTATAATTATCTTCTGTAATCTTAGATGGAGAAGTAACCCCTTTAGGCAACATGTCACTCCATTTACTTTCAAAATCAACCAATGTAGTAATATTCCGTTCCCACGGCTCAACATCATACGGATAAAGCGGACTTGGTGCATCTGTATAGGCATATTCATCAGCCAAACCTCCAAAACTGTGCCCGAACTCATGTACCACCACAGGTTCAAACTTTGAATGATGCGCAGTGGTGAGTGTAAACGAATTATATATTCCTCCCCCACCGTAAGTATCCGTATTTGCAAGAATTATTATATGCTCGTATGGGATACCGGCAAGCAAATCATGTATATCGTTCACATTACTGGAAGTCAGGTACCTGTCGGAATAAAACGTGTCAAAATGCGAACTTACAGCTGTAGATTCCCATACATTTTCCCTAGGGATACTAACTCCACTGTCAGTTGATTCGCTGGCTACAGCAACCACATTAAAATGATTTTTATTCTCTTTAAAAGGAGAATGACTGAAAATTGCATCACAAGCTTTTTGTGCATCACTGTAGAACGTTTGCATATCTCCTCTTGAATATCCCTCAGCCATTATCACAACATCAATACAATTTTCGGGCGAACCGCTTTTCAGCAAATATTTATGCTCGGTTACATTGTTTTGACCAATCTTTTTTATCAAAATATCATCAGGCCGAACAGTATGTGTAAACGAAGCTGAGACCTCATGTCGTGCATTAAATAGCTCAACTGTTACCAAAACTTCTTTCTTCGGGAAAGGCATCAGGAATGTATTTTCATATCCTTTACTTAAAGTCTCAGCTTCATTTTCGCCCAGCCATTCCTGAAACAAACTTGAAAAAGAAGTCCTGTAAACAACCATACCTGTAGCCTTATCAATCATAGTCAACTGTCCGTTACCTGATAATGGCAGTTTGTCCAAATTACTTCTTCTGCCTGCCCAACCCTCCATAGATTTGAGTTCATCCAAAACAACAGACTGATTTTTATTATTTCCTGTGAACAAATAGTCAGCCCTAAGTGTTTTATCAGCAAAGAACTCTTCAAAACTTTGGCAATATCCGGAGGTGCACACGGCAAATCCTAAAAAAAGTGATAAAAAAGTTTTTGTCATAATAATCAAGAACTGTTTTTATGTATAATATATAAAAAAATAAAGTATCTGACACAAAGATAATTAAATATAAATCAAATATAAGAACTTTATTACATATAGTTTGAATAAAAATACTACCTTTGTATAAATTAAAATTATTAGAAATGGGACATCATCAGTTGGATAGTTTGGATGAACAAATTCTGCGTATGATTGCAGAAAATGCTCGTATTCCTTTTTTGGAAGTAGCTCGTGTGTGCAATGTGTCTGGTGCCGCAATTCATCAGAGAATTCAGAAACTAACAAATCTCGGTATTTTAAAAGGATCAGAGTTTATAATAGACCCTGAGAAAATAGGATATGAGACATGTGCTTATATAGGATTATATTTAAAGGATCCTGAACAGTTTGATTCTGTGACAGAAGAACTAAAGAAAATTCCTGAAGTAGTAGAATGTCATTTCACTACAGGTCAGTATGATATGTTCATAAAGATTTATGCAAAGAATAATCATCATCTATTGAGCATCATACACGATAAATTACAGCCATTAGGTCTGTCTCGTTCTGAAACGATAATATCATTCCATGAGGCAATCAAACGCCAGATGCCTATACTTGATCTGGCGAATGATGATGAAGAATAAAATTATTTGATACGATCGTAATCGCAAAAGCTATATGAGTAGAGATGCTTTTCATCTGTTGAATGGCATTCTCTACTTTTTTCTTGCCATATTTCAGGTGATATTTCAGGGAAGAAAGCATCAGCCTCTTTTTCACAATCGTCCACTTCTGTTATATACAGACGGTCTGCTATTGGCATTGCTTCCTTATACAGGCTTGCGCCACCGATAATAAACACCTCTATTTCATCTTTGCATGCCTCAAGAGCATCTTTCAGGCTGTGAAAACACTCTGCCCCAGGAAAAGTAATATCCTGGCTGCTCAAAACAATATTTCTTCTGTTAGGCAAAGCACCTTTTGGAAGAGACTCAAAAGTCTTGCGTCCCATGATTATGGTATGACCTGTAGTCAGAGTCTTGAATCTCTTCAGGTCATTCGGAAGCCAGTACAGAAGTTCGTTCTTATATCCTATACCGTTATTCTTGTTTATAGCTACAATAATCGAAATCATAAATATCCTTCAGTTAATAATTATTATACAGAAACCTTTCCGGCAATGTGTGGCCATGGGTCATAGTTTTCAAGCTGGAAATCCTCATACTTGAAACTGAAAATATCCTTTACGTCAGGATTAATTTTCATCACAGGAAGAGGGCGCGGAGTTCTTGTCAGCTGCAGGTCAACCTGCTCCAGATGATTAAGATATATATGAGCGTCACCCAAAGTATGTATGAAATCGCCAGCTTTCAGTCCTGTCACCTGCGCCATCATCTGTAGCAGAAGAGCATACGAAGCTATATTGAACGGCACTCCGAGGAATGTATCCGCACTTCTCTGATACATCTGCAGGCTCAAACGTCCGTTAGCCACATAGAACTGGAAGAACATATGACACGGAGGCAAGTTCATATTGTCAAGGTCTGCCACATTCCATGCATTCACTATGATACGTCTTGAATCAGGGTTGTTCTTTATCATATTTACAGCTTCCGAAATCTGGTCTATAAACTTACCGTCGTAAGTAGGCCACGAACGCCACTGATAGCCATATATATGTCCAAGATTACCATCCTCGTCTGCCCACTCATTCCATATTCTAACACCATTTTCCTGAAGATACTTCACGTTAGTGTCACCTTTCAGGAACCAGAGGAGTTCGTGGATAATGGATTTAAGATGAAGTTTCTTTGTTGTTACAAGTGGAAAACCATCTTCGAGATTGAAACGCATCTGATGTCCGAATACACTTATCGTACCAGTTCCCGTACGGTCGTCTTTCCTTACGCCCTCGGTCTTTATGCGTTGAAGTAAATCTAAATATTGCTTCATAAAGATTATGTTGTACTTAATTATTTATATTGAGGGCAAAGTTAATCAAAAACATTATGAAAAACATTACCTTTGCAGATATTAATATATACAGAAGAATATGAATTTCCCCGTTTCATTTATATCACGTACAGCAGCCCTGATGGGCGAGGAAAACTGTAAAGCCCTCTGCGAAGCGATGCAGAACGATACGCCCGTAAGCATACGAATCAACAGAGCAAAAACAGGAGAAGCACCGAACGATGCAAAACTTATCCCATGGACTACAGACGGATATTACCTGTCTGCACGCCCCACATTCACGTTCGACCCGCTGTTCCATGCCGGCAGTTACTATGTTCAGGAAGCATCGTCCATGTTTCTCGAACGAGCCTTGCGCCAGTATGTAGAATCGCCGGTTATAGCCCTCGACCTGTGTGCAGCTCCCGGCGGCAAATCTACCCTACTCCGTTCCTCACTCTCCGAAGGAAGTCTGCTTATAGCCAACGAAGTGATGCGCAACCGCTCACAGATACTTGCCGAAAACATTGTAAAATGGGGAAATTCTGAAGTGATAGTAACCAATAACGACCCTTCGGACTTCACACAGCTGGAATCACTTTTTGATGTAATTCTGACCGATGTACCATGCTCCGGCGAAGGAATGTTCCGTAAAGACGAAGTGGCTATAGAAGAATGGAGCCCTGCCAACGTAGGACTATGTTGGGAACGCCAGCGCAGAATACTCCGCGATATATGGCCTTGCCTGAAACCCGGAGGACTTCTGATTTACAGCACATGTACTTTTAACCGTGAAGAAAACGAAGACAACGTAGCCTGGATAGCAAGCGAACTTGGTGCAGAAATACTTCCTGTAGAAACAAAAGAAGAATGGAACATAACAGGCAACCTTGCCGGATATGACTTTCCGGTATATCGCTTCCTGCCACACAGAACCATTGGCGAAGGGCTCTTCATGGCTGTGCTCCGCAAGAACGGAACACCGGACGAAGACTACGATATCTTGTCCGATTACAGCTCAAGAAAGAGAGATAAGAAAAACAACAAGAAGCAGGACAAGAAACAAAACACCCTGACAGTAACCAGCGAAATAAAATCATGGATATGCGACAGCGAAGATTTTGAATTCTCTATCGACGGAACAACTGCAGTGGCAAAATCACAAAGGCTGAACAGTCTGGAAAACCTTCTGAAAGACAAGGGAAACAACATCCGCATACTCCATCGCGGCATAACCCTTGCCGAGAACAAAGGCAAAGACTGGCAGCCTCATCACTCGCTCGCCATGAGCACAAACCTCAACAGAGAGAGTTTCCCACAGGCAGAGCTGAGTTATGAACAGGCAATATCATATCTCAGGAAGGAAGCCGTCACACTCGATGCCTCAATCCCCAAAGGCTATGTACTCGTGACATACCGCGACACACCTTTAGGCTTTGTGAAAAACATAGGAAACCGCGCGAACAATCTCTATCCCCAAGAATGGAGAATCCGCAGCGGATATATGCCTGACGAGGTCAGAACGGTTTTCTGAAACCACAACCGTTCTTCCATTCCGAACAACCGTATGCGGTTTTACCCTTTATGATGGTACCCTTACCGCATAAAGGACAAACCTTGCCGACAATATCATCGCCCTCTTTTTCCGTCTCAACAGCCTTTTTTTCAACTTTCGGAGTTGCTTTCTTGCGCAGAGTCTTTGCTGCAGCCGATTTCGCTGTTACATCTTTTCCGGCGGCACTTTTTTTCGCGGCAGTCTTCACGTCCTCCTCCGAAGTCACTGTCACACGGCGATTACTCGTATCCCTTATCACGCTATATACAATCTCCGTAACCATCTGTTTCAGTTCGTTGATAAATGTAGCCGCATCATAGCTTTTCTTCTCTATCTCACGAAGTTTCTTTTCCCAGATACCGGTCAGCTCGGCGGACTTCAGCAGTTCCTCATGAATAAGCTGTATCAGTTCCACTCCCGTAGGAGTAGCTATAAGATTCTTCTTCTCCTTGCGGATATATCTTCTTTTGAACAAAGTCTCAATTATGGCAGCACGAGTAGAAGGACGGCCTATACCGTTTTCCTTCATCGCATCACGCAGTTCATCGTTTTCCACTAACTTACCTGCAGTTTCCATAGCCCTCAGCAAAGTAGCCTCAGTATATGGGCGTGGCGGCTGAGTCCATTTCTCAAAAAGCGAAGGATAGTGCGGTCCACCCTCCCCTTTCGTGAATGCAGGCAGAGTCTTCTCCTCGTCATTCTCCTTCGTATCATCTTGCTGTTCCTTTGCGAACACCACTCTCCAACCCTGTTCCAGGATTTGCTTTCCCGTCACCTTGAACTCTATGGAATCCGCCTCCCCTATCACCGTAGTGGTAGAGAACTTACAGTCCGGATAGAACACAGCGATGAAACGCCTTGCAATAAGGTCGTAAACAGTTTTCTCCATATTAGTCAGCTCACGTGGCTGCACGCCCGTAGGAATAATGGCATGGTGGTCCGTAACCTTAGAATTATCAAATACCTTTTTCGATTTTATAAGCGGTTTGCCCGCCAGAGGAGCCGTATATAAGGCATAATCCTTCAGTCCCTCAAGAATCTTCGGACACTTGGGATATATATCGTCACTCAGGAAAGTAGTATCCACACGCGGATAAGTAGCCACCTTCTTTTCGTAGAGCGACTGTATGAGCTGCAAAGTCATATCAGCGGAATAACCGAATTTCTTGTTACACTCCACCTGAAGCGAAGTAAGGTCGAAAAGTCTTGGCGGTGCCTCAGTACCTTTCTTCGATGAAATATCGGTAATGGTAAACGGAGCGTTCTTTATGCGTTCCAGCAATTGCTCTCCCGTAGCCTGGTCGGTGATAGGCGGAATACCCCTGTTGGCATCTTCCTTTGCAGGAGTTTTCTTTTTCAGTTGCGGATTTTCCTTTTCAGCGGCAGCCTCTTCTGCCAGTTCCTCATCACTCTTGCGCACTATGGCAGAGAACACAGTATCCCTGTACGAAGTCTTCAGTTCCCAATACTGTTTAGGTACGAAATTCTCTATTTCCTGCTGCCTTTTCACGATAAGAGCCAGTGTAGGAGTCTGCACGCGTCCGATAGACAGCACCTGTTTGTTCTGTCCGTATTTAAGAGTATAAAGTCGTGTGGCATTCATCCCGAGCGTCCAGTCGCCTATCGCACGGCTTAGTCCAGCCTCGTACAAAGGCTGGAATTCCGACTGGTCCTTCAAGTTTGCAAACCCTTCTCTGATAGCCTCCTCCGTAAGCGACGAAATCCACAGACGTTTAACCGGACATTTCGCCCCCGCCTTCTGCATCACCCATCGCTGTATCAGTTCACCCTCCTGTCCGGCATCACCGCAGTTTATAATCATATCCGCCTTCTGCATCAACGATTCTATTATCTTGAACTGCTTTTCTATACCGGAGTCGTTTATCAGCTTAATCCCGAAACGTGGCGGTATCATCGGCAGACTTGCCAAAGACCACGATTTCCACTGCGGAGTATATTCGTGCGGCTCCTTCAGCGTACACAGGTGTCCGAATGTCCATGTCACCTGATATCCGTTTCCTTCTATGAAACCGTCCTTCTTGTTGTGTGCGCCAAGAACTTCCGCTATGTCTCTTGCCACGCTGGGCTTTTCGGCTATGCAAACTATCATTCTCTGTCGTCTATACTTATAAAATCGTTAATGTCATGCAATTTTCGTGATTTTTTCCGATATAACCAAATAACATATTATTTTTCCATACCCTGTTTGATTTTATCAAGCATCGAAACAGCATATATAGGACAAATTCCGACATGCCTCAACTCATTGGTTTCATTGTCATGATAATCAAACTTGCCAAAGTTCTCCATAGAACATCGTATGGCATAATTCAACTTTTTGTCTCTCATAAATCCCCAAAGACTCTTCATGCCTCCCTGCCTGTCCGCCTTTACCTCTATAGGGACAACCACCTGGAGATAATTCGATATGTAATCAATTTCAGCCTGAGAATTCTTGGAATGCCTTACCCAATAATAAAGTTCATGTCTGACATTCGGACTCATGTAATGAAGCATTTCCAAACCAACGATATGCTCAGCCATAGGACCTTTGTTTGAAAGGTCGTCTGCACTTCCCGTAAGAATCTGCGTAGTAATGTCCGAAATGTCACCTAATGACATGTTCAGAAGTCGGAGCAGCAATCCCGTATCAAGAAGCAGAAGCTTCATATAAGAACTGTCAGTTTCACTCCCCAAAGGCAATCCGTTAGCATCCGTATGAGTGACGGGATGCAGGATTCCGGCAAGAACCAACAGTTCCACAGCCTTCTTTATTTCATGCGTTTTATAGTCCGAGCCTACCCTTGAATACACAAATTTCCTTGTCGCCTGCACGGCAGCACTTCTAAGAGTAAGACGTAGAATTACAGGATCAACGTTTTTCTTGTACTTCGGAAAATCATCACCATACGCCACGAGTATGTCATCCTGTATTTCCTGACATTTAAGGAAATCATGAGTTTCCACCCACGTTTTCACAGCTTCAGGCATACCTCCTACCAGCATATATATACGAAGCTGTTCCACGAGTTTGTTATGCAAAGCCTCTGGCAGAGGATTTTCTATAGAAGCCTGATTGCGTGCTTCCAGCAGAAGGTTCTGCCCGTTGGCCAAAAGAAACTCATCGAATGTCATCGGATACATGAACATGGAATGTATTCTTCCTACCCCGAAAGTTGGAAGTTCATTAAGTGCAAATTCCAGAAGAGAACCGGCTGCAATGACATGCAGGTCCGGCAAATCTTCCTTAAAAAATCTCAATGCCATTACCGCATTCGGACATTCCTGTATCTCATCAAGAAAAAGCAATGTTTTCCCGGGCTGAATAGAAACGCCATAAATAGCCGATATTTGTGTTATGATACGTTTCACGTCCAAATCTTCATTGAAAAGAGCCTTATATTGAGGCTGCTTTTCAAAATTTATTTCCACATAACTTTCAAACCGCCTTGAAAGCTCCTTCACAGCCGTAGATTTACCCACCTGCCTTGCTCCACGCAGAAGAAGAGGCTTGCGATTTTCTCCGGTTGTCCAATCGGACAAATACCGGTCTATAGCCCTGCTAAAATACATACTTCATAACTATTTGATTCACACCAACAAAGATACATAATTTAAAAAATCCAAACAAATAATACGCCTAAAAATTAAATTTTCCAAGGAAATAACCAGACCAAAAATTGAAAAATCCAAAGAAATAAATCGGCTGAATTTTAAATTTTCCAAAGAAATAATGGATTTTACTGTAGCAGATATCAAAAGAATCGAAGCAGGAAACAAGGCTTTATTATAATTTTCGGCTACGCTTCTCTTGGTGCTGACAATTGTCGGCAGCATTGCTGACAATGGTCGGCAGCTCTGCCCACTATAGTCGGCACAAAAAAATGTGCCGTTGTTTTCAGCCTTTTTTATCTGCTTGTTTGAAATCTATTCAAAACACATATTGCTCCTTCACGGTGTGAAAGGTGAGAAAGTGATTTATACTACTATATCCCCTCGAAATCGAGGGGTTTAAAAAGATAACGATTCATATTCTATAATCTGAAATAATCTTACATTTAATTATTTTTCATTTTGGAATAAAAAGAGTAATTTTGTTGATAAATTGAGATATGCAAGAAACCAACCGCATAGAATATAAAAGAGAATTGACTCCCGAACTTGATATTGAAAAGGAGATTGTAGCTTTCTTGAATTACAAAGAAGGTGGATATATCTATATCGGTATTGACAAAGACGGCTCTACCGTAGGTGTGAACGACATAGACGATTGTATGTTGAAACTGAAAGACCGTATAAAGCATAATATCTCTCCTTCGGCAATGGGGCTGTTTGATATAGCTGAAGAACAGAAGGATGGGCTTAGCATTATAAAAATAACGATTGCGAGCGGAATAGAAAAGCCGTATTTCAAAACGAAATTCGGGATGACACCGCGAGGCGCATATATGCGTGTAGGGACATCGGCAGAGCCTATGCCTCAAAAACAGATTGACCGTCTGTTTGCCATGAGGACACGAAATTCTATCGGACGCATTGTATCTAACCGCCAGGATTTGAGTTTTGAACAGTTGCGTATATATTATGACGAACGGGGCAAAAGACTAAATGATAATTTTAAACGTACATTGGAACTGCTCACCGAAGATGGGAAATATAATTATGTGGCTTATCTTCTGGCTGATGAGAACGGGAACTCCATAAAAGTTGCCAAGTATTCAAGCTTAGACAGATGTGACTTAATAGAAAACAATGAGTATGGATATTGTTCACTTATAAAAGCCACTAAAAGCGTTTTGTCAAAACTCGATATTGAGAATAAGGTTGCCGCTACTATTACTCCTATGGAACGTATTGAAACTCCATTGTGGAACAAGGTTGCTCTGCGTGAGGCTGTTATAAATGCGATAGTACATAACGACTATTCATTTGAAGTACCGCCCAAATTTGAAATATTCCCTGACAGACTGGAGATAACATCGGCAGGACGTTTGCCGGAATCTCTCTCCAAAGAAGAATTCTTCAATGGTATATCAATTCCACGCAACAAGGAATTGATGCGCATATATCGTGATGTGGAATTAGTTGAATCTTTAGGCTCCGGAATACCTCGTATATTAAGAGCGTATGGGGAAGATTGTTTTAAGTTTACTGATAATTTTATCCGTATTACTTTTCCGATAAGTACAAGTGACCATGCAAGTGACCATGCAAGTGACCATGCAAGTGACCATGCAAGTGTACAAGTAACAAAACTCGTTTCTGCCTTAATGGGAGAAATGGGACGTTCGGAATTGCAGAATATATTATTAATTAAGAATAGAGATTATTTTAGAACGGATTATCTAATTCCGGCAATTAATAACGGTTATATAGAACTAACAATACCAGATAAGCCCAATAGTCAAAATCAAAAATATCGCCTTACGGCAAAAGGTTTGGCATTGAAGAAAACTTTGAAAAATAGCAAATAACGATTTAGATAATAAAGATGAACGAAGAAAATAAAATAATCCTGTATCAGGACGATTTGCTGATGAAGATTTGTGGCTGACACAGAATCAGTTGGCGTAGATATATGATACTACTAAAGAAAATATTTCAATGCATATAAGTAATATATATGCAGACAATGAATTAGACGAGAATCGAACTTATAAGAAATTCTTATTAGTTCGCCAGGAGGGTAATCGCCAAGTAAAAAGAAATATAGACCATTACAACCTTGATATCGTCATAGCTTTGGGATATCGTGTACAGTCACAAATAGCCACACGTTCCGGCGTTAAACCAATTTAAACTGTGCTTAAATGCCGTTTAAGCACTGCTTAAATGGTTTTCAAAACGCTTGCAAAGGCTTTGCAAAAGGTTTACAAGATATGTAGAACGGTTATATTCTATAGCAACCGGAGAGTATGTTTGCTGAAAGCCTATGAAACAGATAAAAAGCATGGAGTCAACTTTATCGTTTAATTTAGTCCGCTCAAATCAACTTTATAGAATGTCGGAGCGTCGTTTTTCTTCTCGATGAACATCACCATATAGACTGGGGCATAAATATATTTTCCTCTGACATTAATGTTATCGTTGTTAAAAATTATTGCTTCCGGAATATCATACTCGCTACAATCCATAATATTTGTAAGCGCACGATGTACCTCGTAATCTTTTCCTGACTTTACCTCAATTGGAAGAACTTTTCCATCAAGTTCAATAACAAAGTCCAGTTCACCACGTTTCTTATTGTTGTAATAATAGACATCAATACCATGTGCTACCAGCTCTTGTGCAACCGCATTTTCAAAGACTGAGCCAAAATTTATTGACTTATCTCCACTGATTATGCGCAACTGTATTCCCTCAGCGTATTGTGCCGCGAGAAGACCTATATCGCTTTGAAAGAGTTTGAAAAGATTTCTTGAGCGAGAGAGCAATAAAGGTAGTTTAGGCTCTTCTATATTATATACCGGCAATGCGACACCGGCATTCTTTAGCCACAAAAAACTGTTTTGGTAACGCTCAAACTTAGCATTTTCATTCAGACGCTTTAATATAAAACGTTTATTTTTTGCGTTCAGCTCCGGCGGAATCAATTCAAAGATCTCTTCGATACTCAACTTGCTGTTGGAATCATACTGTGATATATCACGCTTATAAAGTTTTATAATATCCTTCTGTACTGCCATTACTTCCTGCAGGTTATTCGTTTCGATATACT
>CALUIE010000070.1 GCA_944320605.1 uncultured Phocaeicola sp. | reverse complement strand
GACGCACCGTTCTCTCCTCCAAGTCCGTAAGCCTTTGCATGATTATAATGACGCGACCTGAATAAATATATGAACTGATTGGTATATAATGTCTTGTCCATAGGTATTACAAAGATATTCTCGACAGACGATTCGTTGAACACTGCAAAATTAGTCCTGTAATCCGGCTCAAGGTCGTATCCGGCATCAGCTATCTTGCCGCAATAGTATATCGTGGTTTCCCATGCGTTCTTCTTTGCTCCGTCTATTGTAAATTCTATATTCTTTCCTTCCGGTTTTAAACCATCAGTCCATACATCGTCTGTATATACCTCGGCATTTAGTGCCAGTTTAGCCAACAGGAAATATGCCACATGTCGTGTAATTCGTCCGTAATACTCTCCTGGTACATTACTTCGTTCGTCTGCCAGATAAGGTAAGGATTCCTGTAGTTCATTTACAATAAACCAGAAGATTTCACTCCTTTCTGCCTGTTCTTTCACCGACTTCTCAACTTCTGTTTCCCTTATGAGCGGCACTCTCCCGAACAAATCCATAAGATGGTAATAGAATAATGCCCTTAGAGCTCTGACTTCTGACATCAAGGGTTGTGCATCATCATCACTGTGCTCTGTTGCATAGTCCTTTATCCTTCTGGCAGATTCATTACAAAGCATGACCGACTTGTACAAATATTCCCATGTGGCAAGAATAGAATTGTTATTTGTTCCCCAGTCATGAAGATATAGTCCCTGCCAGAATCCACCGTCATACCAGTCCGCGCCACGCGTAGGCATTATAGCCTCATCGGTGGTAAAAGTATTAAGGTCGTATATACCTCTTCCGGTGCCCTGTATCCCCTCACTGTCATTATATCCGCCAATATTATTATAAAGAGTGGCAACACTGTGCATGTACAGTTCTTTCAGATTTCCGGCTATCTGATTTTCGTTTATCGCGTCCTTTGGATTTTCTTCCAGAAATCCCTTGCAGGAACAGAGAGTAAGGATGCAAGCTGTTATGATGTAAATATACCGTTTCATACGCATTAGTTTTAAAAGTTCAACCCAAGACTTAAGGTATATGTTCTGGATACAGGATAGCTGCGTTTGTCGTCAACCCCAAGCGTATCGTCAATGCCCGAACTGTTTATGAGCGGAGTAAGCCCCGAGTATCCGGTTATAGTGGCAAGATTGTTTATCGTAAAGGCCAACCTGCAACCCTTCAGCCATAGTCCGTCCTTTACTTTCGGTTGCCATCCTATTGTAAGATAATCGAAATTAAGGTAGTTCCCATTTTCCAGCCAGTAGTCCGTTGCCGTCTGGTCTCTTATCATCTTTTTAGGAGCTTCTTCCATAACATTATAGTCAGGCAGGTTATTCATGTTCATATATGTAAGTGCAGTACCGTTGTAAATCTTATGGCCGAACGCACCGTTCATCTGTAACGAGATATCGAAAGATTTATATCTCAGACTGATATTTGAACCGAGTATATATTTAGGTATGGCCTGTCCGGCTATATATCTGTCTTCTCCATCCTCTATGCTTACTCCGCCCCCATTCAAATCGGCTATACCATATACATAACCTCCGTTACCGTCATCTTTCAACCCTGTACATTTAGGCAGATAGAAAACGCCCAATGGCTGTCCCACTATCTGATACACTATATTGTTGTTTCCACCATGAAATCCGGCACCATTCAGTCCGGCAATGGCTGTATATTCGGCAGCTGATATATAATTACCCTCATACATTCCGCCAAGCGACAGCAGTTTGTTCTGCTGATAAGTGAGATTTGCGTTTATCATAAGTTCCCAATCCCCTGTTCTCACCGGAGTACCACCTACTGATATTTCCACACCATTGTTTTCCATCGAGCCGATGTTTGCCAAAAGAGTATTATAAGTGAACGGAGGAACGCTGACATGATAATTATAAAGCATATCGCTTGTTTTCGACTTATAATAATTAACAGACAGAATAAACCGGCTACCATACATTTCAAGGTCGGCACCAGCATTGAAAGTCTTCTTCACTTCCCATTTCAGATCCGGATTGACATTTCTCAGTGTTTCAAAAGTAACCATAGGCAAGTTACCAACAGGAGCTACCCCATTCGGTTTAGCCAGACTCATAGTGGTATAAGAACTTATTCCTCCCTGGTTTCCAGCAAGTCCGTATCCCAGTCTGACTTTCAGATTATCGACTATATCAACATACCTCATAAAATCTTCCTGCGATATGTTCCACGCCACAGAAGCTGAAGGGAAAAATCCCCATTTATGGTTCTCGCCAAACTTGGATGACGCATCAGTACGCGCATTCAATGTGACAACATACCTGTCATCATACGAATAGTTCACACGGCCCAAAAACGATACCTGTCTGGGATCTTCAAAATAAGAGCCTGTACCGTCCCATGGTCTCAATGCTCCTGCCTGAAGATTATTGAAGCCCATATAATCAGATGAAAAGTTTGTAGCTGTAGTATAGAATCCGGAATATCTGTCCTTAGAGAGCTCACCCAATGCCAATACATCTATAAAATGTTTTCCAATCTGTCTGTTGTATTTAAGCATCATGTTTCCCAGCAGTGATTCCGAACTTCTCAAACCTCTGTATCCCTGTCCGTAAGCCCATACAGAGGTAGGCAGATACTGGCTGTCTTCAGTATTATTGTATGTATATGAGCCGAAAAGTACCAGTTTCAATCTGTATGGAAGATTTACGTTTATTTTGGCATGAGCACTGAAATAAGAGGCTGCTTCACGGTTGTCCACCTCCATCCATGCCAATGGATTTGTTATCTGGCTGGCTGTAGTGAGATTATCCCACCCCCCTGAAGAGTTCTTTTCTCCTGGGAAAGTAGGGTTGAAAGTTGCGGCGGAATAAAATGTTTTCTGCAAGTCAAACAGACTTCTTTCCCTTTTCACCGAGCCGAATATTCCAAGTTCACAATCTATCATATTATCTATAAGTTTCTGGTTCAGATTCATGTTCGATGTAAACATCTTCATACCCTCGTTCATTATATCTCCTTCCATATCCAAATATCCAAGAGATACACGGTAAGAAGACTTCTCTCCGCCACCATAAAGAGCAATATTATGATTCTGCCTTATAGCCGTCCTTTCTATTGCTTTCTGGAAGTTTGTATTGTAGCCTTTGTCTATAATACTCAATCCCAGACCTGAAGTGACATTTCTGTATTCATCGGCATCAAGCATACCTATTCTTTTATATACACTTGAAATGCCGAAACTCCCGCTATAATTTATACTTGTTCTGCCCTTGATACCTTTCTTTGTCACAACATTTATTACACCGGAAGCTCCGCGCGAACCATATTGAGCAGTTTCGGAAGCATCTTTCAGAATCGTAAAACTTTCTATATCTGTAGGGTAAATAGATGTAAGCAGAGTCATATCCCCTATAACGCCGTCCACAATAATCAGCGGCGAGTTACCTCCCGTTATGGATGTAGTTCCACGCAGACGTACCGCATCAAGAGCAGCCGTTCCGTTTCCCCCTTTATTGACAGTAAGTCCTGCCACACGTCCCTGGATGGCCTCTATAGGATTTACAATCTGTATCTTGTTCATCTGATCTTCTTTGATCAATTCCACTGATCCGGACAGTTTCTTAATACTTCCGGTGGCATAGCCGACATTTACCACTGTATCGGCAGAAACTTTGTCTAATATTTGTTCTTGTGCATTAATAGTTTGGCATGCCAATATTAAAGGCAATGCAGACAACAAACTTAGCATATCGGTTCGCTTGTGTTTTTTCATAATGAGCTTTTTAAATTAACAATTAATAATTAGCAATTAAAAATGAGCGGATAGCATCACTCTTAATTTTTAATTCTATAAAAATAAGTATTTATATCATGAAAAACAAAAAATGGGCATATAAGGTTGAAATAATATACACATATTATATAAAAAACAGATATTCAGTTCAGGACGGTATTTTAAATATCATAGTTTTTATTTACATTTGCCAATAGTACATAATATTATATAAAATGAAAAATAATCCAAACGATATTATATCTCCTATACGCGAGAAGATAACCACTCTTATACGCCATGAGAAACTCTACAGATCTATTCACCGTCAGCTGATGAAAAAGTGGTTCCAGTATTTCGTACTGTTCTTCATCATAGGGTCTATATTTTCAATTATATGTAGTTCGTTTGAAGAATCGGCACCTTATCGCAGTTTGTTATACTTATTTAATTATCTGGCTTCTTTCGTCTTTACAATAGAATATGGACTAAGAATTGCCGCAGCTCCCGTGCAGTATGCACAATATAAAAATCCTTGGATAGCACGTCTGCATTATATATTTTCATTTTACGGTCTGATAGACTTCGTTGCCGTTCTTCCTTTCGTTGGTATATATGTCTATAAAGAGACGCCTCATATACATCTTGTGGTACTGGCATACATCCTGATAATATTCAAACTTATACGTTACTCACGTTCGTTCCAGATGATAGGAACAGTATTGAAGACCGTAAAGGAGGAACTCATCACATCTTACACAGCATGTGGTATCATGCTCGGTTTCTCAGGGATTCTGATGTATTACATAGAACGTAACGCACAACCTCATGCATTCGAGAATATCGGTGACGGATTCTGGTGGGCTATAGTAGCCTTTACCACTGTGGGATACGGCGATATATATCCTATTACTCCCATAGGTCGTCTGTTAAGTAGCCTGATAAGCCTGATTGGTATTGCCATGATTGCCATCCCTACAGGTATCATAAGTTCGGCTTTCATGAACATGCTGATAGAGAAAAAACAGAAAAACGGGAAGGAGAAAGACGATACTAAATTATAGCTTATTAATCCATCAAATCTTCTTATTATCGGATTTTTCCAAAGAATAACATATATATTTGCATCATACAATAACAGATAAACATACACAGAACATGGAAACAGGATTAAAACACGTCAGCACAGTGACCGTAAGTGCTGCCAACACAGCCATTACAATGGGCTCGGGAGATATGGAAGTTTTCGCTACACCTGCGATGGTAGCCCTAATGGAAAATGCCGCAATGAAAGCAGTTGCGCCCCATCTGCCAGAAGGTTCAACTACAGTAGGGGCTATGATGGAAACATCTCATATCAAACCATCAGCTTTAGGAGAAACAGTTAACGCAGAAGCTGTACTTGAAGAAATAGACGGCAGAAAGCTTACATTCAAGGTTACTGCATCAGATTCAAAAGGTACGATAGGTGAAGGGAAACATATCCGCTATATAGTGGACAGAGAACGTTTCCTTTCCAAACTGAAATAAAAACACGATAAACAAAAAAAATGAACCGCTTCATGTCACAGTGAAACGGTTCATTTTTGTTATATTCTCTTTAATTTCCATTTTCCGCGATGCAAATATATACTGCAGAAGATAAGCAGGAATCCTCCGTAAACATGTTCCGAAGTCCAGCACCAAGCCACATCAAGCCTCATCACCTGAATTATCAATGTGATATATGCAGCATAAATCACCAGAGTTGACAGTTCCAGCATAAACGCCATGCGCGTATTTCCCGTTCCCGATACAGATTGAAAATATATATTCGATGCAGCCGTAAGCCATGTAGTAGTACAGAACACCCACAACGACGGGATTGACGCTTCTATAAGATCAGGCATATCAGTATAGATGCCTAACACCACAGTAGGAAATACCGCAAACAAAATGGTCAATGGCAAAACAATAGACAGTGCCAATTTTATATGCTGATGTACCGTACAGACCACACTGTCAGCCTTTCCAGCACCGATCTGATTACTTACAAGCGAACCGCACGTGGAAGCAAACGCAGATATTATCATAAATGTTATGCCGGAAATATTCCTTATGATATTTGTTATCGCAAGCGAACGTTCGCCCAGATGCTCCACATAAAGAAAGAAGATAAACCATGTGGAAAGCGATACGAAATTCTGAATCATGGTCCACAGAGACACATTAAGAATTCTTTTGAGTTTATCAGTGTTGAATGAACCGAACTTGTTCAGACCATATTTCTTAAGGTCTATTTTCCGGACAGTATATGTAATGAAGAATAGCAATGAAACGAGTTCCGCAAGCGACGAACCTATTGCCGCACCTGCAATTCCAAGAGCCGGAAATCCCAACTTACCGAAAATCAGGATATAATTGAAAACAATGTTCGAACCCACCATCACAAGCGAATTCAGAGTAAGAGTCTTGGTCTGAGTAGTGCCGACAAAGAAAGCCCTGAACATCACAGCAACGAATGAGAAGAAGAATCCGAAAGCCCTCCAGTGAATATAACTCTCGGCTGCTGCATAAATATTCTGCGATGAAAGCATCTTCGGAAGTAACCACGGTGTTATCAGTTCTGTAAGAGTAAACGCGGCCGCTGCCAGAAAAATCATAAAATACACACCCTGATAAAATATGTCGCCTATCTCGAAATATCTCTTCTCGCCGTTCCTTCGTGCCATCAATATCTGCGAACCAATACTGAAACCGAAACCTATCATGAAGATAGCAATATAATATACTCCGGCTATGGCAGACGCACCAAGTTCTATTTCGCCAACTCGCCCCAGGAAGGCAGTATCAGTCATACCTATTGCCTGCTCCATCACAAGACTTATAAGTATGGGATAGGCTATGGTGAGAATCTCTTTAGAAGTATATGCTTTTTTCTGAGTATTATCCATGGCATTTTTTATATCATTGTGCAAAGATACTAAATATTATTATCTCCACACGAACGTGCGGAGTACTGCACACGGGCGTGTCGAGGTAATCTTTTAAATTCATTTCATCAATTTCTCCGCCAATCCAGCCAGTTTCATACTGTTTGAGCCTTTAATCAGTATCATATCCCCCTTAGGCATGGCGGCGGATAGTGCAAGATACGCATCATCTGCATTACTGTAATGTTCGTAAGAATTTACAGTTTTACCAAATTCCGGACCTATAAGTACAACTCTGTCAAAACTACATCCGGCAAGCATATCAACTACCCTTTGGTGTTCCTCAAGACTTGCTTCGCCAAGCTCTTTCATATCGCCGAGAACCACCATCTTATGTCCGGCATCAATCATGCGAAAATTTTCCAGTGCCGCTGCCATACTTGTTGGATTTGCATTGTAGGCGTCTATCACATAACTGTTTCCTCCTGCCTCTACCAACTGCGAACGATTGTTACGTGGTTCGTACGATGACAGAGCATGACAAATGGCATCGTCCGCAACGCCGAAATATCTGCCTATAGCCACTGCAGCCAGAGCATTGTCAACATTATACGAACCTATCAGATGAGTATGCACTTCGTGAGCCTCATCTTCTGACTTCCAACAGAAAGACAGGAATGGAGAGCATGACAAAACTTTTCCAGATACATAAAGTCCTTCTTCTGCACCGTAACGAATACATTCCAGCCCGCCGGCTATGGAATTGAGATAAGGATTTTCATTCTGTATGAATATTTTTCCGCCATTAGCGCGAAGATAATCATACAACTCGCCTTTAGTACGGATAACTCCCTCAAAAGACCCAAATCCTTCAAGATGCGCTTTGCCCACATTGGTTATTATACCATAATCCGGACATGCTATGTTTACCAAAGTCTTTATCTCGCCCGGATGATTCGCTCCCATCTCTATCACTGCCATTTCGTGTTCCGGAGTAAGTTTAAGTAGTGTCAAGGGTACTCCGATGTGATTGTTCAGATTACCCTGGGTGTAAAGTACATTATATTTCTCTTTCAGAACAGCGGCTATCAGTTCCTTTGTAGTAGTCTTTCCGTTGGTGCCCGTGATACCTATCATCTTAGTGCCCAACTCGCGGCGATGCCATGCCGCCAAATCCTGTAATGCTTTAAGACAGTCATCCACAAGGAGAATACGTCCTTCTTCATCGTTGGCATATTCAGCCTCATCAACCACGGCATAGCGGCAGCCGTTGGCGATGGCTTGCAAAGCAAACATATTTCCGTTGAAGTTAGCTCCTTTCAGGGCTATGAACATTGAGCCTTCGGGGCAATCGCGAGTGTCGGTAGTAACCTTTCCACACTCAAGAAAGTATTTATACAATTGTGAAGTTTCCATTTTAAATTACAATTTGATACGTAGCGCAAAGATAAACGAAAAATCAATCGCAAATCAATAAAAAATAAATTATTGTATGTACATTTGCAACATCATTACGCAAGCATCGAGATGGGAAATAAAATTGCAAAATATATCAATGTCAACGGCAATCTGATGGATTTGGAACATCCAAGAGTGATGGGAATACTGAACGTAACCCCAGACTCATTCTACGCCGGAAGCAGAAAACAATCGGAAGAAGACATATTACAGAGAGCCAGACAGATAATAGAGGAAGGTGGCGATATTATAGACATAGGAGCATATTCTTCAAGACCTGATGCCAAACACATCTCAACAGAAGAAGAGACTTCAAGACTTAGAAAGGCTCTTACATTATTAAACAGGGAGATGCCTGAAGTTGTAATTTCCGTTGATACATTCCGCTCTGATATTGCAAAAATGTGTGTAGAAGAATACGGAGTAGCAATTGTCAATGATATCTCAGCTGGTAATATGGACAAAAACATGATGCCTACCGTGGCTAAATTAGGAGTGCCATACGTAATGACGCATATTAAAGGTACTCCGCAAGACATGCAGAAAAAACCTGAATACGACAACGTGTTAAAAGACGTGATGTATTACTTCTCCGAAAAGGTACAAAAAATGCGCGATCTTGGTGCAAAGGATATCATTATAGACCCGGGATTCGGTTTCGGAAAGACAGTGGAACATAACTATATCCTTATGAACAAACTGGAGGAATTCCGTATATTCGACCTTCCTATACTGGTAGGAATATCAAGGAAATCTATGATATACAGACTTCTAAGTAATACTCCTGAAGACGCGCTTAACGGAACGACCGTACTCAATACCATATCGCTGATGAAAGGCGCGAACATACTGAGGGTACACGACGTGAAGGAAGCCTGCGAGGCGGTAAAGATATATTGTAAGTTAATTATTAATTCTTAATTATCAAAATGCCATTCGATTTAAGCATAATAAGCCTGAAAGACATACTGGACATATTACTGGTAGCCTTTATACTCTACAAGACGTACAAAGTTATGAAATCGTCGGGTTCGATAAATATATTTATCGGCATACTGGTGTTTATCATAATCTGGATTATCGTTTCTCAGGTTTTGCAAATGCGACTGCTCGGTTCAATATTCGACAAGTTAGTCAGTGTCGGAGTTATTGCACTTATTGTATTGTTCCAGGATGAAATTAGGCAATTTCTGTTGACACTCGGTTCAAGATACCGTTCGAACAGCCTATTCAGATTCCTTAAAGGAAAGAAATATAATGACAGCGACAAGAACGACATTATGCCTATAGTTATGGCATGTTTAAATATGGGTAAAGGCAAAGTTGGTGCACTTATTGTTTTGGAAAAGGATGTTCCACTTGACAACATAGTAATGACAGGAGATGTAATAGACGCCAATATAAACCAACGTTTGATAGAAAACATATTCTTCAAAAACAGTCCTCTGCACGACGGTGCCATGATAATAAGCGGTAAAAGAATAAAAGCTGCCGGATGTATCCTTCCGGTATCGCACAACCTTAACATCCCGAAGGAATTAGGACTGCGTCATCGTGCAGCACTGGGAGTATCGCAGGAAACAGACGCACTTGCCATAATTGTGTCGGAAGAGACGGGAGGAATATCAATAGCCTATAAGGGTGAGTTCTACCTCAAACTGAACGCCGAGGAACTGGAAAGGATGCTGACTAACGAATACATCAATCAAGCATAAGACTTATATGTGCTTCCATATCGCGGAACAGCCAGGAAGACATGTTGTTGATATGCAGCCTGAAACGTTCCATATCACAAGAGATATCGCTGCCGCTCATTTTACGGCATACGCCGTCGTCGGATATAAGATATAAACCGTTATTTTCGGGAATGACACTGTCACCATAAATCTCGACATACCTGCCAGCCAGACTGCCTGCCATCAGTCCAAGCATTCCGTATGCGTTTATCACACGCACCATGCCACAAGGTGACGGTTTTACTATCTTCACACCGGGATAATGGCGGGATATTAAACCTAACATAGCTGTTTCCGACTGATTATCAACAGACAGAAGTTCCTTTATGACTATACGGCTTTCGTCTGCTATCAGCAGCACTACAGAACGGATATTACCGTTTTTATCATTTGCATACCATACCTTGCCTCCGGAAAGAGCCAGATCGGCAAGGACTATATTCATATCCTGAAAAGGATGAAGTATGCTTGCATGATATGTTGATAACTGTCGGTTTATAAAGTCGCACACTTCGGAACATTCGTTTTTCAACAAGTCTAACTCATTAAATATCAGTTCAGTTTTAAAGTTATCAACAGTTTCGCACATACCTGTTAATAACTTTTCATCCTGTTGAAAACATATTTCGTAACCGGACTTGGAATAATAGCCTACCAAACCTTCATTGGCAGGTATTAGGACAGAAAGGTACTTGCCGTCTGCATACATTTTCCTGTGCGCCTCATCAAGAAGACGCGACATCATACCTCTGGAACGGAAATCGGGATGAGTACATGCTCCGGATATATATGCCACCGGTATCACGGCACCGTTAAACCGCATAGGATACGGTATCCGCTGGAGTGCGGACACAACCCTGCCGTTTTCCGTAATGGCACTGTTTATTTCGTCTGAATATCTTGAAGAGAAATACAGTGCGACGAAATCGTCCGAATCGTCCGGAAAGCAAAGTTTCCACAGAGACTTTACCTGCTCTTTCATTTCAGTTCCAGTTTATATTTCTCCAGAAGCAGATGCGGCTGATAAGAGAGTTTTGCCTTACGCAATCCCTCCAGACCGAGATCTTCTTCCCTGTTTATATATATGTATTGTTCGGGAATAATCTTTGCGAACTCATGATTTATCATGGCGTATGCGCCTTCGTAGTCGGTGTCGGCTTTTTCCACACATGTATCGAAAGTCTCATTATTGACAGGCGCTCCATAGGTAAAGGCCACAATCTTACCGTCAACCGTCAGCACTCCGCCCATGATATCAAGTTCTTCAAAACTGCGTAATGCGGCGTTCATGGATTTTCGCTCGTTCTGCAGGGCTTCATCCTCACTGCAGTTGTTGGCACGACACCATAACGACTCAAGCTTTATACATTCCGGTATCAGCTCGCGGGTTAGAGGCTTGAACTCATATCCTGGATAATTGTTGCGGAACTTGTTTATATGGTTGCGCTTGGGTTGGAACTTCTTGCCTGACAGCGTAGATAAATCGGAACGCAGATACAGGTAATCGGAATAGTCACGGTCTGAAGTAAACACAAACTTACCCGGAAAAAGACTTTCCAGCTCTTCGCAATTTTCCTTGCAGACACCATACATCACAAAAGGAATACCTTTCATCCGGGCATCCGACATAAGTTCCTCCATAACAAGTTTTATGTCGCCCTCACCTACAGGCAACATATACGAGAGTTCCCCGTCAACATAAAATCTGAACAACAGAAAGCCACCGAACTCTGCAATCTCGGTGAGATAAAGGAAACGCCAACTGTAGAGATTGGCAAAAGTCAAATCGCAGTTACGGCGTTTACTACGGAGAGTATATTTCTGGACCGTAAGTTTATCTTCTATATCAAGACGTCTGAATGAAAGCATAACGGGTATATTAATAAAGACCTATCAAATGTAATATATAAGGTGAGAGCAATGCAGTAAGAATACCGTTGAGAGTGAGTCCGAGGCTGGCGTACGCTCCGTATTTTCCACTTACCTCCATAGCACGTGATGTCCCTACGGCATGAGTAGCTGTTCCCATGGAAAGACCTTGAGCTATAGGACTGTGTACACGTCCCACCTGCAGTACCTTAAAGCCGAAAATGGCTCCGAACAGTCCGACTACTATCACTACAGCAGCTGTCAACGAAGGTATTCCACCTACAGCCGACGAAACTTCCATCGCTATAGGAGTTGTCACTGACTTAGGTGCAAGAGACATTATGACTTCGGGAGTGGCACCCAGCAACTTTGCTACAACTGTGACCGAAATCAGTCCTACTACACAGCCTGCCAACTGTGACAATATGATAGGGAGCAATTGCTTCTTTATCATACGCAACTGCAGATAAAGAGGAACTCCCAATGCAACTACTGCCGGACGCAACCAGAACTCTACCAGCGAACCGGCATCCTGATATTTTTCATATGAAACACCGCTTACCTTAAGAAAGCAAATCAGCATTGCCACTGCCAAAAGGATAGGATTAAGCAACACCCATCCTGTTTTCTTCTGCAACAGTTTGGAAACAAAAAAGAAACCGAAAGTTATAGCCAGAAGAAAAAACTTATTTTCTAAAAAATCCATATTTGCGAACTATTTGATGAA
>CALUIE010000069.1 GCA_944320605.1 uncultured Phocaeicola sp. | reverse complement strand
TGAATATATTTTTGAACCGGATTATGCCGATTCTATGTTTAATTTTAATTTATCGGTAAAAATTTACCGAAGTATTGCTAAATTCAATGTATTATTAAAATGAATTTACATACATTGATTATAAATATTCTATTCATAATTCTACATAAAAGAATTAAATACAAGATACTAAAAAATACACTCTTTTATACATATCATAAAGCTATATGAAACGATATGACACTTTCAAACTTATAATAAAAAGAAAGATGTATTATAAAGAAACTTTAAGATTGTCAAACTGTTATGATTATCTTTTCTTTATTATCTTTGCGCATGTTTTTTAACGCTAATAACAGAACCAGCGGTCAACGAAGTTAACCAACGGTCAATGAAATTAAATATATAATTCATGAAACAGTACAACAAGATTAACAACCTGGTAGGATGGCTTGCTTTCACTATTGCGGCTTTCACTTACTGCATGACTATCGAGCCTACAGCCAGTTTCTGGGATTGCCCGGAATTTATCACCACCGGTTACAAATTGGAAGTAGGACATCCGCCCGGCGCACCTTTTTTCATGCTTACAGCAAACTTGTTCAGTCTGTTCGCTTCAGACCCTTCACAAGTAGCACTAATGGTAAATATCATGAGTGCGTTAATGAGCGCGGCATGTATTCTTTTCCTTTTTTGGAGTATCACACATCTGACAAAAAAATTAGTATGTCCGAATATTGAGGATATGACCACCGGAAAACTGATTACCATAATGGGATCAGGCCTTGTCGGTGCTTTAGCCTATACATGGAGTGATACATTCTGGTTCAGTGCGGTAGAGGGTGAGGTATATGCATACTCCAGTTTATTTACAGCCTTGGTTTTCTGGTTAATATTGAAATGGGAAAACCGGGCGGACGAACCTCACAGCGACCGTTGGCTTATACTTATAGCATATCTTACCGGACTTTCAATTGGCGTACATTTGCTTAACCTGCTGTGTATCCCGGCTATCGTACTGGTTTATTATTATAAGAAAAATCCTAATGCAAATCTTAAAGGAAGCCTTTTGGCTCTGTGTGGTTCAATGATTATCATTGCCGCTGTACTTTATGGTATTGTACCAGGTATTGTAAAAGTTGGTGGATGGTTCGAACTATTGTTTGTTAACAGCCTCGGAATGCCTTTCAACACAGGACTTATCGTATATATCATAATCATGGCGGCATCGCTTATCTGGGGTGTTTACGAAAGCTATACAGTACGTAGCCGTAAGCTGATGAATATATCGTTCCTGCTTACACTTGGACTTCTTGGTATTCCTTTCTACGGACATGGATGGAGCAGCGTAATAATAGGTATAATAGTACTCGGTATTTTAGCAGCATACCTGTTTGCGGACCTGAATGAAAAATTCCGTGTAAGCGCACGTACACTGAATACTTCACTATTAGCTCTGATGATGATTGTTGTAGGATATTCTTCATACGCCGTAATCGTAATACGTTCATCAGCCAATACTCCTATGGATCAGAATTCACCAGAAGATATTTTTACACTTGGTGAATACTTGGGACGAGAGCAGTATGGTACACGACCATTGTTCTATGGGCAGACTTACGCATCGAAACCAGCATTGAAACAAGTGGACGGAGGATGTGTTTATGATGTAGTGGAAGGTGCACCGGTATATCAGCGTAAGGAAAAAGAAACTCCAGACGAAAAGGACAGTTACGAAATAGTACGCCACAGAACTGAATACAAATATGCGCAAAACATGTTCTTCCCTCGCATGTACAGTGAATCACATGCACAGGCTTACGAATCATGGGTAGGCGGTATCAAAGGGAAACAGGTTCCATACGACCAGTGCGGCGAAATGATTATGGTGAAAATCCCTACGCAATGGGAAAACATCAAGTTTTTCTTTATATATCAGGTGAACTATATGTATTGGAGATACTTCATGTGGAACTTTGCAGGACGTCAGAACGACATACAGGGACAGGGAGAGATAGAACACGGAAACTGGATTACCGGTATCCCATTCATAGATAATATGCTTGTAGGCGATCAGACATTTCTGCCTGACAGCTTAAAAAATAACAAGGGACACAACGTTTTCTACTGTCTGCCGCTATTATTGGGACTTATAGGTTTGTTCTGGCAGGCATATAAGGGAGACAAAGGAATACAACAATTCTGGATTGTATTCTTCTTGTTCTTTATGACAGGTCTTGCTATTGTGCTTTATCTGAACCAGACTCCGCTACAACCTCGTGAACGTGACTATGCATACGCCGGTTCATTCTATGCCTTTGCAATATGGATTGGCCTTGGTGTGGCAGGCATCACCGAGTATCTGCGTAAGAAGATGAACGAGACTACTGCAGCTGTCATAACAGCTGTGTTATGTCTGTTTGTACCTCTACAGATGGTTAGCCAGACTTGGGACGACCACGACCGTAGCGGACGTTATACTTGCCGCGATTTCGGACAGAATTATCTGAAAACTGTTCAGGAAGAGGGATGCCCTATCATATTTACAAACGGGGATAATGATACTTTCCCTCTATGGTACAATCAGGAAACAGAAGGTTTCCGTACAGATGTGCGTGTATGCAACCTCAGTTACCTGCAAACAGACTGGTACATAGATCAGATGAAACGTCCGGCCTACGACTCTCCTTCTGTGCCTATCAACTGGGAACGTATCGACTACGTTTCGGGACATAACGAGGCTGTATATGTACGTCCAGAAGCTATGCAGACTATAAACAACTATTACAAGCAGAATCCTGAAGAGGCTAAAGCCGAGTTCGGTGACAACCCATACGAACTGAAGAACATTTTGGAACACTGGGTGAGAAATTCTAAGGACGGTCTTCAGATGATTCCTACAGACAGTATAGTTATCAAACTGGACAAGGATGCTATCAAACGCTCCGGAATGCTTACACCGGACTCTATTCCTGACTATATGCACTTGTCGCTGAAAGGTAAAAGAGTCCTTTATAAGAGTGAACTGATGATGCTTGAAATGCTTGCTAATACAAACTGGGAACGACCATTATACATGGCAATCACAGTTGGTTCGGACAATCATCTAAACTTGACCAAAAATTTCTTACAGGAAGGTCTTGCATACAGAATAACCCCGTTTGATAATGAAAAATTAGGAAGGAAGATAGACAGCGAAAAAATGTATGATAATCTGATGAACAAATTCAAGTTTGGAGGCATCGACAATCCTGACATATATCTTGACGAAACGGTATCACGCATGTGTGACACTCACCGCCGTATGTTTGTACAACTTAGTACTCAGCTTATCAAGGAAGGTAAGAATGACAAGGCTATAAAGGCTTTGGATTATTGCGAAAAGGTTATTCCTTCAACTACCGTAAGACATGACTACATTTACAGCGGTTCAAAGGAAATGGCAGACAACTATATCACTTTGGGTGAATATAAGAAAGCAGAAAACATTCTTGACCAAATAGCAAACGACAATGTTCAGTACATCGCATGGTATTTGAGTCTTGATGACTCACGTTTTGCATTATCGTATGAAAATTGTTTACGTAATATCTACTGTTTGGATGAGATATGCAAGAGTCTGGAAAAAATAAAAGATGAAAAAACTGGCGAAATGTGCCAAACTGCCGTTCATTACAATCAGAAATTCCAGGAACTATATTCGCTGCTTGAAACAAGAGTTGGGAAAAATTGACTCATTAAATAATCTAAAAACTAAATAAACATGTTCATAGAACAGCCTCCACAATTTATAAGAAATCTTTATCCATCTGCTATTTGGCGAATGGATAAGGATGTGAGGGCTGTATATCTGACATTCGATGACGGACCGATTCCCAAAGTTACTCCATGGGTACTTGATGTACTTGACAGATATGGGATAAAGGCTACTTTCTTCATGGTAGGAGACAACATCCGTAAACATCCGGATGAATTTCGTTTAGTTGTAGAAAAAGGTCACAGAATAGGCAATCATACTTTCAATCACATTCGCGGACTGAGTTACGATATAGACTCATATCTTGAAAATACAGACAAAGCACGCAGAATGATGATGAACACAAACTTGTTCAGACCTCCTCACGGATATATGAGTCCGAAACAGTATGCTGAACTAAAGAAAAGATATAAAATTATAATGTGGGACCTTGTAACACGAGATTATAACCGTAAGTTTACAGGCGAACAAATACTACAGAAAGTAAAGAAATATGCCCGTAACGGTTCCATAATAACTTTTCACGATTCTTTAAAATCAGAAGAAAATATCAAATATGCCCTTCCAAAAGCTATTGAGTGGTTAAAGGATCAGGGATATGAATTTAAAGTTTTCGACTAACAGAAAAACCATCATTATTGGTTTAATATACCAATTAAATGATGGTTTTCTTCATTATAAACAGTTTCCTACTTTATGGTAACGAGCAATGGATTTCTTACCTTCATTGCATATTCCTTAAGATATGAATTCCATTTTTCATCATCAAAACCGCATTTACTCCATGCTGCCCCCCAATAATATTCAAACTCATCATTAGGTTGATAAGTATTGATACCCATAACATGACCTATTGCACCGGAAACAGGTTTTTCGAAGAGTTGCACCTTTGCCATCTCCAATGTATTAGGGAATACTGCACCTACATATATTATTCCATTGTCTGCTTTTACATTTGTAGTAGGATCGGCGTATGCGATATAACCACCTTCAGCATCCATTGAATATCTGTCAGGATATGCTTCGTGTAATACCAAACCTACACCTATAGGATATTCTTTCTTCAAAGAAGTATAGCTTACAATAGTTTTGTTCAGATGAGAACCTCTATCAAGTTGAATAACACGTGTCTCAACCACAGTTGTATCACCATCAATTGTAAGTGGATTAAATTCCATTTTGACTGTAAATCTAAGAGGACCATTATCAAGGATCTCAAAATTCTTGTAACAATAAGGATATGCTATCACAGAATCTGGCATAAGAGCTGCTGTTCCACCACCAAGTGTAGGACCTACCGCATAACAATCCATACCATTACCATGATCTATATGATACGATATAGCCTTAGATAAACTGTCTGCTTCAGCTTTTTTACCATCTTTACGAAGCTGCTTTATCATGGCTCTGGCGTCCTTATCCAATTCCATTGCATAACGGTCTTCTACTACCAATTCCGAAACACTTTTTGTAAAAACATCATATCCATAAGCCTGTTCACCCTTCTTTTGCAATGCAGGACCGTATGCACGATATGCAGCCTTATCGTTTTCCCATGCTATATCATCCAATCTATCAGGATACTGACGACCATAAACCAATGTATTAACATGTGAAGGCTGTCCCTTTGCTATACTATAAGACGCTATAGCTTCTGCCTTTACTGTTGCAGGAAATATAATTTTGTTATCAGCTGTCAACTGATATGGAATCTCTGAATTATTTTCGTCAGTAATTATGAATTCCGTATTTTCATCAAGTTTAAGTTTTCCAAACACATCATCTGCAGAGACCTCAACAATTTCTTCTACACGGTCTATCTTCAAAGGATTTGAAACAGAAACAATAATTCCTTTCTCCTGCGCACATGAAGACATTATTGCAACAACAGCAGCAGATACAAATAACTTTTTCATACTTAATTTATAAGATTATTCTTAAAGGTTAAAAACAAAAAAAGTCCTACCGGAAAAAATATTCCGGCAGGACTAAATATAATATTATTCTCTATTGGCGACCATTAATTATTTAGGCTGCTTACCGATGTATGCCAAGATACCACCGTCAACGTATAATACGTGACCATTTACAAAGTTAGAAGCATCTGAAGCCAAGAATACAGCTGGACCTGCCAAGTCTTCTGGGTTACCCCAACGAGCAGCAGGAGTCTTAGCTATAATGAATGCATCGAATGGGTGACGAGAACCGTCTGCCTGACGTTCGCGAAGAGGAGCTGTCTGAGGAGTAGCAATGTAGCCAGGGCCGATACCATTACACTGAATATTGAATTCACCATATTCAGAAGCAATATTACGAGTAAGCATCTTAAGACCACCCTTAGCTGCTGCGTATGCAGAAACTGTTTCACGACCAAGTTCACTCATCATAGAACAGATGTTGATAATCTTTCCGTGACCTTTCTTAATCATACTAGGGATAACTGCCTTAGAAACGATAAATGGAGCATTAAGGTCAACATCAATTACCTGACGGAACTCTGCTGCAGTCATTTCAGTCATAGGGATACGCTTGATGATACCTGCATTGTTAACCAAGATGTCGATAACACCTACTTCTTTTTCAATCTGTGCAACCAAAGCATTTACAGCTTCTTCATTAGTAACGTCACATACATAACCGTGAGCTTCGATACCAAGTTCTTTATAAGCTGCGATACCTTTATCTACCAACTCTTGTTTGATATCGTTAAAAACGATTTTTGCACCGGCTTTAGCGAATGCAGAAGCAATTGCGAACCCAATACCGTAAGATGCACCTGTTACAAGAGCAACCTTACCTTCAAGTGAAAAGTTTACCATAATAATACAATTAATAAATACTGTTTAATAAATCATTTCCACAAAAGTAATAAAATATTCCCGTTATCGCACACAAAAAAGTACAGAATATGTGCAAAAATGTTTAATATCATGGAAATACATACTTTTTAAACATAAAATATAGTGCCAAGCAACTAAAAATCTTAATTATATGATGCCAATATATTGCATATTTCATCTTGGAACTTCCTTGCAGACACATATTTCAGTACATTCTGATTAATAATTACAAAGGCTATGGTGTGTTTTACCGGCGAAGTGACATAACCGGCTAATGAACATACTCCTGTCAATGTTCCTGTCTTCGCCCTAACATTTCTGAATGTTTTTCCTTTCCCCATCCTATATTGAAGAGTCCCGTCAATCCCTGCTATAGGAAGACTGTCATAGAATGGATGAAATATCAATGGAGAACTGAATGCGTACTTCAAATATCCCATAATAAGTTCCGGTGACACATAATTATAATCAGAAACTCCGCAACCATCAACAATCCTATATTTTCTATTATCAAATCCGATATCAGTTTTCATAAACTTATATATAGCACTCTGCCCATCCTTATGACTTAAATACTTCTTACCATTGCTTATTTCCTTAGTTGCATGGAAAAATAGTGACTCAGCAGAAAGATTATCACTTTCTTTCAGGGCACGTTTCAAAACTTCGTCAATATCTCTATAAACAGTTATTATACCTTTAGTGTTTTCAGGTATATTGTCATACATAACGCTATCTTTGGGAATAAATACTCCTTTCCCCTGAAGCTGAAAACGAAGTGTATGCATGAAAAAGCCCTTTGAGTCAAATATATTAATAGCAGCACTTGATTTATGTCTTGCAAATCCTGAAATATTTATCGTATTATCATTATAAAGCCAGTTTCGTGTAGCACTTACATTACTACCATTGGATGATGTCCTGTTGTCGATAGTGTAAAAATCAGACTCTGGTTTTATTTCAACTTTAGCCTTGTTTCCTCCTGACGGCAATATACTAATATTTACACAGCCACGGTTCAGCATTAGTGGTGAAAGATATGGTTGAAAGGTATCAGGAGTATCATCCCAAGCCCATCCTGGTCCCCAATATACAGAATCCATCATCGACACATCACCTATCAGACGACCTTTAACACCATGTATTCCCATATTTGAGATGGCATTTACCATAGATTCCATATCATCCTGCATAAATTCAGGATCAAAATCACCTTTCACGTATATATCACCGTATAACGTATCTCCTTCTATATATCCCGAATAAGACAAACCGGTCTTTATCTGATAATCCTTTCCCAAAACTGAAAGAGCGGTTACAGAAGTTATCACTTTCTCAACAGATGCTGGTCTGTACAGTTTTTCTGCCTGATATCTGTATAGTTCCTGTTTTGATGTAAGGTCATATACTAAAATTCCGACCTCTGAAGTCTTCAGAAATGAAGAATTATTGATTAGCGAGTCTATTCTGTGGGCTATTGTTTGAGAATGAGATAATACACATAAGAAAAAAAGAGTTAATAATAAAAATGTTCTTAAAATAGTCCTTTTCATGTTTATATAGTCTTATTGTTATATTGTTTAAACGGTTTTTAGAAGCTGTCCGGACAGCTTCTAAAAACCGTTTACAAATATACGCAGAATTGAAAATCAACGAAGTTAAAAGATCAAAACTCCCTGAAAATTTCACCGACAGTAGGATGTGGAAAAACATATTTCCGGAAATCTTCAAGTTTCCTACCTTCTTCTATCATCATGCCGGCTATTACTATAAGTTCCGATGCAGGATTTCCCAAGATATGTGCACCTATTATATGATTCTCAGAGTCTGTTATAATCTTACATACACCATTCACCCCTTCATTTTCGGATACAAATCTACCTGCATACGACAAAGTGAGTTTCACTACTTTATAATCAAGTCCCACAGTCTTTGCCATTTCTTCTGTCACACCAACAGATGCTACCTCTGGATTAGTATAAACCACTCCGGGAATCGCTTTATAGCTCATCTTATCATCTATCCCACATATATGATTGACTGCAACTTCTGCTTCTCGTACAGCCGTATGGGCAAGCATCGAGAAACCAGTAATATCACCACACGCATAAACTCCGTCAACAGACGTTTTCATACTATTGGCATCAACCATAATTTTATGTTTTGAAGTAAACTCAAGCGAAAGATTTTCCAGACCATAACCTTCAGTATAAGCATGACGCCCTGCACTCACAAGTACTTTGTCAGATTCCAAGAATCCATCCTTATCTCCAGACCGATATTTTATAATAATTTTACATGAATCCCCATCGTTACATATCTCAGTAACCTTGGTATCAAGCAGAAAACTAATACCTTTTTTTGTATATTCAGTTCTTAGAAGTGAAGCTAACTCTTTATCTATACCTCCTAAGATTTCTGATGTCATTTCAACAACTGATACTTTTACTCCCAAACTGCAAAAATATGAAGCAAACTCCATTCCTATAACCCCACCACCAATTATGGCAAGACTTTCCGGTAAATCTTTACATTCAAGAGCTTCCTTGTGTGTCCAATAGGCAACATTATCTATTCCATTTATTGGAGGAATAAATGTTTTACCACCTGTACATAAAATTAAATTTTCACATTTATATACTTCATCACCACATTTTATGGTATTCTTATCCTGAATATATGCTTCACCATTAACGACAGTAACACCTGATTCGTTCATCTTATTTTTTATACCTAATACAAGTTTACGAACCACTTTCTGTTTTCTGCTTACAATTTTAGAAAGATCAAAAGATACTCCTTCTGTTTTTATTGCATATTTCGAAGAATTTCTGGCTCCGTCAAGAACTTTTGCTGAATATAACAGTGCCTTTGTGGGAATACATCCTTCATTCAGACAGACTCCACCCAACGAATTCTTCTCGAACAAAACAACGCTTAAACCTGCTTTACCAGCAGCCTCGGCAGCAGAGTACCCCGCTGGTCCTCCACCAATTATAGCTAATTGAAAATCCATAGTATATAAAGATATAAAGTTAGTTATCTATAATAACAAGTTTATCATTCATGGCCTTTAGTTTCGATATAAAGGCCTCTTTATTCCGTGGAGAGATCTGTATCTTAACTATCTTATTATTGCCATTATATTTAATCTCAAGTCTATAAAACGACAACGCAGGAGTCCAGAATATCATTGAACGCATCTCCTTAATTGATTCTATCCGTTCAATATTTAAAGTAAATCCCTTCACAAAACGTCCTGTTTCAATCTTCAATGTGCCTTCATCAGTTATTACGTATTGTGTATGTATAAGCATTTCTATTTCATATATAACCAATACCGCCATAATAATAGCAAACAGTGTATCATGCATCCAGAAGAAAAAAAAGAGAAGTAAAGATGTAACAGATATAAGAATCCAATACCACCATCCTACTTCAGTCTTAAACGTCCTATCCATATCTCTTAGATTTTATTTACTTATCAGTAATTTTCTGTGAAGATAAAAATTTATTTACTAATAATCCACTAAAATCAGATTTTCTTTATTTGTTTTTATAATTTATTTGAATGAAAAGATTTATAAAATAACCGTATGATTGAACTATATTGTAACTTTTTAGTAGCTTTGCAATATAGATACAAATTATTATGGTTAGGAAATTCGATTTTCTCGTTATCGGCTCTGGTATTGCCGGAATGAGTTTTGCGCTCAAAGTAGCGCATAAAGGATCTGTTGCATTAATATGCAAGGCCGGACTTGAAGAAGCCAATACCTATTTTGCACAAGGAGGTATTGCTTCTGTTACAAATCTCAAAGTTGACAACTTTGAAAAACATATCCACGACACAATGGTTGCAGGAGACTGGATAAGTGATCCTGCGGCTGTAGAGAAAGTAATAACAAACGCTCCTAAACAAATAGAAGAACTTATTAAATGGGGAGTTGACTTCGATAAAAACGAAAAAGGTGAATTTGATCTACATAAAGAAGGAGGCCATTCCGAATTCAGGATTCTCCATCACAAGGACAACACTGGAGCAGAAATACAAACCAGCCTGATTAAAGCAGTCAAACAGCATCCTAATATTACAATTTTCTCAAACTTTTATGCTGTAGAACTTATAACACAACATCATCTTGGAATTATAGTAACACGCCATACACCTGGCATAAAATGCTTTGGAGCCTATATACTAAACGAAAATACTGGTGAAGTAGATACATTCCTATCTAAAGTTACAGTCATGGCTACAGGAGGATGCGAGGCTGTATATAGGCATACCACAAACCCATTAGTAGCAACAGGTGACGGGATTGCAATGGTATATCGCGCAAAAGGTGCTGTAAAAGACATGGAATTTATACAATTCCATCCTACTGCACTATTCCATCCAGGAGATCGCCCAAGTTTTCTTATTACTGAAGCGATGCGTGGATACGGAGGTGTTCTCAGAAATCTTGCAGGAGAAGAGTTCATGCAGAAATATGACCCTCGCCTGTCATTAGCTCCTCGCGATATAGTAGCGCGTGCAATAGACAGCGAGATGAAACAACGTGGTGAAGATCATGTTTATCTTGATGTAACTCATAAAGACCCAGAAGAAACAAAAAAGCATTTTCCTAACATTTACAAGAAATGCCTAAGTTTGGGAATTGACATCACAAAAGACTATATTCCTGTAGCTCCAGCCGCTCACTATCTTTGTGGAGGCATCAAAGTTGATTTGGACGGACAATCAAGCATACGCCGATTATATGCTATAGGTGAATGTTCATGTACAGGTCTGCATGGAGGAAATCGTCTGGCATCTAACTCATTGATTGAAGCCATTGTATATGCCGATGCTGCAGCACAACATGCTATTAGCGTAATTGACAGATATGACTTCAATGAGGATATCCCAGAATGGAACGATGAAGGTACTATCAGCACAGAAGAAAGAGTACTTATAACACAAAGTATGAACGAAGTAAACCAGATCATGGAATCATACGTCGGCATAGTACGAAGTAATCTACGCCTTGTAAGAGCATGGAACAGACTGGATATACTTTACGAAGAAACTGAAAGATTGTTCAAACGTGTTAAAGCCTCACGAGAGATATGCGAACTAAGAAACATGATTAATGTCGGTTATCTTATAACACGTCAAGCTATGGAAAGAAAAGAAAGTAGAGGATTACATTACACCATTGACTATCCTAAACATTCCGATGATAACAAACAATAATATTATAAAAGAAATAGACCGTCGTTCAATATTGAATAACGGTCTATTTTTATTATATTGACGGAGTATGTATTATTTCGAGCAATATTGGTTTCATTCCACCTACGAAACATTCAACTGCTATAACCATTAGAATAAGCCCCATTAAACGCATCACCACATTATTACCAGTTTCTCCAATCAATTTAACAAGACGTGTTGACAATCTCAGTATAATATATGTCAATATATATACAATGGCAATAACACTCACCAATGTTATTTTAAGGGTCCAAGTATCAGCATCATCCATCAGAATTATTCCATTCGCAATTGCACCAGGTCCGCATAACATAGGAATAGACAACGGAGTTATAGATATATCATTAGCATACGCTTTTATTTCCTCATCTTTTAGCTTTGTATTAGTATATCTTGCCTGAAGCATATCATAACCTATCTTAAGAATTATAATGCCTGCAGCTATTCTAAAACCATTTGTTGATATCCCAAAGAATTTGAATAGGAACTGACCACAAAAAGTAAAACCTATAAGAATGAGAAATGATATGATAGTAGCTCGTTTTACGATATGACTTCTTTCGCTTTCATCAAGACCTTTTGTCATTGTCAAAAAGACCGGCATAGTACCTAAAGGGTTTGTCAATGTAAAGAACGATGTAAAACACAATAATGCATAAGGTAGAATTGTTTCCATAATAAAAACATTTTATATAACTTGTACAAAGATATATCAGATTTTCAATATAATCGATATAAGACAAATATATAAAAGTCTTATAACGCAAAAACTCCCCGAAGTATCTCAACCTCGAGGAGTCATTCCATAAAAACGGCGACTACCTACTCTCCCACTAA
>CALUIE010000068.1 GCA_944320605.1 uncultured Phocaeicola sp. | reverse complement strand
TTCACTCCTTTCACCATTGGCGAATGGACTATCATGCTGAACATACTGTTCGTCGTTCTCGAACCTTTCATGATGACACGTCAGGACCTGAAAGAAGACCTGCGCATGTTTCTGTTGCAGATACCAATATCATTCTGTTTCGGAATATTCATAGATATATGTATGCACTACATACTGTTCTGGCTAAATCCTCCCACATATCCAAGCATGATTATAGCACTGCTGATAGGTTGCGTGATATTAGCTGTGGGAATAGCTCTCGAAGTAAAGGCCAATGCGGCAATGATGGCTGGAGAATATTTCGTAAAGGTTATTACACGCCGTTTCCGGGGTGAGTTCGGATATATAAAACTTGGATTTGATGTCACACTGGTAGCTATTGCCTGCCTGCTGTCGCTGATATTCATGTCCGGCATATATGGTGTTCGCGAAGGTACTGTTATTGCAGCACTGATAGTAGGCCCGATAGTTCATTTCGTCAGCCCGTATTATAGGTTTCTCGACAAATGGATTATCCCTGCTGCTGATGAAAAAATCACAGAAGCAAAAGAGAAGAAAAATATCATTATTACCATTGCCCGTGAATATGGCAGTGGCGGACATCTGCTTGGCGAGATGCTTTCTAAAGAGCTTGGAATAAAGCTGTATGACAAAGAGTTCATCGGTATGGCAGCCAAACGCAGCGGTATGGACGAGAGTTTCATTGCCAGAAACGAGCAGTCTATTCCGTCATTCTGGCTTAAATGTATCATGTCGAAAAACAGCGAACAACCACTGGAAAACAGCATTTCATCGGACGATGTTCTGTTTGTGGCAGAAAGCAAGATTATTCAGGAACTGGCAGAAAAAGAGCCGTGTATCATAATAGGACGATGTGCAGATTTCATACTTAAGGATTATCCCAAAGTGATAAAGGTATTTTGCTATTCTGACATTGAAAATGCCATTTCCCGCTGTGTCAGCGAATACGGTATAAAACACGAGAATGCAGAGTCGGAAATACGCCGTATAAACCGTAACCGTATTCATCACTACGAATATTACACCGGGCGTAAATGGGGCGAGCCTCATCATTATAATCTTATGCTGAATACAGGAACAATAAGCCTTGAAACGGCATGTAAATTGATAAAGAATATTTACATAAATTTATAACAATCCAAACGCCTTGTCGTTTAGTCTGAAACGACAAGGCGTTTGAACTAAAATGACAGGTCATTTTAGTTCAAACGTATCAGCACCTATTATACTGCTACTGATTAACAAGACCGCGAACTTCATCTAAAGTAAGTTTTCCTTCAAGCACTATTATTACAAATTCCTTACCTTCATCAACAAGCAAAACATATTCATTGGCATCTTTATTTTCTTTCATGTAAATAAAAACACGTTCCGCACCTTCTTTCACACGTAGTAATTCCTCGTATCCATTATTCACATTAATAAATGCAGTTTCCTTACGCAATAAAGCAGAAGTTTCCTGATTTTCGGACGAAAGGATCTGCAATCCGGTAAGTTTATCCGCTACTTTGTCAATATTAATATTACCGGTATTTGAATCCTTCATCATATTAAACATTTTAGGCGACACATAAACAGATGTCACTCCATTCATATCCGCAATTTTATCAAACCTGCTCTGTGCATTAAGCGATACAAGCGCAAACAATGTACATACGAGAATAAATAATCTGTTTTTCATTTTCCGATTTTTTTAATATTATCAATTTTTTCCTTTACACTCAAAGTTATATCTTTTGCTTTCTCTATTTGAATATTTCCTTTGTTCAACGCCTCCGCAAAAAGCAGTAATGCATTCTCCGTCGCCATATATGCTTCCCGAGGATTATCGAATGTATCTTTCATCTCTACTCTGTCACTCTTACTGTCCGGTAATAATACACTAATTCCAATCAGTATAATTACAGATGCAGCAATACCAGACACGTATTTATATAATGTATAATACCGTGTATTATTGACTTTACTCTGCTTTTCCCATTTATCTATACTGCCGGATATACGTTTCTCCATTCCTTCCGGAACAGCGAATCCGTTTCCTTTTTTTACTTCTGCAAGATGACGGAAAAACTCTTTATCTATTGTAAATTCTGCCGACACTTCATTATGCAAAAAATAATCTTCCAGCATTTTCTCTTCATCGGTATTGGTCTCACCATCGTAATATTTTTCAAGCAAATGCCTGATTGTTTCTTCGTTCATATCCTGTCTTTTAAATTAATAAACTGTTCCCTTATTCTCTTTCTGGCTTTTGACAAAGTGGCCCGAATATTTACCTGATTAAGCCCCGTCGCAACACCAATTTCCTCAAAAGAACATTCATTTACATCTCTAAGCCACATTACTTTTTTCTGTATGTCAGGAAGTCCGTCTATCATCTTTCTTAACCTGACATTTTCTTCTTTCTTTTCCAATCTTTCACCAATATCATCGTCTGCCAGGCCAACCCGTTCCTCATCTATCACATCTTCATAATTACTATGACTGTTTCTTATGAAATCCATACACAGGTTCTTCACCAGAGTAACGCAATATGCTTCACGGCAAACCGCCATATCCAGCTCTTCGCGTCTGTTCCATAATTTCAGATAAGCATCCTGAACTATATCTTCGGCATCCTGTACATTCCTAAGTATGGAATACGCTGTCCTGTAAAGTTTTGCATGATATGGCATGAAAGCAGACTTAAATTCATTTGCGTTCATTGCGTTTTTCTGTTTCCTGTTGCACCAGCTTGTCTATATCTTCCTGTCTGATATTTCCTTTGAGCAAAATCAATGCGCAATCCTCATTTCCTCCGCAGACTATCAGAAGCTCTTTGATAATATCTTTTCTCCCTTTGGCAAGTATCTGAACACTTCCGTCATCATCCTTGGCTCTGACAAGTGTCTCGTATCCATGCCTGTTTAGCGTGGCTATTCTTTTTGTAAACTTAGCCTTTATACGAGAACTGCATTCCTCCAAGTCGAGTACCCTAACACTGCTCAAACGTGCTGCTATGTCATTCTTGTCATCTTTATCCATAAATATATGACCTAATTTCATCAGCACCCATGGAACACTTACATACTCAGCCTTATCTGCATCCTTAAATTCATTAATAATAGAATTTACATTTCCTGCCCAAACCGCCTGGACTGAAAATAACATAATCAATAAATATTTTTTCATATCAAATTCATTAACTTAATAA
This sequence comes from uncultured Phocaeicola sp., assembly GCA_944320605.1. GTDB lineage: Bacteria > Bacteroidota > Bacteroidia > Bacteroidales > Bacteroidaceae > Phocaeicola. Next base: position 10,084 of record CALUIE010000068.1, on the reverse strand, counting down.
GAGGTTTTACATATTAACTGATGCGCATTCTATGTGAAAGACGTAAGAACATAGAAAAATGTTGCATCAATAAACTGTTTTTTTTACAAAAATATGAATATCCGAAAAACCTAAGTACATATCTGCCTAAAATTAAAAGCTTTTTTACTACCTTTGTGTCCAGATTTTTAAAACATACATTTTTAGATTATGGAAAATAAGTACATCACCGTAGCATATAAACTTTATGCTATGATAGACGGCGAAAAAGAATTGATAGAAGAAGCTCCTGCAGAACATCCTTTCCAGTTCATCACAGGCATAGGATATACTCTTGAAAGATTTGAAAAAGAAATAACAGCACTTGCAAAAGGAGATAACTTCAACTTTACTATTCCTTGTGCGGAAGCATACGGCGAAGTTGATCCTGAAGGAATAAAGAGTCTTCCGAAATCTGCATTCTGCGGTCCTGACGGTAAGTTTGACGAAGACAACGTATTCGAAGGAAACATCATCATGCTGAACGACGGCGAAGGAAACCAGTTCTATGCAAATGTTGGTGAGATCACTGACAGTACTGTTACTATCGACCTGAACCACCCTCACGCAGGTAAAGACCTTATATTCGAAGGTTCAATCCTGGAAATGCGTGAAGCTACAAACAAAGAAGTTCAGGACATCGTAAACTCAATGAGCGGATGCGGCGGCGGTTGCAGCGGATGTGGCGGCGGATGCGGCGACCACGACGATGACTGCGGCAGCGGATGCTGCGGATGTCATTAATATAAAGAAAAATGATATAACATAAGTGTAAATTACATTCAATCGTAGTTTACACTTTTTTTATGACTATCATCACTATAAAAACAATTAATATACATTTATTACATTCATTTTAAAAACATTACGTATCTTCGCAAAATAATACAAATTATATCAGTATGAACAAAACCAAAAACATTATTAAAGCTACCGTATTGCTGGCATTAATGACAGCATGTGGAAACGGCTCGAAGTTTAAGTACGATTCAGTACCAAACGACCCTATGCAAACACGTATCTACACACTTGACAACGGTTTGAAAGTATATCTCACCGTAAACAAGGAAACTCCACGTATCCAGACTTACATCGCTGTAAGAGTTGGCGGTAAAAACGACCCGGCTGAGACCACAGGTCTTGCACACTATTTCGAACATCTGATGTTCAAGGGTACACAAAAGTTCGGTACTACCGACTTCAGTAAAGAAAAACCTATGTTAGACGAAATAGAACGTCTGTTCGAAGTTTACAGAAAGACTACAGACGAAGCTGAAAGAAAAGCTATCTACCACCAGATAGACAGCGTATCGTACGAAGCATCAAAGATTGCAATTCCTAACGAATATGACAAGCTGATGGCTGCCATAGGCGCAAACGGTACAAATGCCTACACAAGCTACGACCAGACTGTATATGTAGAGGACATTCCGTCGAACGAAATAGACAACTGGGCTAAGATTCAGGCAGACAGATTCCAGAATGCTACCATCAGAGGATTCCATACAGAACTGGAAACTGTTTATGAAGAAAAGAACATGTCGCTGACAAAGGATTTCAGAAAAGTATATGAAACACTGCTTAGTGCTTTATATCCCGATTATCCATACGGCACACAGACAGTTCTCGGATCACAGGAACATCTAAAAAATCCTTCTATCACAAATATCAAGAATTATTTCAAGACATGGTACGTGCCTAATAATATGGCTATCTGTATGTCAGGTGACTTGAATCCCGATGAGACTATAGAGATTATAAACAAATACTTCGGCGAGATGAAGCCAAATCCAAACTTGCCGGAACGTCCACAACCTAAGGAATCACCTATCAAGGAACCTGTTGTGAAAGAAGTTTTAGGATTGGATGCTGAAAGCGTAGCATTGGCATGGAGAGTGCCGACAACTGTTGATGATGACATTGTTTCTGCCTTGATCAGCTCTATTCTTTATAACGGACAGGCAGGACTTTTGGATGTAAATCTCAACCAGCAGCAGAAAGTATTAGGATGCTTCGCAGGCTCACTCGGTCTGTCGGACTACTATACTTATATGATTAGCGGTCAGCCAAAACAAGGACAGACTTTGGACGAAGTTAAAGATCTTATGCTGGCTGAAGTTGAGAAACTGCGTAAAGGTGAATTCGACGAGGAACTTCTCCAAGCTACAATAAACAACTACAAACTTTACTACATGAACCAACTTGAAAGCAACGAAAGCAGAGCTGACATGTTTGTATCGGCTTTCATTGACGGTGACAACTGGAGTGATGTAGTTAACTTCATCGACAAGATGAGCAAAATAAACAAACAACAGGTTGTTGACTTCGCAAACAAATATTTCGGAAACAACTACGCATTGGTTTACAAACGTCAGGGAAAAGATCCTAATGAAAAGAAGATGGACAAACCGTCAATTACTCCTATCGTAATGAACCGTGACAGCGTAAGTTTATTCCTGAAAGAAATTCAGGCAACTAAGGTCACTCCTATTGAACCTGTATTCCTCGACTTCAACAAAGACATGCAGAAATTCAATGCTAAATCAGACATAGAGGTTTTATACAAGAAAAATGACATAAACGACATATTCCAAATGACATACGTGTTTGATATGGGTAGCGAAAATGACAAAGCTCTCAGCACCGCATTCTCATATATGGAATATCTCGGTACTTCAAAAAAATCGCTTGCCGAAATAAATAAGGAATTCTATCGTCTGGCATGTTCGTTCAGCGTACATCCGGGAATGAAACGTACATACGTTATGCTGTCAGGTCTTCAGGAAAATATGCCTAAAGCTATGCAGTTATTCGAAGAAATACTTGCTGATGCCCAGATAGACGCAGACGCATACAAGAATTATGCGGCAGACATACTGAAGAAACGCGCAGACGCAAAACTCAACCAGTCGTCCAACTTCTCACAACTGTTCAATTATGCAATGTATGGAGAAAATTCACCATCAAAGAACATTCTTTCCGAGAAAGAATTGACAGACATGGACCCACAGAAATTAGTGGACTGCATACATAAATTCAACAGTTACAAGCACCGTATAATGTACTACGGTCCTGCGACTCAGGAAGAAGTCACTTCGATTATAAATGAATATCATAATGTTCCGGAACAGCTTATTGATGTACCTGCTCCTGCATACGATTACAAATACCAGCCTACAAATGAAAACAAGATTTACTTTGCGGAATATGATGCAAAACAGTTATATTTCACAGGTATATCTAATTTCGAAAAGCCATACGATGCAGCTCTGCAGCCTATCATAAGCATGTATAACGAATATTTCAGTGGCGGTATGAACTCAATAGTGTTCCAGGAAATGCGTGAGGCAAGAAGTCTTGCATATTCTTCATACGCATTCATAACATCACCATCATATAAGGAATATCCTTATATTTTCCGTTCGTTCATAGCTACACAAAACGACAAGATGATAGATGCAATGAAGGCTTTCGACGAAATAATAAATAATATGCCGGAATCAGAAAAAGCGTTTAAACTGGCCAAGGAAGGAACAATCAGCCGATTACGTACTGAAAGAATAACAGGTATGGACATATTATGGCAATATCTCGACCTTCAGGACAAAGGTATCAATGAAGATCCAAGAAAAGATTTGTTCCAAAAGGCACAGACACTGACACTTAAAGATATTAAAGACTTCCAGGAAAAATGGATTAAGGACCGTAAATACACATATTGTATTCTCGGTAATGAAAAAGACCTTGACATGAAATCATTGGAAAAATATGGTAAGATAACGAAACTGTCACAGAAAGATATTTTCGGATATTAATCTTACTGTATAAAATATTAATTTATATAATAAAGACCTGTGCAAAAATGTACAGGTCTTTTATTTATTAAAACAATATATATTCACAGATTAAGTATTTTTTTTCAACTTATTTTATTTTGAAATCTGCCAGACATAAATTATTTTTGTAAAACTTAAATCAAAAAGAAACGAAAAAAACACATTTATTAGAAAATGGAAGAACAAAAAGAACTTTTTCACGAGATAGAAGAAGGTTATTCTATGCTCGAAGCTATCAACGAAGCCAAAAGATGCCTAAACTGCAAAGTTCCACAATGTAAGACAGGATGTCCAATAAGCCATGATATACCAGACTGGATACACGAACTGTCTAAAGGGAACCTCGGTAATGCCATGAGAATCATAAACGATAAGAGTAACCTGCCTTCTGTATGCGGTAGAGTATGTCCACATGAAAAACAATGCGAAGGTCACTGTATTTTAAATAAAAAAGGAAAAGGAATACGTGTAGGAAAACTTGAAAGGTTCATTGCCGACTTCGACGGTGATATGGAATTAATACGCGAAAAACTACAGCCAAAAACACGAGGTAGAATTGCCGTTATCGGTTCAGGACCTGCAGGTCTGACCATCGCAGGAGATTTGGCAAGGAAAGGTTTCAATGTCGAAATATTCGAAATGGAACCGGAACCTGGAGGAGTACTTATGTTCGGTATTCCGGAATATCGTTTGCCCAAAGATATAGTTAGACGTGAGATCAAGAAAATAGAAGAATTGGGAGTAATCTTCCATTGCAATACAACGATAGGTACAGACTTGAATATCGACCAACTTTTTGAACAAGGGTTCGATGCAATTTTTATAGGTACAGGTACTGTGAAACCTAAAAAACCGGACATACCGGGACGTAATTTAAAAGGTGTAAGGCAAGCTATTTATTTCCTGCGTAGAGTAAGCCTTTACAACGAAGGAAGTATCACCCGTGAAGACGTACCAATCCATGAAGGAGACAGGGTATTCGTATTAGGATGTGGAAATACGGCTATGGATGCGGCACGCACAGCGATAAGGATGGGCGCAAAAGACGTGGAAATTGTGTATTACAGCACAGTGGACGACATGACTGCTTTACGTTCGGAATACGACGAGGCCGTAACAGAAGGCGTGAAATTCAACTGGGAATCCAAAATAGTGGAAATATTGGACGACAATGGCGTGCTTAACGGTGTCGTGATTGACCATAAAGGAGAAATAAGGACAGAAAAAGCTGACAAGGTTATCATGGCGATCGGATCTGTACCAGCCAGCCGAATAGTCTCTACCACAAAAGGTATAGAAGTAGATGACAGCGGATACGTGCTGACACGCGAAACTCCATGCGGAATGACGAGTCGCAAAGGTGTATTTGCCGGTGGCGACGTAGTAAACAGACCTTCAACAGTAGTCCTTGCCATGAGAGATGCAAAGAAAGTGGCAGAAGGCATAGCCCAATATGTTGACGCAATAAAACTGCTTGAAGAAATCAATGCCGATGACTGGATGGATGATAAAAAAAACGAACACCAATCAAACCAATAAATGATAAAAGCTCCTTTCCATAAACCGGAAGGAGCTTTTATCATTTTTTCCTTCAGAAAAGCCTGATGCAAGAATCACCCAATAACAACTTCGCCATTAGCAGTTACCTGATTTTCCCAACCTCCTATGGAGCCTCCTTCTACAGTTATCCCATTCCGGTTAACTTTCAAACTAAGTGAAGTACATTTACCGCCTATAATTTCTTCCTGTGGTTGTCCAAGCTGACGTAACAATTCGTCCAAAGATATACTTCTGTTCTCACCATCAATACTGATATTCATTACAACTCCTGATGTCGATTGAGGAACAAGATAAAAAGATGCAGTCGCACCATTTGAATGATATTGCCCAATTTCATCTTTCACTTTTTTTATCTTACCTTTAATCCCGTCAACTACACATATGTATTTTGCACTCATACCAAGTGATAGTGAAGAAATATCCTTATCGGTATAACCATTACCTAAAGTAAAAGACAAATCAAGTTTATGCATCGCATGATTGAATGCCAAATGTACTGTTTCATTAGTTCCTATATTCACAGTCTGTTGAGACGCAAGAAGCAAATCCTGATATGAAACAGACAAGACATTGAATTCAAAATCACCATTCTGGATATTATCCTGTTTTGGATAACACGCGGCTATGGTTACAGTTGAAAAATTCTCTTCAAAGCCGATACTGCTCCAGGTTATAAATCCGGAACCATATTCATAATCCAACACCACTTTGTCATTGTCAGTATTTGAAATAAAAAGCGACATTTGGTCTCCATTAGAGAAACTACCGCTACCGTCACTTCCTAATTGCGGAGTACGTGATTGAGGTGTTATACTTGCTACAATATTAATGACATTACCACTGTTTGGTAAATCTTTTGTACATGATTCAGCAATAACAGCAACAGCCAAACAAAACAATAAATTTTTCTTTTTCATTTCAATTATTTAATCATAGGAAAAGCCTTCTGCCAGACATCCTGACGTAAATCTACCAAGGTAAGTGAAGAAAAAGGATGTAGCAATGTAGGAATTGTACCATCATTATAATCAAGTGCACGCAAGTTAGCTATAAGACCTTTTATCTCTGGAATAGTAGATTCAACATACACTACCTTATATCGTAACAACGATGCATGGTTTGGTTCAATATCACTGGAATTATTATCACAAAAATAAACATACTCCACATTTCCGTCAGCATCAAACTCTGCCCCCCAAATTGTCAAAGCATGTACTCCTGTATATTTTCCGGCAAAATCATAAGAAGTGAACCCAATAGCTTTATTATTCTTGAAAGCATCCTTCATTGATTTATTGAAGTTCTCTTTCGACATGTTCTTTATCTCCTCTGCTACCTTGTCATCTTTTGTAAAAACTTCACTGAAAAAGCCATTGAAATTTAGGATATCAGGACTAAGGTTCTTACGGTCTCCATTAATATACCAGTTGACACCACCTGTATCCCAACTACCTTTATCCCGGAAAGATGATTTAAAGAAATTAAACACCTCACTGTGATGCTGATTTTCTTTTGTCATCTTTGTGTATTTTTCCGGACGTTTCATATTTACAGGTTCCTGACCGAATTGCTTATCGTATGCTTCAATATATTTCCTGTTATGTTCCAACCACCAGTGTATCAAGTTTGACGCGCTGGCAGCCCAACACATATTCCTGTCACCTTCATATTCAAAGCTCTTATTACAGTCGTACCATCCACAATCCTCTTTCCATGTAAGATACTGAGTCTCATTGAGCATTGGCGGATACATTTTTTCGTATGCATAACGTAACCATATACCTTCTTCAACATCGTATTTTCCGACGTTATAAGTTTTTATATTTTTCTTTCCTGGGAAGTCAGGTGCGTCAACGCCATATACCCATCTTGTCTGGTTGCTGAATTCTGTATCCACATCTCCTGTTTCTGCTGACTTTAATGTAAGATTGATATTAGTCTGCATACCCCGGCTTAATGTTTTTATATTACTGTCGAGAGCATAAAATACAGATTTATTTCCACTGGTTAATTTTATAAACTTTTCTTTGCTACTATTATTTATTACATCCTGTGGTAATACTATAGCTATATATGTGAATCTATCCTTTTTAAAAGGTTTTATCCATGTAGAAATAATATTATCAGGTAATTTAATTTTTCCTTCTTTAAACGAAAGATTTCCTTCTTTTATGCTGTAAACTTCTATTTGCAAATCATCAGGCACCTCACCTTTCAAATTAATACAAATTCGATGTAAAATATGATTAAAGCGCAACAATACTGACGAGTCTGAATAATTAGCAGTCCCGCTTGCATATAATACATCGGCAATTTCTAAATTTTCCTGAGAACTTTGATCTGTAGGCAAAGAAATAATTTTATCACCAACATTATCTGATGGTAAAGTTGGATGAATTGCATATAAATTTATATTATCAGAAGAGAAATCAGCTCGGTTCAATGATGGAATCCATTCCCCCGACATAAACTCAGATTCTAAAATTTTGTTCTCACTATCAGAACTAACCATCAAATCAATACGATCACCATCAGAAAAATCACCTATTCCATTTTCATCTGTAATTATACGACTATCATTCCATAAAAGTGATTTTTCACATTTTAAAGTAAGATCAGTACTATGCGTTTGTAATAAATCGTCATTTGAAGTACACGACATTATGAATAAAGAACAACAAATAAACGAATAAACGTAAATTTTATTTTTCGAAAGCATTTAATATAATTAGTAAGTCTATTCTTAAAATACCTATTTTCTTAGAAAACGCAAAAGTACTCTCTTTTGTTCATTATTTGTATTTTTTCTAATAAAAAAAGGTTATAATTTGGCGATAAAACAATAATAAAGTAAATTTGCATATAACAGAATAAAAAAATAATGATAATTATAGCTGACAGTGGAGCAACAAAAACAGACTGGATGATTGTGTCGGAAGATGACGTCACAAAAATAATCAATACTGAAGGAATTAATCCTTTCCATCAGTCTGAAGACTATATGCGCAGAATTATAACCACATCCCTTTTGCCACAAATAGAAAACAATATTGATAAAACGAATGATAAAATTACATCAATATATTTTTATGGGGCAGGATGTTTACCAAAATCTGCAATAAAAATAAAGAAAATATTAAATGAAACTTTTAGTAATGCTGTAATACATACAGAAACTGACCTCATTGGAGCAGCAAGAGCTCTTTATAGTAACACTCCCGGTATAGTTTGCATATTAGGTACCGGTTCAAATTCATGTATGTACGATGGTGTTAAAATCACCCGTAACATTTCTCCTTTAGGATACATCCTTGGAGATGAAGGCAGCGGTGCGTATCTGGGGAAAAAATTCATAGCAGACTGCTTAAAAGAACAATTACCGGAATATCTCAAACAAGGGCTTTTAACAGAATACAACCTGACAACTGAAGATATATTAAATAATGTATATCGGCAACCACAAGCAAACCGATTCCTCGCATCTATTACTCCTTATATATATAAAGTTAGAAATGATTCTAACGTAAGAACATTTTTACATAATTGCTTCACTGAATTTTTCAAACGAAACATAATGAATTATGATACTACTCTTGATATATCATTCGTAGGTTCAGTAGCATGGTATTTTCAAGAAGAAATCAAAGAATCGGCAATTACATTAGGATTAAAAACAAGAAAATTCATTAAAGAACCTATTTGGGGACTAAAGGAGTTTCACAAAAACAAATAAACCAATAATGTCATGAAAAATTTAAGATTTGAATCAGTAGTAATAGCAATAGGTTTGCTTCTACTGGGAATGTTCATTGAACGTGGAATAAGTAGTTTTGCAGATAAGGATCGCAGCGTAAACGTAAAAGGACTTGCTGAAATGGAAGTCCCGGCAGACAAAGTTACATGGCCTTTAGTATATAAAAGCCTCGGAAACGATTTAAGCGGTCTATATGAGCAAATTAATAAATCCAACAAAACCATAACTCAATTTCTAATAGGAAAAGGTATAGATGAAAAAGAGATAAGTATAAATGCGCCCGAAATAATAGATATGAAGGCCGAAAGGTACAGCAATCAGGAAAGCACGTACAGATATAACGTAACATCAGTAATCACTGTCACTTCTGACAAAGTTGATCTTGTAAGACAGTTAATCAGCAGTCAGGGTGAACTCCTAAAACAAGGAGTGGCAATAACATCCGGAGACTATAGGTATAACGTGCAATACGAATACACAGGACTTAACAAAATCAAACCACAAATGATTGAAGAAGCTACAAAAAATGCGAGACGAGCAGCAGAAAAGTTCGCAGAAGATTCTGACAGTGAACTTGGCAAAATCAGAAGAGCTAACCAAGGACAGTTCAGCATTACAGATCGCGATGCTAACACACCATATATTAAAAAAGTAAGAGTAGTAACCACAATAGACTATTCTCTTGAGGATTAAAACTTATAAATATGAAATACAGGAGGCATACATTTATATGTCTCCTGTTATTTTATATAATCTTCTATTTTTCAACATAAAAGCGGACAAAAAGTTGCAAATATGGACAGAAGTTAATATCTTTGCGCCCGATTTAGATAAACAATATAAAGTCTAACACAATTAATTATTTAAAAACAATTTTTTATTTTAATGGAAAACTTAAAGAACATTGCTCCTATTG
>CALUIE010000067.1 GCA_944320605.1 uncultured Phocaeicola sp. | reverse complement strand
ATGCAGAATCTGGCATCCGACATACTTCTGATGGAGCGTGGGCAGTCAAAGGCTGTTACAGGCAAGGAACATCAGGAGCGGAACGATTTTATCATTGGGAAGCAGAAGGAGGAAATGAAGCGGCTTGATGCCACAAGGCAATACCGGGAACATCAGCTGGAAATGGCAAATCAGAAGATGCAGGAAACTGAAAGCATTACCAACGCCCTTATCGAAAAGGCAAATGAAAAGGAACGACAGAGTGAAGACCTTGACAGGGCTATCAGCGAGAAACGCTCCAGACTGAACAAGGAAAAAGGAAGCGAACTTCTGAACGCCGCTGTCGGCTGGGCTACCGGAAAATCGAAAGCCCTGAAAAATGAAATAGAGGATTTGCACTGTGAGATTTCCACGCACGAGGAAACCATTGAACGGTTGCAGGATAAAATCCAGACCATACAGAACGACCACAGCCGTGAACTGATGCAACTGGAGGCCAAACACCGGTCCGAACTGAACCGCAAGGATACGGAACATGCACAGGAAACTACGAGACTCAAGAACCGGATTGCATGGCAAAGCCATATTATTGGCTGCCTCAGTTTCCTACTGCTAAAAACAAGCGACATCTTCCGTAAGGCGGTACACAGTATCATCCGTTTTGCCCGTGATTATTACAAGTCCCGTTTTGACACGGAACAGGTATCTGACATCAAGAACGCCCTTAACCTGTTCGGGGATGACAGACAATCACATCAGGCGGCAGGGGATTTCCTGTACTTCACTGCCAGGCAAAAGGGTGAATTTGACAACCGGGAGCAAATCAAAGCCAGACGGGAGGTTGACAATGTGGTGGAAGGGAATTATGACCAGCAGCAGAAAAGAGGTTTTTCGATGAAAAGATAATACCTTTATCTTATAATCCTCGCTTCAGGAGTAACGATAGAAATCAGTGCAGGTTATTTGAATAGCAAATTAAATAATCCGCCACCGATATCAATACCCAATTTGTTGCCTTTATACTGAAAATACGGAGCTACTATCGGAAGCGTTTTCGTTTTATGCAACGGAAAATCGGTATGGCTTCTGACGCCGAAATCCATCCCCCAGTTGGGAATGATGTCATAGGAAACGAATCCCCCGTAATTCGAGGAACTGAAAGGAGAAGAAAGAATGAAAGAGTATGAGGCAAATGTGTTTAGACGAATTTTCTCGTTGACGGGATATGTCAATAGCCCGGACAATCCCAATAGCTGACTCTCGCGTCTGGGGACACTCCATTTTACGGTATATGCCTGCAAGTTGAATGACCAGCAACCGGGAGAATACACATATCCGATACCTGCATAGTTCATTGTTCCCAAGCCGATGAAGTTTTCCTGCCTGCCTATGCCGTAAAAATAGCCGGAAGGATAGCTTTTAATGATACCGGAAGTAGAATATTCCCCCTCATGCAAAGGCGATTTGTCGGTAGGGAATGTCGGATTATAAGGGTTCTGCACGTCAAATGTTATCCGGGACGGGCAACTGCCGGAAGAAAGATCAACCGCTTTCCGTATATCCAAAGGCTTTGGGGTAATGCTTCTTTCGTTATGAGGCGAAGTATTTCCTTCCTGAACGGAAACCTTGACAGTGTCACGCGACACTTGAATTTCCTGACCGTAAGAAGCGGCTTTATTAAGAAAAAGGGAAATCACAATAAAACAAGTAAATACTTTCCTGCTCATAAAATGATAATTTTATAGGGTGTTCAGTTTGATGTTCCAGTTTTTGCATTAAAAAATGAGTCGTTCGTTTTCTAATGCATTGATAACCAAATAATATGTGACATTCAATAAGATTATAATGCATTTTTAGAGTGTAAAAATCAATATAGCAAAGCATTTGATTCTACCTTTATGTCAGGGTTTTACAAACGAATAAAATGTTAAATTTGCAATAAAATAAGAACGTGAAACTGGACACCCTAATAATTTTAATATTCGGGACGAACATTTGGCTATATCAGAGATTCGTCCCGAATGATTGGTGAATAATCCGGTTCAATAAGGATTACAATTGCACGGTCATTATTCCGCAGTTTTCTTCACCGGTACCGCGAGTCCACATATACAATTTCGCTCCATTTGGGAAAGGATTGCCCAAAATCATAATGTCATGCCCGCTTTTCACTTCTTTGCCAAATTGTACAGGGCCGTTAGGCGTGTATTTCCAATAGTACGCAGTCGTATATTCCACCCAGCCCCATAAAATTTTTTTAGACGCATTTACACGGATAGCCTGTTGGTTTCCTCGCATACCAATCTGTGCGGTGAACTTTCTTTTCTTCGTTTTCACGTGAACCCTGTTTATGCCATTTTCAATCGTGACGCCCAACGGGACAGGATAAAGTAAAGAAAGTTCTTTTTTATATCCGTCATAATTTTCAAACTCCTTCATGTTCTTTCTCTCACCGGCGATACATACAAACCCTTCTGGATTCAATGTGATTGCCTTGCTAACATTCAATACCGGCATATATATCGACAAATCGGTGCTGTCCTTGTCGTTGAATATAAAATCGGTCTGGCAGGCAGCCTTAATGGATTCATATTCTTCCTTGCATGTGGCGTTCAATATCTGTCCTAAGGCTTCGCTGTGCATCCTGTACATGGAGGTGAAGCCTTTCTGTCCGGATTCCCATTGCAGAAGTTCCTCATCGGACAACGTGCTCAAGGAATCGAGCAAGGCATTGTATTCCTCCTCGCTGGAAAAGGAAAGAATATTTTCATGCAAACTTCTGGAAGTTGGGAGGTTTTCCTTATCCATCGGATTGTTCACTATATCATCAGAACTGCATGATGATAAGACAGCCACTGCCAAAGCAAGGCTAAAAAGCGTTTTTCTCATAATTGAAAAAAATTAATGATTGGTTATTATTTAAACATAGGCACATACAATGATATGCCGAACTCTTTGTTGTTCTTTGTATTGGAGGAAAAAGCATTGTCATATAACGGCTTGAAGCCATGCTTGTAAGAAGCGGACAATTTCATGCCGTTCTTAAACTCATAGCCCAAGGCGAGGACTATCGGAAAGTCGAAAACCTTCCCGTCCAAGTTTTCCTTCAATTTATCGGTTTTGAAATAACCGGTTGGCTCAATGCCGATACCGGCATACAGTCCGGAACAGATGCGGTAATTGATTGCGCCGTTCAAAGCAAGTCCCCATATCCACGCCTTGTCAGACCACGGAACAACATCGTTTCCATTCAAGTCGAAGGATTCTGCTTTCCCCTGAACGGCCTTTCCCAACATGGAAACGTCGATCCAAAAGCGTTTGGAAAGATCGAAACTGAACTGGTAACCCAAATTAAAGCCTACTCCGGGTGTCCATCGGGTTTCGGGGTAGGAAGAGTTGTTCGCCGTTCCCGTACTCATGTAAGCATATCCCGAATATTTTCCCAAATGTCCGTCCGTCACACCGATGATAATGCCGGATTTTTGTGCAAAGCATCCTATTCCTGCCAGCAGGAAAAGCATTGATAAAATTGTCTTTTTCATTTTTCTTTATTATTATTTAGTTTTCCTGTAAATTGTCTATCCATTCCGTCTGGAACATCCTGCATCCTCCCACGACACCTATCCCGTTTATGACATTGGTGTAAGTAGAGCGTATGGGAGCCAGTTCAGAGTTTCCAAGCCCGTTGTTTTTCTGGTCGTTCAGTGATTTCAGATACCTGTAAAACTCTTCCGAAAGGCTGTACAGGCTGATTCTGTATTTCACTTGGCGTTTGATATGTTCGGTTCCGTCAGGGGTTATGAAGTCGTCTTCATAGTCTGCCTCGTAATTGGTATTCAGACGAACCGTGTAGCTTTTCCCTTTAATTTTCGTATCGTCCCAGTAATACAAATTCCGGTAGAACCCGTTTTCAATCATCAGGATATCGTCTAACCCGGAAGATGTATTCAGCAGAGGTTCGTCGTCCAAGTTCAACGCGAGGGTACTGCTTTCTTCCGAATACTTGCCATCGTTCCAGAACAGTTGTTTACGCTCCACCTTCAACGCATAATAGTCTTTTGTCAGCGCATTGTCTGTAAAGCCTATCCGAAACTGAAGCAGGTTCGGTTCACCGTCTTTGAGAGCCAATTTGATTGATGTCAAAGGGAATCGGGACGGGACAACCGTAGCGGATGAAACCGCTTTCATTCTTTCTGCCGCTGCGGTTATGTTGACCTTGTCGCCATCTTCATACGCCTTTACCGCGTAATAGCTTTGGGCGGGGACTCCCGGTATGGAATCGTCCGTCCATGCAAGGGGTACCGCTTCACCGTTTACGGACAGGTGGACGTCCGCTCCCTTCAGTCCCCGGACGAGCTCACCTTTCTGACTGACGGGAAGGCTGCGTGAAAGGTGGACTACCGTTGTGTCGCCGCTTCCCGGATAGCTGTATAGCACCAGTTTGGGGGAAGCGCCCACATCGTCCAGTTCAAAATGATAGGTACAGGACGAAAGTAAGCCGATATACACGGGCAGTAATATATGATATAAATGTTTCATGCACTTAAAATTTGAGGGTATAACTAAACGAGGGTATAATCGGGAAAATGCCAAATCCCTTACCCCTGAAACCGCCGTCGGGCAGACGCTCTATCCGGGTATAAAACGCATTCATACGGCAATAGGCGTTATAAATGCTGACGTTCCAGATACGCTCGAATCCCCTTTTGGTAGTACGCCGGAAATTGACACCCAAATCGAGCCGATGATATGCCGGGAGCGTGATGTTGTTCGGTTTCTCGTAAACCAGTTCCGGTTCGCCTGAATCCGGTATGCCCGGAAAAGACGGCCCGTTTACATACTGGTTCGGGACGGTGGCACAGTCGCCGCTACGGTAAACCCATGCGGCGTAGGCATCTATACGGTCATTGAACTTATGCCGGTAGGCGATGTTCAGTTTATGCCGGTTGTCGAACTTGCTGGAATACCAGCCGGGATAAAAATCAGTAAACTTTTGCAAGCTCCATGAAAGCGTATATCCTGCTTCGATGACATTGTAACGGTCTTTGTATGCCAATGACAATTCTACGCCGTAAGACTTTCCCTTGCCGGTCTTGACCAGATTGTCCCAGTTCTCGGCAGGAAGCATCAGGCTGTTGCCCCCGTCGTATTCCAGCAGTTGGCTTGTGGTACGGTAATATCCTTCCACGTTCAAACTGATATGCCAAGGCAACTCCGTATATATCCCGGCTGCCACTTGCCTTGAACGCATGGGACGAACTTTGCGTGTGGAAGGAACCCAACTGTCTGTCGGCAGGTTCAGATAGGTGTTTGACAGTTGGTGCGCAAATTGGCTCATTTCCGTATAGGACACTTTCATCGTGGCTTTTTCCGAGCATTGGTAACTCATGGCCAGTCTTGGCTCCAAGGAATGGTACATCTTTCCGTCTGTCTGATAAAGGGTGTAATGCAGTCCCGCGTTTAATTTCGCCTTAGAGGAGAGCCGCATTTCATCTTCCGCATAAAAAGCGACCTCGTTACCCTTATAGCTGCTTGCACTTTCTGTCAATAAGGTATCCCTGTCCGTCCAGTTACTGGAAGCCGTGCTTTGCGGATGATATATGTGATGCAGATAATTGCTGCCAAAGCGTATATGATGATTCGTGCTGGGACGGTAGTCGAACTCCATGCGGTATCCCATGTCGTCGATCGTGGAATGGTTGGACCGTTCCATTCCCGTCATGGAAGTTTGTTCCCCGTCGGAAAAGAAACGGCTGCCTTCCACATAATCATACATGGATATATTGCGTGAATAGACACCGGTGAAACTGCCGGACAACTTCGGGGCGATTTGACAGTTCCACGTCAAAGCCGTAGTCAGGTTGCCCCATTGGACCTTGAAATCGGAGTCGTAATGTTCCCCGTCTTCGAACGTCTGCCGGGCTTTTGTCTTCAGCAGGTCATTTCCGGAATACACGCTAAGGGACAGTTTATTATTGTCCGAAAAACGGTGGGTGATTTTCCCGTTGATGTCGTGAAAGGCATAGCGCACGTTCTTTTTGTCATCGGGATTGGAACGGTTGAGCAGGAAGAATGCCGGAGCTGTGAAAAGATCCACCCAACTTCTTCTCATGGCTATGTTGAACGAGGTCTTGTCTTTTATGATCGGGCCTTCAAACTGGACTCTGCCGTCGAGCAACCCCAAGGAGAAAGTCCCGTGAAACTCCTTCATGTTCCCCTCTTTGGTGCGTACATCCACTACGGAAGAAAGTCTGCCGCCGTAACGTGCCGGGAAACCGCTTTTATAGAAATCCACGTTTTTGATAATATCCGTATTGAAAGCGGAGAACAGCCCGCCCAAATGGTTGATCTGGTAAAGCGGTGTTCCGTCCAGCAGAAAAAGGTTCTCATCGTTCTTGCCTCCGTGTACATACATGCCGGAAAGCAGCTCCGTTCCGGAAGCCACACCGGGAATATTCTGGAGGGTCTTTACCAAGTCCGGTGAACTAAGCAGCGAAAACTCCGTATTCAACTGTTCCGAGGTCAGCGACACTTTGCCGGTCTGTGTCGTGCGGAGGGGAGCGTTCAAGTCTGCAACCACTACTACTTCTTTCAGCGAAGTATTGCTTTCTTTCAGGTAGATGACACCGTTGTAATTGGATGTCAAATCCACTTCCTTCACCACATCCTGATAACCTATATAAGAGAAACGAAGTTTGTGTTTCCCCTCCGGCAGCGTGATACTGAAGAAGCCATGTGCGTTGCTCAGTGTGCCTTTCAGGGTATTCAGGTCAAGGATGGTTACATTGATGAGCGTTTCCCCGCTGTCTTCGCACACATATCCGGAAAAGGTATAGTTGTTCGGACGGAACAGCAGGACGTATTCGTCGCGGATTTCCCATTTTATGCCGATGCCGCCAAAAATCCTTTCCAAGTTTTCCTTCAAAGAATTTCCTGCCAAAGGAAAGGATTGGGGTTTGGTAGTCACCAAGGATGAGTCATATACGAAAGTTATGTCGTACATTTCCTGCATCAGGTCGATAGCTTTTTTCATTTCCGTCATATACTGTTGTTGAGCTTTGACACTCATACATACACAGAATAGGAACAAGGTCAGTACGATTCTCATTGTTTCTTCTTCTCTATCTTTACATTCAATACTTTTTCTATAATCTCGATAATCTCATCCAAGTTTTTGTCCTTGAAATTAGCTGTCAGCCGTTTGTCTGTCTTATTGGCAACCAGCTTTACCTTGTAGAACTTCGACAATTCTTCAAGCACTTTGGGCAACGGGGTATTGTCGAAAATGAAGCTGCCCGTTTTCCGTTCTTTGATTACCTGTACGTCCGGTTGTTCTTCCGTTACTTGCGCTGCCATGCCTCCGGTCAGTATCACGGCGTCCGGTTGCCCGATTGCTGAGAACTGCACCTTTCCCGATGTTACTTGCACGATAGCTGTGTCTGCACGGCTCTCATCGACGGTAAAGACAGTACCCAATACCCTGACTTGGGACAGTTTCCCTTCTACCGTAAACGGGTGGGCATTGTCATGCTTGACAGAAAACGCGACTTTTCCTTCCATGTGAACCTTGCGGCTGGATTTCCGGTAATCTTTTGCGTGGAAACGGACGGAAGAATGCGGGAACAGAGTTATGGAGGAACTGTCCGGGAGCATATAGTCCACAGGGTGCGAGTAAGCCGTTACCTCCTTCCATGCTCCGTTTTCCCGGAAGCGGGGATAAATAAGGACTGCGACCAGAATGGCTGCCGCTATACCGGGAAGTATCCACCACAAGCGGAAGGATTTCTGTTCCTGTTCCGGTATCTGGTATTTCTCTTTGAAAGCCTTCGATGCTTTTTGCGTATCCAACTTGTTCTTCTGATAGTGGCGCAAGACAAAATGAAGGCATTTTTCATCCGTGGTTCTCATACTCTTTTATTTTGGTTTTCGTATTAATGACTGGGATTACAGACAAATTCACTATGCGGAATTTGTGAATATTAGTTAAATAAGAATGCGTAAACTTTCTGTGTCCCTTCCCGTATCAGTCGGAGTGCCTTGCTGATGTGGTTATCCACCGTATTTACGGAAATCTGGAACTTGGCGGCTATCTCCCTGTATTTCATGCCGTCGCGTTTGTTCAGAAGGAATATCTCCCGGCAGCGTTCGGGCAAGGCATCAATGGCAGTCCACATCCGCGCTTCCCTGACCGAACGTTCCTCCGCTTCCTCATCGCTCAACGTATCTTCAAAATCGGAAGGAGAAAGATTCGGATCATATATCTCTTCTTTCTTCAGATAATCCAGACTGCGGTTGCGGGCAGTCGTATAAAGGTAGGCTTTGACATTTTCTATCTCGGCTCCACTGATACTTAATTTCTCCCATAGGATAGAAAAACTGTCTTGTACGATGTCTTCTGCAATATCCGTGTCGTGAACATAGTGCAGTACGTACAAGCATAACGGGCGATAATAATATTTGAATGTTTCATCTATGTCTATCGTAAATTTATTCATGCAAATAGGGTTATTGTTCTGTGCGTTTATATAAAAAGACGCAAAATAAGGCAAAGTTCACTATATTATATTGTTAAAGAAATATAACGTCCCCCCTCCCATATACGCATAGCGGAAAATATCACGGGGTACCTGCACTTTCCTTTCCGTTTTTCCACATTCTTTCTTTTTTCCGTCCTATATCTATCGGAAAATAAAAAATACGTTTATGGAAGAAAAGAAGTTGCGCAAGGTTTATTTGATGGTGGAGTTCGGAAAACCTTTTGCGGTAAAAAGGAGATGTATGTAGCCCTCATGGCAGAACCAACTTTTTCGCAGTTCTCCAAGTTCATGCCCGTATCCAAGAAAGACGAGGTATCGGCTATGAGAACGTTTGTCAAGGACTGCTTCATCGAAGGTGACCACGAACTGGTAAATAATAATTTCCGGTTCCTCTTCGGCTTGATGGGACAACTCACCGACTTATTATCACCCGCCAGAGCACGCTCATAAATTAATAGAATGTTGGGCGGTACGTGACGACCAGCAACATCCGGCAACAGATGATTTACACGCGTCACTACTTTCCCGGCGTCAACCAACATAAGGTGACGGACGAAGAGCCCGAACAACTTTCGGAAGAAGTACTCTGACTGTACGAACAGGTGATAATAAGTCAAATAAGCTAAGAAATAATAAAAATGTTAAATCCTCATCCTTTAGAATGTACAATTAAAGACAACGACCATATTCCTGACTTATTGCTTATAAAATATTGAGAACTAATTAGTTGTAAATACAACTTTTTATTTTGAGAATACAAACTCTGATAAAAACGACGCAACAAGAAAACAAAAATTCTTCACTCTTGAAGAAAGTCAAGATAAACTGTTCTTCGGAGCCAACAATGGATATGTGTGGATGCTGAACAAAGACAATTATATTTTTACTCCTCTTAAACTTCCTGTACAATCAAGTATTACAGGTATTAAATTCATAAAAAAGACAGAAAAACTTATTATCGCTTCTAAGAATGAAGGTTTCTTTGTTTATGACATAAAAAATGACTCTTATAAGCATTTTAAAGCAAATCTTCTTCCAAATGCCAACATAGACAATATTTACAAAGATGGAGCTGACGAGATATGGTTTGAACAGAATGTTACAGGAGAGGTAGCACATTACAATCCATACACCGATAAGATAAAAATAGAAAAAATCTATGCGGAACCTACAAATACAGACAGGTCACGTCCGGCTTTTCATATACACGAAGATATTTTCGGATCGCTTTGGGTACACCCATACGGCGGTGGATTTTCATATTTTGACAGAAAGAGGAATTGCCTTGTACCTTTCTATAACAGTATGAATGGTGGAAAATGGCATTTCTCAAATAAAATACACAGTGCTTTTTCTGACCGTCAGGGTAATTTATGGATGTGTACACACTCTAAAGGACTCGAAAAAATAACATTCAGGACAGAACATTTCAGAATTAAACGTCCCGTAGAATCAAATTATGAGACATTAAGTAACGAAGTAAGAGCCTATCAGGAATACAAAAAGAATCTTTGGGTTGGACTTAAAGACGGAATGTTACGTATTTACGACAATAAATACAACGAAATAGGATATATGACAGAAACCGGAAGAATATCAAAATCCGGGATTCCACTATCGAAAAATGTATATTACATGATGTGCGATAGCAAAGGAACGATGTGGTTGGCAACCAAAGGTGCAGGTTTAATAAAGGCTGAACCTACTAACGACACAATGCAATTTAATCTGACATGTTACCAATATGACCCGAACAACATTTACAGTCTTTCTGACAATAATGTTTACTGTATATACGAAGACAAGTCAGCCAGAATATGGATAGCAACATTCTCAAACGGAATAAACTATATAACAAAAAACGACAGAGGTGAAGACATATTCATAAGCCACAGAAACACATTAAAAGGATTTCCGATAAAACAATGCAATAAAGTGAGATTTATCACTGCTGACGAAAAAGGCAGATTATGGATAGCTACTACCGGAGGACTCGTTATGACTAACCTTGATTTTAATAATCCATCAGAAGCAGTGTTCCACCACTATATGCGTTCACCTGAAGATCCTACTACTTTAAGCAATAATGACGTACATTGGATAACTTCCACACATAACGGAGAGCTTTATATTGCAACATTCGGTGGAGGACTTAACAGACTTAATAATATAACACCCAGTGGAAAAGTACAGTTTAAAACATACACTGTACAGGATGGATTACCCTCAGATATATTGTTATCTATTCAAGAAGACAAAAATGGTCTTCTTTGGATAAGTACTGAAAACGGAATGACTAAATTTGACCCTAAGGAAGAACGTTTTGAGAATTTCCAGGACAGGCACAGAAGTTTCAAAATCCGTTTCAGTGAGGCCTCATCAGAATATTTATCAAATGGAGATATGGTATTTGGTACAAACCAAGGTATTTTTTATTTCAATCCTGATTCTATAAAAAAGAGTATATATGAGCCACCTGTAATATTCACACAATTACTACTTGCCAACAATACTGTAATACCGGGAACTGCACCACTAAAAGAATGCACCATTGACGACATAGAACGTTTGACACTTTCACATAAAGAAAATATCTTTACCATACAGTTTGCGGCATTGGATTATACTACACCTTCTGTTATACAATATGCATATATATTAGATGGTTTCGAGAAAAATTGGAATTATGTAGGCAAACAGAGAATGGCCACATATACAAATCTACCAAAAGGTGATTATGTATTCAAGGTACGTTCAACAAATTCAGACGGTGTCTGGATTGACAATACACGTAAACTCAATATCAGAATTTTACCATCATTTTGGGAAACTACATTGGCATATTTTATATATGTTCTTATACTTCTATTAGTAGTATTTACAGCAGTATATATACTTTCAACCATATATCGTCTGAAACACAAAGTTGTGATGGAACATCAGCTCACAGATCTAAAATTAAGATTCTTTACCGATATCTCACATGAGCTACGGACCCCGTTGACACTCATAACAGCTCCGCTTGAAAACATTCTTGAAGAAAAAGAACTACCTAATGGAATACGTGAACAACTTTCTGTAGTAGAACGTAATGCAAAACGTATGCTTAGACTTGTAAACCAGATTCTTGACTTCAGGAAAATACAGAATAAAAAAATGAAAATGCAAGTACAACTACTTGAGATTGTTTCATTTACACGTAAAGTGATGGAATATTTTGAGGCAGTAGCTAAAGAACGTAATATTTCATATAATATTGAAACAGATAAAAACGCTGTATATTTATGGGTTGACGCAGACAAATATGAAAAAATAATATATAATTTACTTTCTAATGCTTTCAAATACACACCTGACGGGAAAAGCATAAAAATAACAATAAAGGAAAACGAAGACACTGTATCAATATCAGTAATAGACGAAGGAGTAGGAATCACAGAAAATAAGAAAAAGAAATTATTTGTACGCTTTGAAAACAATATAGAAACTAAAGGAGTATCACAACTTAGTACAGGAATCGGTCTCTCTTTGATAAAAGATTTTGTGGATATGCACAAAGCCGAAATAACCGTAACAAGTAAACTCGAAGAAGGAAGCTGTTTCAAAATTGATTTCAAAAAAGGTAAGGAACATTACGATGATAAAGTGGAATTCCTACAAAATGATATGAATTATTCTACATGTGCTACTGATGTTATCACAGAAAATACAGAAAATGAAACAGTAAAAGAAAACGAAGATGAAGAAATCGATGCCAGTAAGGATATAATGCTTATAGTAGAAGATAATTCAGAACTAAGACAATTCCTGCATGGAATATTCGCCAAAGATTATCATATTATTGAGGCTGCCAATGGTGAACAAGGTAAAGAAAAAGCGTTAAAACACATACCGGACATTATAATCAGTGACGTAATGATGCCTATTAAAGACGGATTCCAAATGATGCAAGAATTGAGAAACGAAATCACTACCAGTCACATTCCACTTATACTTCTTACTGCAAAAACGGCTATCGAAAGTAAACTTGAGGGTTTGGAGTATGGAGCAGACGATTATATAACAAAGCCATTCAGTGCGACATATCTGAAAGCGAGAGTAAAAAATATATTACAAAGCAGATTGAAAATTCAGGAATCATATAGAAAGAAATTATTGAATTCCGGATGGAAAGCTGCTGATGACAAGAAGGAGAACAATGACATAAAAATGCCGGAAATGTCTCCGAGCGACCAGAAATTTATGAACAAGTTAATAGAACTGATGGAAAGCAGAATTGATAATAGTGACTTAATAGTAGATGATCTGGTAAAAGATATGGCTGTAAGCCGTTCCGTATTTTTCAAAAAACTCAAAACTTTGACAGGACTGGCACCTGTAGAATTCATTAAAGAAATAAGAATAAACAAAGCTATAAAACTTATTGAATCAGGTGAATTCTCTATAACACAAGTTGCGTATATGGTTGGAATAAATGACCCAAGATATTTCAGTAAATGTTTTAAACAAAAAATGGGAATGACACCTTCAGAGTATAGAGATCAAATAAACAGGAAACAAGATATCTTAAATTAATAATACAGAGGTTGCCTTTGAAACAGGCAACCTCCATTAATATTAACTTTATTGACATTCGTTTATAATCATCTCATAAACTTTCTGATATACCAGTTCTATTATCTGTTTCATGACGCAATAGAAAAACAATATTTCAATAGCCACAAGATAATAATATTAATAAAAAACAATAGGGCGTTAAAAAAAGATGAGTTATCACCCATTTTAAATAGGAGACAACTCATCTTCAGATTTCCATGCAGCAAGTAATAATTACTTACGCAAGCCAAGCTCTTTAACGATAGCACGATATCTTTCGATGTCGCGATCTTTAAGGTAGTTCAATAAAGCACGACGCTTACCTACCAAAGTTGTAAGAGCTCTTTCAGTACTATAATCTTTTCTGTTGAGCTTCATGTGCT
>CALUIE010000066.1 GCA_944320605.1 uncultured Phocaeicola sp. | reverse complement strand
AGTACCGTGGTAGATATATTACAAGATATGAAAGGAAAACTATGGGTTGCTACATATAATGGATTATGTTTGTATGATGGATATGAGTTTGTGGTATATCATCATAATGATGACGATTCATTAAGCATTGAAAGTGACATTATACGTTCTTTGGATATTGATTCTGAAGGTAAAATATGGATAGGTACGAGTAATAGTTTGTCAGTTTATGATTCTGGACTTGATCATTTTGAAAATTTCATATATACATATAATGATAAGCCTATGGATATATGGGATATTGTGTGTCTTGACAAAAATAATATACTGGTTGCTACTGATGCAGGATTAAAAGTGTTTAATCCAGTAAGCAAGTCTTTCGGAAATGTATCTTTGTTAGGAAAGTTTCCTGATATTCGGCCTAGAACATTACGTAAATATGGCGATAATGTATATGTAGGAGCTTATGAAGGTCTTTATGTATATTCCCTTAAAAGTAAAGAGGTTAGAACTATTTTAAAAGGAGACTTTTCGTTGCATATGATTTTATCTATATTACAACTTTCAAAGTCTGAATTGTGGATGGGAACAGAAGGAGATGGACTTTACAGAATTAATCCGATAAACGGTGAATACACAATTTTCAATATTAAAAATTCAGGTATAAGTTCTGATTATATACGTTCATTATCTTACGATATGTCAGGTCATTTATGGATTGGTACACTTAATGCACTTAATATATATGATGATAAAAATGACAGCTTTACAATATATAATAGTGAGAACAACAATTATGGAAGCATTTCACATACTTCTGTAAGAAGTATCTTTAAAGATATGCAAGGGGGAATGTGGATTGGAACTTATTTCGGTGGATTGAATTACTATCATCCTTTGTCTCAGAGGTTTACAAATATAAGGAATATACCATATCACAACTCTTTGAGTGATAATGTGGTTAGTTGTATTGTAGAAGATGAGGATTTAAACCTGTGGATAGGAACAAATGATGGAGGCATCAATAAATATAATCCTGAGAAAGATATATTTGTACATTATACAGTAAATGACGGTCTTACATCCAATGATATAAAGGCTATATATATTGACAGTATAGGTCAGAAAATATATGTCGGTTCTCACGCTTTGGGAGGACTTGATGTGATAGATAAAAGAACTGGAAAGATAAACAATTATAGGCCTGGAAATGAGATGCAGACAGGTAGAGGAATATATGGGATATTGCCTGTGAAAAATGGAGAAGAGCTCGTTTGCGCGTCTGTAACAGGTAGTATAGTATCATTTGGCATCAATACAAAAGAATTTAGACGTTTGAAATTTGATGATGGAAAGGAACTGGAAAAGCGTATAGTAACTATTTATAAGGATTCGTTGGAACGTCTGTGGGTAGGAACGATTGAGGGAGTACGTGTTTATGAAATAAAAGATGGTATTCTGAAGAATTGTAATATATTGCCTCATGATAATATTTTTGAGAAGACATACATCAACGTTATAACTAAAGATAGCAAAGGAAATATTCTTTTTGGTACACGTAAAGGACTTTATATTTTTAATGAAAAACAGTATAGCTTGAAAAATTATAATGTAAATAATGGGCTACCCAATAATGTTGTGTATGGAATACTTGAGGATAATGACAATAATATTTGGATAAGTACAGATCATGGTTTGTCTTGTTATAATACGTCAGAAAATCAGTTCCGTAATTTTACTGATATTGATGGAATACAGAGTAATCAGTTTACACCATATTCATATTGTAAAAGTTTAAGTGGAAAAATGTATTTTGGAGGAATAAACGGTATAACAGTTTTTAACCCTTCTGTATTTCCTACAAATCCTTTTATATCGTCTGTCATGATTACAGATTTACATATAATGAATAAAAAAGTACGTCCATATGATAATACAGGAGTATTAAGGAAAGGTATTAGCGAAACAAAAAATATAACTTTGAAGTCTGACCAGACGATGATTTCTCTGTATTTTACGGTAGCTGACTATATTTCTGGCAAGCATAATCAGTTTGCTTATAAGCTTGATGGATTGGATAATGACTGGGTATATACAGATAATAACAAACGTTTTGCATCATATTCAAATCTTGCTCCAGGTAATTATTGTTTTATGGTAAAGGCTTCAAACCGTGATGGAGTGTGGAACGATAATCCTACTAAATTGTACATCAAGGTACTTCCGGCATGGTATGCTACTTGGTGGGCAAAGCTTATATATGTGATGCTATTTATTGGTATATCTGTACTGGTATTCAGATATTTTTGGATGAAAAAAAGTATGAGAATACAGATTGAGATGGAACGTGTTGACAAAGAACGTATAAAGGAGATAAACGAAATGAAGTTGCGTTTTTTTATAAATATATCTCATGAGTTACGTACACCTCTGACTTTGATTATTGCTCCATTGACAGACCTGTTAAGGGATATAACTGATAAGGCTGCCCTTGCCAAAATCAAATATATAAACACAAATGCCAATAGATTGCTTTATCTTGTAAATCAATTGATGGATTACCGTAGGGCTGAATTGGGAGTTTTCAAGTTAAAGGTAAAAAAACAGGTATTGGATCATACTGTATTACGTATATATAGATATTATGAAACTCTTGCTACTTCTTCTGGTATAGATTATCGTTTGGAAAATATGCTTGATGGAAAAGAGGTGT
The DNA here is from genome assembly GCA_944320605.1 of uncultured Phocaeicola sp. Lineage (GTDB taxonomy): Bacteria > Bacteroidota > Bacteroidia > Bacteroidales > Bacteroidaceae > Phocaeicola. The sequence goes on along the minus strand of CALUIE010000066.1, from coordinate 10,973 downwards.
ACTGTGATACTAATTACATAGAATTGATATTGAATAATTTGTTGTCGAATTCATTCAAATATACATCATCTGGTGGTTCTATAGCTTTGAGGGTTAAAGAAGAAAACGGTATGCTTTTGTTTGAGGTGAGTGATACAGGAAAGGGTATTCCGGTAGAAAAACAGAAGTTTATTTTTGAACGTTTTTATCAGGTAGATAATGATCATGTAGGAAGTGGAATAGGACTTTCACTTGTAAAGAGACTTGTAGAACTACATCATGGTTCTATAACATTCAACAGTGCTTTGGGTGAAGGGTGTACTTTTTATGTCAAACTTCCTTCTTTGGAGACTGCTTATGTTAAAGATGAAATATTATCTACTGAAGGTATCGCAGATGATAATGAACAAGTCTATTCAACAAATTCTCAAGAAATGTATTTGATATCTGCTGAAAATCATGAAACTGAAGATATCTCTCATGAAAAAGTAATACCTGAGAATGAAAAAAAATCTGTAATTCTTGTGGTTGAGGATAATATTGATATTCAGAATTATCTGGCAGATGGTTTGTCTGCTATGTTTGATGTCATTAGGGCAAACAATGGTCAGGAGGCACTTGATTTGTTGGAAAACAATAGTGTGAACCTGATATTGTCGGATGTAATGATGCCTTTCGTAGATGGTATAAAGCTGTGTCGTGATGTGAAGAGAAACATTAAAACATGCCATATACCTGTTATAATGCTTTCAGCTAAGACCGAGATGAAGGAACAGTTGGAAGGATTGAAGGTTGGAGCGGATGACTATATTTCTAAACCATTTTATATGGAAGTTGTTCTTACGAAAATCAGGAATATATTGCGTACATATTCTTTAGCTATAGAACATTATTCACAGTCAACGGACGTTGAACCTGATAAACTTGCTTTAAATCCGTTGGATAAGGAATTTTTAGAAAAGGCTGTAGCTGTGGTAAAGAAAAATCTTGATAGTATTATCTTTTCAGCAGATTTGTTTGCGTCTGAGATGAATATGTCCCGTTCTACTTTGCATCTTAAGATGAAGGCTATAACTGGAGAAAGCACTACAGATTTTATAAGGAAAATACGTTTCTCAGAAGCTTGTAAACTACTTAAAGAGGGTAAATATAGTATAACTGAGGTAAGTGAAATGGTAGGTTTTAATACTCCGGCATATTTTGCTACAAGTTTTAAAAAATACATTGGTTGTATGCCTTCTGAATATGTAAAGAAAGGGTAATTGTATTTTAAGATAATGAGTTGTATGGCTTTATAGGAAAACCATACGTCTTTTTCTTGCATATATCGCAAATACTCTGTACTTTTGCGCCCGAATTAAAAAAACAGAGATCATTAACATGCGATGCCGTTAATAGCGGCCGTGTATTCTAGAACACCACGTAAAAAACAGGAACGATGAAAAAAGAAAATCTCGTATCAGTACCTTTCATGGTCTTGGGTATTGTGTTTTGTGTCTGCCTGGTGGCAGCCAATCTTTTAGAGGCCAAAGTCGTACAGCTCGGTCCGATTTCCGTAACTGCCGGACTGATAGTTTTTCCAATCTCTTACATTATCAATGACTGTATTGCCGAAGTCTGGGGCTTCCGCAAGGCGCGTCTTATCATCTGGATGGGTTTCCTCATGAATTTCATGGTAGTAGCCTTAGGTAAAGTGGCAGTGGCTCTTCCTGCGGCTTCTTTCTGGGAAGGCGAACAGGCATTCGATTTCGTATTCGGTCTTGCTCCGCGTATCGCGGCAGCCAGTCTTACAGCTTTCCTTGTAGGCTCGTTCATCAACGCTTTCGTTATGAGCAAGATGAAGATTGCTTCGCACGGAAAGAACTTCTCTGCCCGCGCCATTGTTTCAACTTTGGCAGGCGAAGGTGCCGATTCAATCATTTTCTTCCCGTTGGCTTTCGGCGGACTTATGCCTGTGAACGAACTGCTGAAGATGATGGTAGTGCAGGTAGTTCTGAAAACGCTTTATGAAATCATCATTCTCCCTGTGACTATCAGGGTGGTGAACTACATCAAGCGTGTGGACGATTGTGATGTGTATGATGAGAATATCTCATATAATGTACTGAAAATTAAGGAGATTTGATTATGACTATGAATAAGGAGGCCGCACTGGTGGTTTTCAGTGGCGGCCAGGATTCTACTACTTGCCTGTTCTGGGCAAAGAAACATTTCAAGGAAGTTTATGCGCTTAGTTTCATCTATGGTCAGAAACATGTGAAAGAGGTGGAACTGGCGAGAGGAATTGCCGAAAGGGCAGGGGTGCATTTTCACGCAATGGATGTATCGTTCATCGGTCATCTTGGCAAGAATTCTCTTACTGATACTTCAATAGTGATGGACGAGGAAAAACCGGAAGGTTCTTTCCCTAATACTTTCGTTCCGGGAAGAAACCTGTTCTTCCTCAGTATAGCAGCCGTTTATGCGCGCGAGCATGGCATCAGTCATTTGGTGACAGGGGTTTCGCAGACAGACTTCAGCGGCTATCCGGACTGCAGGGATTCGTTTATCAAGTCGCTCAACGTCACTCTTAACCTTGCTATGGACGAGCAGTTCGTGATTCACACTCCGCTGATGTGGATAGACAAGGCACAGACATGGGCTTTGGCTGACGAGCTTGGAGTGCTTGACCTGATAAGAAACGAAACTCTGACATGCTACAACGGGGTGCAGGGCGACGGATGCGGACATTGCCCGGCGTGTAAGTTACGTCGCGAGGGACTTGAAAAGTATTTGAGCTCGAAAAATAAATAATCTGCTTTTTATTGCTGATTTCCGATAAAGAATGTTTATCTCCACACGAACGTGATGAGATCTCCACACGGCCGTGTCGAGTGCTCCACACGAGCGTGTCGAGTGCTCCACACGAACGTGTGGAGATAATTGTTTGCGGACATTATATCGTATAAAAGGAAAAATTATATATACAATGGAAAGAAAAGAAGAACTGACGCTGCTTGGCGGTAGCACTGTATATCGTCAGGACTATGCTCCGGAGGTACTTGAGGCTTTTGTAAACAAGCATCCGGAGAATGATTATTGGGTACGTTTCAACTGCCCTGAGTTTACAAGTCTTTGTCCTATCACCGGGCAGCCTGATTTTGCAGAAATCCGTATAAGCTATCTGCCTGATGTCAAGATGGTGGAAAGTAAGAGTCTGAAACTCTATCTGTTCAGTTTCAGAAATCACGGAGATTTCCATGAGGACTGTGTGAATATAATCATGAAGGACCTTATCAAACTGATGGATCCTAAGTATATCGAAGTGACCGGTATATTCACTCCGCGCGGAGGAATCTCTATTTATCCTTACTGCAACTACGGTCGTCCGGGAACTAAATATGAGGAACTGGCTGAGTACCGTATGCGCAAACATGATTTGTAATTTTATAGCATATAACAAAATGAAACAGCTTCATAAACATTCTGAATGACATTTTATGAAGCTGTTTCGTTTTATTATAAATTTTTGTTTTTTATGATAATTCCAATCCGAACTCTTCTTTCAGTTTCAGAAGATTAGGATTTTTCTTACTCATCATCTGGAAGCGTTCCACATGGCTGTAAGCTCTGATATTTTCATCGGCTGCACTTACGCGTACAGTCATCCTGATTTTTCTGTTGTGAAGCTGTTCTCTTAAGTGATTTTCTATTTGTGGTGCTAACTGCTGCATGTATTTCTGAACCATTTCGTTATCTACTGCCACTTCGAATGTAGTCTGGTCGTCAAGAAGTTTCGGCGACATGTTCATCATTCGTCCTGCATTTGCGGCTTCCTCTTTTGGTAGTCGTGTGGCGAATTCTCTCCAGTAGTAGTTCAGGTCTTTTTCATATACAGTGTAGTCTTCCCACTCTTTTTCTGCCTGTTGAACCTGAACTGCAGAATCCTGTGCCGTAGCTTCTTCCTGATGCTGGGGCTTTTTCTTTATGGACGGACCTAAAATACCGGCTTTTACCACAGGTATCTTCTTTTCTTGCGAAACTTTCAGTCCGTCAGGCAGTTTATGCTCCTGTTGTGGCTGTGCAGTCGTTTTACCATAAGGTTGTTGTGGCTCGGAAGTATTCTGCTGGACTGCCGGCTGTGCGGGTTGTTGAACCTGTGCTGTCTGGTTTACCTGAACCGCCTGTTGCGGTTGGGCTACTGTTTGTGCGGTCTGTTGCTTGTTGAAGATGGGCTTTATCACTTTAGGGCTACGCCCATTGCTGATATCGTCTTCTTCGGATGTTATCTGTGCCAGTTGTATCAGTGTCAGCTCTACCAGAAGTCGCTTGTTCTTGCTCTGTCTGTAGTTCAGGTCGCAGTCATTACACAGCTTCATTGCCTTGTAGAGGAACTTCTGTTCGCATTTCTGTGCCTGAGTCTTGTATCTTTCTCTGATTGAGGCACCTACTTCCAGAAGCTGCAGTGTCTGTTCGTCGCGGCTCACAAGTAGGTCGCGGAAGTGTGAACTCAATCCGGTGATGAAGTGATTACCGTCGAATCCTTTCTTCAATACCTCGTTGAACAGAAGCATGCATTCCGAAACCTTGTTTTCCAGAATATAGTCTGTCAGTTTGAAATAATATTCGTAGTCAAGTACGTTGAGGTTTTCTATGACACTCTTGTAAGTGATATGCCCGTTGGAGAAACTTGTCACCTGGTCGAAGATTGATAAGGCGTCGCGCATACCACCGTCTGCTTTCTGTGCTATTACGGTCAGTGCTTCAGGTTCAACGTCTATACCTTCTTTCTGTGCCACTCCCTGAAGATGTTCCACTGTATCAGTAACGCTGATACGGCTGAAGTCATATATCTGACATCGGCTCAGAATAGTAGGCAGAATCTTATGTTTCTCTGTTGTGGCAAGGATGAATATGGCATGATGAGGCGGCTCTTCAAGGGTTTTCAGAAAAGCATTGAAGGCAGCCGTTGACAGCATGTGTACCTCGTCGATGATATATACCTTGTATTTGCCTATCTGTGGCGGGATACGTACCTGCTCTATCAGCGAGCGGATATCTTCCACAGAGTTGTTAGAGGCGGCATCCAGCTCATGGATATTGTATGAACGCTGTTCGTTGAATGCCTTACATGATTCGCATTCGTTGCAAGCCTCGCCGTCAGGTTTCGGTGAGAGACAGTTTATGGTTTTTGCAAAAATACGTGCGCATGTAGTTTTTCCTACTCCTCGCGGTCCGCAGAAAAGGTAGGCATGAGCCAACTTGTTGTTGGCGATGGCATTCTTCAGAGTCGTTGTGAGTGCACGCTGTCCTACTACGGTGTCGAATGTCGCAGGGCGGTATTTACGTGCTGATACAATATAGTTGTCCATAATCAGGATTAGTTTTTCTTGTTTTAAAAGTATTGACAAAGATAATTATTTCTGCCGACAATTCATTATGCTGTATGAAAGAATTGGGGCTTACAGCATTTATTCTTATATTTGCACCAATAATAATTCTTTGTCATGAAAGAGAAACTGGAAAATATTTGGAATTTTGTGCGTCTTCACAAATACGGTGTCACATTGGCTGTATTTGTGCTGATAATTGGTGTTCTGGATGAGAACAGCTGGATCCGCCGTTTGGAACATCGTGCTGAAATAAACAGACTGAATACTGAAATCAGGCATTATAGAAAGCAGTTTGAGGAGGATAGCAAGTTGCTGAAAGAAATCTCAACCAATCCGGAGGCATTGGAGAAAGTGGCGCGTGAAAAATACATGATGAAGAAGGAAAACGAAGATATATTTATTTTTGAGCAGGATTTGGAAGATGAATAAACTGGATAATATAATAGCTGTTGCTGGTGCGGTAGTGTTGTTTGTGGGACTGATATTGCAGTTCGTAAAGTTTGAATACGCACCTTATATTTACATTGTCGGGGCACTGATGTTCGGGTGGATTCAGGCAAAGACTGGAAGATACTTTGGCAAGAACATCGTTCTCAGACGACTGAAACGTCAGCAATTGATAGGGGCTATGCTGCTTGTTATAGCAGGTGTGATGATGATTGTGTGGCATCACAACGAATGGATTTTATGCCTGAGTGTAGCAGCAGTGCTTGAACTATATACAGCATATCGTATTCCGTACGAGGAGAAGAAAGAAGAATAACATGACATTCAGAAAATATTAAAGAGCCGTTCTATACGCATATTTGTGTAGAGTGGCTCTTTGATTGTATATCAGTTGGTTGCCTTGAATATAGGGATACCTCCCTGTTCGTCAGGATTGAAGGCATACCATATATAATGGTCGTTATCATTAACAGGCAGTTTGCACAGTCGTAGATGTTCGTCGTATGTTCCGTAGGCGACTTCCCATGAATCTGGCGGTGTGACATGTTTGGTTCTTATCGCTTCTGCAGGTTCTTTCTTGAGCGACATACCTGCTTCTATCCATGCCTGAGTGGCAGATAAGGTGTATTTCGGATAATTACTCTTGCAGAACTTGTAAAGAATTATTCCTCTTTTTTCTAATCCCATAGGCTGGTCTATCACCCCGATGTTTGTGAGATGATCAAGGAAACGGTACAGGAAATCTTCATTCTCTACTATCAGTCGGCGTGTAAGTCTCTGCCATGCTTTGGCATTGTAGAAACCGTCAAGAAGTCGTGAAAGGAGTCTGGCTGTCTGAAGTTCGTCCGATGTAATATCGTTCGTTTTAAGTACTTCGTATGGAGGTAGGGGAGAGTATCTTATTCCAAGCTCTTCCGCTCTTCTTCTCATTTCAGTTCCCGGAAGCAGTTTCAGTGATTCCAACTGAATCTCTCCTGCATTAAGTCCGGCAAGAGTGCGCACGTCTTCGAATATCTCGTTCAGATGATAGTGTGGCAATCCTGCTATAAGGTCTGCATGAGTTTCCATATTCTCGAGTGAGCACAGGAATTTCAGTCCTTTCATCGCATCTTCAAGTTTTCCGGCACGTCGGCTTGTGGTAAGTACTATTTTTCTCAGGCTCTGTATTCCTGCTTCCAGATGCAAGAGGCCTTTAGGCATTGACATCAATTCTACTTTCAGTTCTTCTGACAGTAATGCAGGATGAATTTCAAGATGGAAATTTATATCCGGATATTCTCGGAACAGAGCAAGCAACGCTTTTGCATAACGGGTGTTGTAGTTGAAAGTACGATCCAGCACTCTTATGTTTTTAATGCCGTGACTGTGAATGATTTCTATCCTTTCTCTGATTGTGTCTATGCTTAGGTTTCTTACAGGTTTGTCACCTCCACTTACACAAAATGCACAGGTGTTGAAACATCCTCTTGTAGTCTCCAGTTGTACGAATGGTTTGTTCCAGTTGAACAGTTCGCTTTTTTCAGGATACTCCAGTGATGTGAAGTCCGTTACTCTTGCCATACCGTTGTCGTGGTATTCTCCATTATCATCCATATAGCATAGTCCGGCAATATTCTTCCATTCCTCCTTATTGTCGAAATGCTTCATCCACTGCTTGAAACCGGTTTCTCCTTCACCTCTGAAAACACCCTCTATAAAATCATTTGTTGTAAGGAATTTTTTATTATCTCCCAGAAATTCCGGACCTCCGAGGATTATCCGGCATTGTGGCAGCAGCGATTTCACTCGGCATGTGATATGCATTAGTGCTTCGTGGTTGAAGAGCCAGCATGTAGATGCAACAATATCAGGTTTGTGCTTATAGATTTGTTCTGCCACCATTCCCGGATTTTCGTTTATAGTAGCCGAAACCTTAACCCAAATGATGCTCTTGTCGTTTTCCATTTGGGCGTGCAGTGCCGGAAGTGCAAGTGATGAATGTGCATACGAACTGTTTAAGTCCAACCAGAGTAGTTTCATAAATAAAAAATGAGAGTAATTAGGATATTACAAAAGAAAGCGAAGAACCACATTAAGCCTATTGTATCAGGCCTTATGATTCTTCGCTTTATATTTTTATTGTGCGATGAATATTAAGGAATCAGGTACTGTGAACTGATTGATTCATTAGTCATCACGCGACGGATAGTTTCAGCAAACATGTCTGCAATTGAAAGCTGTTTAACCTTAGCACAACGGTTTGAGTAAGGGATACTGTCTGTGAATACGATTTCTTCCAACTGAGAGTTCTGTACACGTTCAGAAGCAGGACCTGACATAACGCAGTGTGAAGCGATGGCTCTAACCGAATTTGCTCCGGCTTCTTTCATGATGTCGGCAGCCTTTGTAATTGTACCTGCTGTATCAACCATATCGTCAACAAGAACGACATCTTTTCCTTTAACGTCACCGATAATCTGCATAGATGCTACAATGTTTGCTTTTTCACGAGTCTTATGGCAAAGAACCAAAGGAACATCGAGGAACTTTGCGTATGTGCTTGCACGCTTAGAACCACCAACGTCAGGAGTAGCGATTACAAGATTTTCCAATTTCAAAGACTGGATATATGGAGCAAATATTGTAGATGCATACAAGTGGTCAACAGGAATATCGAAAAATCCCTGTATCTGGTCTGCATGAAGATCCATTGTAATCAGACGGTCGATACCTGCAACGCTCAACAGGTCTGCGACCAATTTTGCGCCTATAGAAACACGTGGTTTATCCTTGCGGTCCTGACGCGCCCAGCCAAAATAAGGAATTACAGCGATAATACTCTTTGCAGAAGCACGCTTAGCAGCATCAATCATAAGGAGCAATTCCATAAGATTGTCTGAATTAGGGAATGTTGATTGAACGAGGAACACGTGCTGACCACGGATTGACTCTTCGTATGAAACTGCAAATTCTCCATCTGCGAAATGTGTAATGTTCATGTTACCAAGTTCGCATCCTAAACTGTTGCAGATTTTTTCTGCCAAGTATCTCGAGTTTGTACCTGAGAATACTTTAAAAGGTGATTGTACGTTCATTGTAAATAGATATATTGCCTTGATTTGTTTACAAAGTTATACCATTTATATAAGTAAGGCAAACGTTTTGCAGGAAAAATACAATAAGTATTAATCTGCAAGGCGTTTCAATTTCCTGAAATGGTCTATAAGTTCTTGATAATTGTTGTCAAAGTTATGATTGAATTTCGACCAAAGTCCACCCAAAATAGCAGCTCCTCCAAATCCGAAATCCTTAACTCTTAGGATATTCTCCTCGTCTATACCTCCTAAAGCAATGACTTTCTTGTCGATGATGTCAGCTTTAACAGCTTCACGTATTGCTTCCGGTGTAAATTTAGATGAATACCCTTCTTTTGAAATACTGTCGAATATCGGACTAAGGAACACGTAGTCGCAAGTCTTTTTGTCCTCCTGTACTTCTTCAAGAGTATGACAGGAAGCACTTATATGTCCTGAATAATTGTCCGGGGCAATAGGATTGCGGCTGTTCAGATGAATACCTTTCAACTTATATTCGTTGCATAAGTAGAAATGGTCGTGTATAACTATTTTCTTATGATATTTTTCCGGGATGAGTGTAAGCAGTCTTTCTGCGTAAACCGCTTCTGTTCCGGGTTTGCGAAGATGTAATATGTCTAACCCTTCTTCGAAGAGTGCATTTAGTATTTGGTCCTCCTCTACAAAATATTCTGGAGTAGTTATCAATATCAGTTTCATGTGTGTACCACTAAATCTGAGTGCAAAGTTAGTAACCAAAATGAAATATTCCTAATCTTTACAGTAAAATCGTATTTGTTTGCAGTGTTTTCAGGTCAATAAACCATAGTTTGCCCGAAAGAATTTCGCCAAAACCGCAGATTATCTTGATTACTTCGTTTGCCTGCACGCAGCCGACCAGGCCAGGAGTTACTCCGATCACTCCTTTGGGAGGGGCTGGCATCGACAGCATTTCTTCTTCATCGGGAAACAGGTCTCTATAGTTTCTTCCGCCCTGGTAGTTGAACACGGATACCTGTCCGTCGAAAGCTCTAATTGCACCATAGACGTATGTTTTCCCAAGCTTGACGCAAGTGTCATTTATAATGTATCGGGTTTTGAAATTATCACATCCGTCAACCACTATATCGTATTTGCCGATTATCTCTTCGGCATTTTCTTTTGTCAGACGTGTGTTGTATGCATCTATTTTTATCTGACTGTTCAGAGCATTCAGTCTTTTCTGTGCCTGAATGGCTTTCGGCATTCCTACTTCGGCTTCGGAATACAGGACTTGTCTTTGCAGGTTGCTCTCGCTCACCACATCATCGTCTATCAGACCTATGTTTCCCACTCCTGCACCTGTAAGATATAATGCTATAGGCGAACCAAGACCACCAACACCTACAATAAGTACCTTGGCATTTTTTAGTTTCTCTTGCCCGCTTTCTCCTAATTCCGGTAGAATGATTTGTCTGTTGTATCTTTCCATCTTTATATTAAAGTAAAAAAATACCGGCGGCATCGGATATATTATATCGAAGCCGTCGGTACTGAATTTGCGTAATCAGACAGCCTTTCCTGTCTTTATGCAGTCGAACGATGCATCCCAGTCCTTCCATACCGGTTCACGTCCCAATGCTTTTAAAGCTTTGTCTATTTCTACGGCTGTGCGTTCGTCGCTTACATGGAATTGCTCAAGTGCCTGAGGATATGTGTAGTAACCTCCGGGTTCGGTCTTGCTTTCTGCACTCATGGTTGTAACACCTAGCGAAGCCATGTTGTCGCGGATATGTGCCGGCTCGCGTGTAGAGTAGGAGATATCTACATCGTGGTCGAATATACGCATGGCGAAAGTAACCTGAGCCAGCTCCTTGTCGCTCATGATGACATTAGGCTGGAAACCTTCGTTTTCTGCCGGACGCATACGCGGGAAATTTACGCTGTATTTTGTCTTCCAGTAATGTTTTTGCAGATAACGGAGATGATATGCCATCATGGTTACGTCTGTACGCCAGTCTTCAAGTCCGATAAGTACACCCATACCGATAGAGTGAACTCCAGCTTGTCCCATACGGTCGAAACCGTTTACACGCCATTCGAATTTCGATTTCATACCTCTTGGATGGTAGATATTGTATCT